>NZ_JBHSUF010000021.1:0-34878 GCF_042660575.1 Nocardiopsis tropica
CCGAGGTTGTTGATGCCGGCTCTGGGGACCTGGATGCCGGTGAGGACCTCGATCGCTTTGCGTGAGGAGTCGGACATGTTGTGGTCCAACGGCATACACGACTCCTCCTTCTGCCTCCTGGTGCCACTTTGCAGCCAAGCACGCAGTGGAACGAGACGTTAACGGCGGTAGAAGACACGCTTGTTAACAGATGAATGCACTGCTGTGATGTCTCGTTCGCTTTTGCCTCGTTTCAGCCCTTCGGTGTAAACACGCCGTGGTGGCGCGGGACCGGGGCGCGGTCGCCTCCCGGGCCCCGAGCCCTCCCCCGGAGGAACCTGGTGGGTGCGGTCGGGCGAGCACGCCCTCGGCGACGCTCACACCGCTGCCCGGCACGACGAGGTTCGACCGAAGGCCTCGAACAGTTCGGAGAACTGGGCCGGGGTCCGGTGCTTGTCTCCGCTTCGGACCCGGTTCGGGCCGCGTGAGACCCCGGTCTAGGGTTTCCCGCAGAGGAGGCCCGCGGCACGCCCGCGCCGTTTCCGACCCCTGGCGGTCCCCGATGCGACGTTCGGGGCATCGCGCTCCACCGAGAGAGGCAGACCACTGGTGCGGAACACGGTACGGATGACTCCGCGGCTGAGAAGGACCCTGTGGGCACTGCGGTGGCTGATCGCGCTCGTGGTCCACTGGGTGGTCCTGTTCGCCTTGCTGATGGCGTTCATGACGGCCTTTCCGCAGCTGCACTACGGGACCATGATGCTGACCACGGCGGTCCAGATCGTCTACGCGCCCGTACAGCTCCTGGGTCTGGTCATACCCCTGTGCGCGTTGGGAGGCCGCCTGGCCGACACGCACGGCGGCGGCCGGGTGGGGTGGTCACTGCTGCTGACCGTGGTGCCGCTGCTTCTCGCGGCCGTGCTCCTGGGACTCCTGGCGCACCCGGGGTGGGCGGTGTACATCATGTACTTCGCCACCGGGCTGCTGCTGAGCACGACGGCCGTCTACTCGGCACTGCCGAGGCACCCCGAAAAGCGCGTGCGCCAGGACGCGTCCGGGACGGACTCCCCCGCACCGGAGGGCGTCGGGAAGCCGTAGTCTGGCCGCTCGGAACATCCACGTATCGGGCGATCCGGGGCCTCAGCGGCTCCGGGGACCGAAGGCACGACGACGGAGGGTCGGTTTCCTTGGCGACCGGGGAGGACGCGCGGATCCGCGCGCTGGAGAGGCACGTCCGGGACTTCTGGCAGGGGCACGCCGTGGAGGACGCCACCTGGGCGGAGGCGCCCCTTCTCGACCGGGTTCCGGGCTTCGCCACGTACCGGGTGGCGCCCAGGGACGAGGGCGAGGGCTGGGTCTACGTGACGGTGGGCTCGTCCGTCCACGAGAGCGGGGGCGGCACCGAGTTCTTCCTCATGGCTCCGGACGAGGACCCGGCCCACTCCGAGACCCTGGCCGTGGTCGGCCACCTGCACTCCTTCGAGGAGTACCGGCTCGACGTCGGCTCGGTGATCGACGTCGGCGGCCCGTGGGCGGAAGGATCGCGCATGGACCACCTGCTGGTGAGCCCGCCCTACCCCTACGGGCCGGCGCTGGAGCATGCGCCCGAGGAGGCGGGGAACGCGCGGTTCCTGTGGCTGCTGCCGATCCACCGGAGCGAGGCGGCCCTGGTCACGGGCGACTCCCTGGCGGCCTTCGAGGAAATCCTGGAGGCGGAGGGCGTCAACGTCCTGGACGCCGACCGGGCTCCCCTCGTCTGAGCCGCCCCGCTGCCCGCCCGCACCCGAGGGTGCGTGCGGGCAGCGGCACCTACGACACCGGTCGGGCCTGCGCGGCTGCATCCGCCCGGCGTTGCCCCCACCGTCCCGCCGGGGACGCATCGCCGTAGGGCGTGGCCTTGACGGGTCCGCCCCCGGTTGCCGGGCTTGAACACGGCACCGTCGGCGGGGTGGGCGCCCACGGCCGGTGCCTGGGGCGGCAGTGCCGGGACGGCCCGACAGCGCACGTAGCCGTCGCTCACCGGTGCGGTGATGAGCACACCGGCCGCATAGGTCCCGTGCCCGACCGGGAAGTCCTGAGCCGACCCCGGCCACACGTCTGGACAAACCCGGGCGGCGGGAGGAAGGTGAGGCACCATCACTCCCCCGGAGGGATCCCCTCGTGCCCGAGAAGAAGCGCACGACCTCACAGACGCTCCAGGCCCGCAATTCACCGGTCGTCGGCTGGACGTTCATCGTCCTGGGCGCGGCCCTGCTCGTCCTCAACCTGCTCCTGCTCTTCGCCGGAGCGTTCGCCCCGATGATCGTCGTCGCGATCCTGCTGCTGATCGTCGGCCCCCTGCACCTGCGCCGCTACCATTTCGAGCTGGCGCGCTACTCCGACGGCCGCCTCGCGCTCAGCGGGACCGGCTGGGTCGGCCGCCTGGACATCGGCCCCACCCGCCCGGGTGAGCGCCTCCTGGTCGACGGCGGCCGAATCGTCTTCGAGGCCGCGGACGGCAAACGCCGCAGGCTTCCCCTGTTCCGGTGGCTGACCCACTCCGAGGACTGGGGGCGGGCCGTGCGGCTGATCGAGGGCGGGGAAGCCTAGCGCGCAGGGCGGACGGCGCCCCTCCTGCGGAGCCGCCCGCCCCGTAGCAGCCGACCGCGCGGTCCGCCCCGAACGGCGCCACGGCGCCGCCATGCGAGTGGGTGTCCGGCGCCGAGCCGAACCCACCATCATTACCTAAAGCCATACTTTGACTACGATTCGGCGTCATCGGACGGGGGATGGGGTGGGTGCGCCACCGACCCGAGCTTCCGAAGGAGACCCTCTGTGACCCAGCCGTCGTTCGACGACCGGACCGATTTCGACAACGCCGACAAGGGCTTCCTCGGAACGGCGTCACAACCGCAGATCACGGACGGGGCCGGACGGGTGGTCTGGGACCTGGACGCCTATGCCTTCCTCCACGGCGAGGCGCCCGACACGGCGAACCCGAGCCTGTGGCGCCAGTCGCAGCTGGCCGCCAAGCACGGCCTCTACCGGGTCTGCGAGGGCATCTTCCAGGTACGGGGCTTCGACCTGTCCAACATCTCCTTCGTCGAGGGCGACCAGGGCGTCATCGTCGTCGATCCCCTGCTGTCCGTCGAGTGCGCGGCGGCCGCACTGTCCCTGTACCGGGAGCACCGCGGCGAACGCCCGGTGACCGCGGTGATCTACAGTCACTCCCACGCCGACCACTTCGGCGGGGTACGGGGGGTGATCCCCGACGGCACGGAGGTCCCGGTCATCGCGCCCTCCGGCTTCCTCGAGCACGCGGTCGCGGAGAACGTCTACGCCGGCACCGCCATGAACCGGCGATCGGTCTTCATGTACGGGGCTGTGCTGCCCAAGGGGGCCGCGGGCCAGATCGGCGCGGGCCTGGGGCCCACCACCTCCACCGGGACGATCTCCCTGATCGAGCCGAACACGTACGTCACCAGGACCGGGCAGGAGGTGGTGGTCGACGGCGTCCGGATCGTCTTCCAGCTGACCCCGGGGACCGAGGCGCCCGCGGAGATGAACTTCTCCCTCCCCGACCGGCGGGCCCTGTGCATGGCCGAGAACGCCACCCACACCCTGCACAACGTGCTGACGCTGCGCGGCGCGCTCGTCCGGGACCCGCACGTGTGGGCGAACTACCTCACGGAGGCCATCGAGCTGTTCTCCGGCGGCTCCGACGTGCTGTTCGCGTCGCACCACTGGCCGACCTGGGGCACGGAGGAGCTCACACTGTTCCTGTCCCAGCAGCGCGACCTGTACGCCTACCTGCACGACCAGACGCTGCGCATGCTCAACCAGGGGCTCACCGGCGCCGAGATCGCCGAGAGGATCCAGCTGCCTCCCGCCCTGGAGGGCGCCTGGCACGCCCGCGGCTACTACGGTTCGGTCTCCCACAACGTCAAGGCGGTCTACCAGCGCTACATGGGGTGGTTCGACGGCAACCCCGCCCACCTGTGGGCACTGCCGCCGGAGGAGTCGGCGAAGAAGCACGTGGAGTTCATGGGCGGCGCCCGGGAGGTCCTGTCGAAGGCCGGGGCCGCCGTCGAGGCGGGGGAGCTGCGGTGGGCCGCGCAGGTCCTCGACTACGTCGTGTTCGCCGACCCCGGCGACACCGGGGCGCGCGCACTGCTCGCCGAGGTCTACGACGCCCTGGGGCACGGTGCGGAGAACGGCACCTGGCGGAACTTCTACCTCCAGGGGGCGGCGGAACTGCGCGGGAACAAGGCTCCCACGCCCATCGACAGCGCCTCCCCCGACGTCATGAGCGCCCTGAGCATCGCGCAGGTCTTCGACTCCGTGGCCGTCCGTGTCGACGGCCCCCGCGCCTGGGACACCACCCTGACCATCGACTGGAACTTCACCGATCCCGTGGAGGAGGTCAGGCTGGAGCTCGCCAACGGCGTCCTCGTCCAGACCACCGCCCACGACGGCAGTGACGCCGACCTGACGCTGACCCTGACCAAGGCACAGCTCCTGCGGCTCATCGCCACGCAGAGCCTGGAGGGGATCACGACCGAAGGCGACACCGACGTCCTCACCACGCTGTTCGGCCTCCTGGACGACACGGACCCCGACTTCGCCGTCGTCACCCCCTGACCCCGGCCGCCCCGGCGCCACTGGGGCCCGTGGTCGGCCGACCACGGGCCCCTCCCACCACGCCGGAGGGGCGGCCGCCGGCCGGGGCGCGGCTCCCCACGCTCCTTTCCAATCATGGGATCACAGGCCCTCTTCACACCCTGCCGCCGGACGCCCCCGTTGAGAAAAACGCCTCATAGGGGCACATCCATGCACATTTCACCCGAGAGTTAGGTTAGGCTCCCCTTTGTTCAAGTGAGCGAAGGAGAACCTCCATGCAGTCCCCCGGCCGTCCCCTGACCGCCTTCTCGATCACCCTGGCCTCCGCCCTGCTCCTCTCCGGTTGCGCCTCCGGCCGACAGGACGCCGAGGAGGCCTCCGCCCCGAGCGGCACGATCGAGGTCGAGGACAACAACGGCGCCCAGACCGTGGCCTCCCCTCCGGAGTCCGTGGTCGCGCTCGACAACCGCACCTTCGAGACCATCTCGGACTGGGGCGTGGAGCTGTCCGCGGGCGCGGTGTCCCTCATGCCGGACACCGTCGGCTACGCGCAGGACGAGTCGGTCATCGACGTCGGCACGCACAACGAGCCCGACCTCGAGGCGATCGTCGCCGCCGGGCCGGACGTCGTCGTCAACGGGCAGCGCTTCACCCAGTACCACGACGACATCGCCTCCCTGGTGCCCGAGGCCACGATCCTGGAGCTCGACCCGCGCGAGGGCGAGCCCTTCGACGCCGAGCTCAAGCGCCAGGTCACCGTGCTCGGCGAGGTCTTCGGCAAGCAGGACGAGGCCGCCCGGCTCGTCGCCGGCCTCGACGCGGCCGTCGAACGGGTGAACGCCGCCTACGACGAGGGCGAGTCCGTGATGGCCGTCAGCACCTCGGGCGGCGAGATCGGCTACCTGGCACCCGGCGTGGGCCGCACGCTCGGCCCCGCCTTCGACATCTTCGGCCTCACCCCCGCACTGGAGGTCGAGGGCGCCAGCGACGACCACCAGGGCGACGACATCTCCGTCGAGGCGATCGCCGACTCCGACCCCGACTGGATCCTGGTGATGGACCGCGACGCCGCCGTCGCCTCCGACGAGGCCGGGTACGAGCCCGCCTCGAACATCCTGTCGGACTCCGAGGCGCTCTCGGGCGTGACGGCCGTGCAGGAGGAGCAGATCCTCTACATGCCCGCCGACACCTACACCAACGAGGGCATCCAGACCTACACCGAGTTCTTCGACGCGTTCGCCGACGCGCTGGAGGCCCGGGCGTGATCCGGTCCGACCGAACGGCACGCGCCGGCGGTGGCGACGCCGCCGGCGCCCGCCGGCGCGAGGGAGGGAGCGGGGCATGACGACCGAGACCCCCGCCCCCCGGGCGCGGCGCGGGGGACGCCTCCTCGACGGGAAACTGCTCGTCGGCACCGCCGTCGTGGGCGCCCTGGTCGTGCTCTCGCTGTTCACCGGCGTGTACGACGTCTTCGGCGCGGACGACGGCGGCGAGATGTTCGCCATCACCCGCGTCCCCCGCACGGTCGCCCTCGTCCTGGCCGGCGCGGCGATGGCGATGTCGGGCCTGGTGATGCAGCTGCTGACCCAGAACCGCTTCGTGGAGCCGACGACCACCGGCACCACCGAGTGGGCCGGGCTGGGCCTGCTCACGGTGATGGTCCTGGTGCCCGGCGCGAGCATCGGCGCACGCATGCTCGGCGCGGTCCTGGCGGCGTTCGTCGGCACGATGGTGTTCTTCCTCTTCCTGCGCCGCGTCACCCTGCGCTCCTCGCTCATCGTCCCGATCATCGGCATCATGCTGGGCGCCGTCGTTAGCGCCGTCTCGACCTTCGTCGCGCTGCAGACCGACATGCTGCAGAACCTCGGCGTGTGGTTCGCCGGGAGCTTCACCTCCGTGCTGCGGGGCCAGTACGAGCTGCTGTGGATCGTGGCGCTGGCGGCCGTGGCGGTGTTCGTCGCCGCCGACCGGTTCACGGTCGCCGGGCTGGGCGAGGAGGTCGCGACCAACGTCGGCCTGGACTACGGCCGGGTCGTCCTGCTGGGCACCGGCCTCATCGCGGTGGCGACCGGCGTGGTGACCGTGGTCGTGGGCAACCTGCCCTTCCTCGGACTCATCGTCCCCAACGTCGTCTCGATGTTCCGCGGCGACGACCTGCGCGGCAACCTGCCGTGGGTGTGCCTGCTGGGCGTCGGCACCGTCACGGTCTGCGACCTGATCGGCCGGGTCGTCATCATGCCCTTCGAGGTGCCCGTGTCCCTGATCCTCGGGGTCGTGGGCGCCGCCGTGTTCGTCCTTCTCCTGTTGAGGCAGCGCCGCCATGGCTGAGACGACCGCGTCCCGCACGACCGGGCCGCTCCCCGCACCGCCCGAACGCTCCTCCGGGGCCCTGCCCACCCGGCGCGCCCGCCGCCGCTACCGGACCGTCGTCGCGGTGCTCGGCGTGCTCGCCGCCGGTTTCGGCTTCGGCCTGCTCGCCTGGGACAACCCGATGCCCGTGGGCTCGGACGGGTTCTGGCGCATCGCGCAGATGCGCGGGACGGACCTGGTGGTCATGGCCGTGGTCGCGATCTGCCAGGCCGTGGCGACGGTGGGCTTCCAGACCGTGACCGGCAACCGCGTCATCACCCCGTCGATCATGGGGTTCGAGGCGCTCTACGTCGCGGTCCAGACCACGGCGGTGTACTTCCTGGGCGTCGCCGGGGTCGTGGCGGTCCAGGGCCTGCCGCAGTTCGCGCTCCAGCTCGTGCTCATGGTGGGCTTCGCGATGCTGCTGTACGGGTGGCTGCTGTCGGGCCGGTACGCGAACCTCCAGGTGATGCTGCTGATCGGCATCGTCATCGGCGGCGGCCTGGCCTCGGTCTCCACGTTCATGCAGCGCCTGCTCACGCCGAGCGAGTTCGACGTGCTCGCCGCGCGGCTGTTCGGCAACGTCTCCAACGCCGACGCGTCCTACCTGCCGCTCGCGGTCCCGCTGTGCCTGGGCGCGGCGGGCCTGCTGTGGGCGGGTTCGCGGCGGCTCGACGTGGTCGCGCTGGGGCGTGACGCGAGCACGGGCCTGGGGCTGGACCACCGCCGCGAGACCATGCGCGTGCTCTTCCTGGTCTCGGTCCTCATGGCGGTCTCCACCGCGCTGGTGGGGCCCATGACGTTCCTGGGGTTCCTGGTGGCGACCCTGGCCTACCAGTTCACCGGCGCCCACGCCCACCGGTACGTCTTCCCGGTGGCGGTGCTGACGTGCTTCGTCGTGCTCAGCGGCGCGTACTTCGTCATGCGCAACGTCTTCTACGCCAACGGCGTGGTCTCGATCATCATCGAGCTCGTCGGCGGCCTGGTGTTCCTGTTCGTCATCCTCAGAAAGGGCCGGCTGTGATCACGCTCAGCGGTGTGCGCAAGGAGTACAGCGGCGAGGTCGCGATCGGCCCCGTGGACCTACGGATCCCCCGGGGCGGTGTGACCGCGTTGGTGGGTCCGAACGGGGCCGGCAAGTCGACGCTGCTGACGATGACGGGCCGCCTGCTGGGCCTGGATGCGGGGGTGATCGAGATCGCGGGCCACGACGTGGCCAGGACCGCGTCCAAGGACCTGGCCAAGGTCGTCTCGGTCCTGCGCCAGGAGAACCACTTCGTCACCCGGCTGACGGTGCGCCAGCTGGTGGCCTTCGGGCGCTTCCCCCACTCCCGGGGGCGGCTGACGGCGGCCGACGAGGAGGTCGTCAGCCGGGCGATCGACTTCCTGGACCTGGGCGGGCTGGAGAACCGCTACCTGGACCAGCTCTCGGGCGGGCAGCGCCAGCGCGCCTACGTGGCGATGGTGCTCTCGCAGGAGACCGAGTACGTGCTGCTCGACGAGCCGCTCAACAACCTCGACATGCGCCATTCGGCGCAGATGATGCGGCACCTGCGCCGTGTGGCGGAGGAGCTGGAGCGCACGGTCGTGGTCGTGCTCCACGACATCAACTTCGCGGGCCACTACGCCGACCGGATCTGCGCGGTAAAGGACGGTGCGGTCGTGGAGTTCGGCACCCCGGCGGAGATCATGACCGGCGAGGTGCTGACACGGGTGTTCGAGACGCCGGTGACCGTGGTGGAGGGGCCGCGCGGACCGCTCGCCGTGTACTACTGAGCGCCGTACCCTCTCGCGGGAGCGGGCCCGCGGGGCGCCCCTCCACCCGACCGGGGTGGAGGGGCGCCCGTGGTCGGGGCGTGGGCTTCGCGTCAGCCGCGGGTGGGCGGCGTGTGGGCGGGGCGGCTCCGGCGGCCGGGCGGGTGCAGGGGCCGTGCCGCGCGGTGGCTGGTCATGCCCGGTCCTCTCCCCCGGGCGCCGCGGGGCCGGCGTCGACGTGCAGGATCGCGTCGGCCGCCTCCACGAGCGCCCGGTCGAGGGGAAAGTAGCCCCTCTCGGGCCGGGCGTCGGTGCGCGTGCGCCCGGAGGCGATCTCGGCCGCCCCGGTCAGGCCCCAGCCGGTGGCGCGGCTCTGGAGGAGGCCCTCGTAGGTGTCCGGTTCCGGCTCCGCGAGCCCGAGGGCCCCGCTGCGGCCCAGGCTGCCGATGACGACGGTGTACCGCCGGCCCAGCAGGGCGCCGACGACGGAGCCCGCGGAGTGCCAGCCGAGGTCCATGCCCGCCATGCTCATCGAGCTCGGGTTGCGCTGCAGGTGGCTGTTGTGCGCGAAGGCGAGCGTGGGGCCGCGTTCGGCCTCGATGCCGCGGATCTCCAGGAGGTTCTGGGCCATGAGCGCGTCCCTGGTGGCCAGGAGGCCGGAGATGCGTGCGCTCTCCTCGATGCGCCGGGCCGCCTGCCCGTGGTAGCGCAGCAGGCCGAGACCGGCGGCGAGGCGGGTGCGGGCCCGGAACCAGTCGGCGCGGGAGGTCGCCGCGACCAGTTCCGGTGCGCGTGCGTGGAGCGAGGTGAGCATGTCGTCGGCGATCACGCGCAGCCGCTCGGCCGCGGGGCCGGCGCCGACTGACGCCGCCGGTTCCAGAATCGCCTCCTGGCGGCTCCACCGCTCGTCGTCGCCGAGCAGGTCCGCGAGGTCCGGGGCGATCCCGAGGTAGTCGCACACGTGTTCCAGGTGGAGCCGGGGGCTGGGCGCGCTGGTGTTCTCGGCCGGGATGTCGAAGCCGTGGAAGGCCAGCCGCTCCTCGGCGGGGCGGCCCTCGTTGTACGCGCGCATCCAGGCGACCAGCCGCCGGTTGGCCTCCATGGTCCCGAAGCCGTGCGAGAAGCCCTCGTCCATCGCCGTGTCGAGGGTTCCCCGCCCGTGCCGGACGAAGTCGTCCACCGCGAGCGCGGCCACCCGGTCGGTCTCCAGGGCGATGGACCGGTAGCCCAGGTCCGCGAGCGAGGCGAAGATGTCGTTGCGGACGTCCCCGAAGGCCGGTTCCTGCGTGGGGTGGACCGGTTCGCCGAGGGCCAGCAGCTCGCACGGCGGGGTCGCGAAGTCTCGAATGTCTTGGCTCATACCCCTCAACCGTATCTTTGAAAGAACGGTTGAGGGTTGTCGTCCTGTTGCTGGGGGGGGCAGCCCCCGAAGCCTCCAACAGGGGAAAACCCGTTCCCGGCCGCCGCCCCGCCCTTGGCCGCGGGGCGGCGCGGGCGCGGTCCGCGCGACGGTCGGCGGGGCGCCCGGTGGCCGGTCGGCGGGCCGCACCGTCATTCCCCCTGGGCGGCGGAGTCCAGCAGCCAGTTGTACCGCAGGCGCAGCGCGCGCTCCGTGCTCGCCGCGGAGGCGCCGAGGGTGAGCGCGATGTTGAGCCAGAGCGGCAGCTGGACGGGTGAGGTGAAGGTTCCGAAGCGCTCGGTCACGGGCGGTACCTGGAAGGCCGCCTCGATGAGCTGCGGGACGAGGAGGAGCGCGGGGACGACGAGCAGGACCAGCGAGCAGAGGCCGATAGCGCGGCTCAGCACGGGGTGCTCGCGGTCCAGGCGCGCACGCCGCCCCTCGCCCGAGCGCCGGTCCGGGACGAGTTGGTGTTCGGCTCCCCCGTCGGTGACGTAGTGGCAGCGCTTGAGGCCGAAGGGTGTCAGCGCCACCTCGATCGTGCCGCCCAGGACGGGGAAGGCGGCGGGGAGCCTGGACTCGGCGTGGTGCCTGCCGTCGAGGTACAGGTGGGCCCTGCCCTTGCCGTCCTCGGAGAAGAACCGCTGTGCGTAGCGGACCTCGACGGCGTAGTCCGTCCGTCCGCCGTCGCCGCTGCGCAGCGGGAGGTGGAACAGGGCACGGGAGAGCGGCTGCCACCAGCGGAAGGGCTTCAGCGGCTTGCCGTTCCCGGGTTCTACACGTCGCGCGGCTCGGCGCCGCTGCCACTCCTTGAGCATCTCGGGCTCCCTGTCGTCGTGTGGGAACGCCTCGGCGGCCTCGGGGCCGCCCCGGCGTGAGGGTGGGTGGGTGTTTCGACGGTGGTCGGTCCCCGCACGCCCCGTCCCGCAGGGGCGGGCGGTTCCGGGGGCGAGGGGGCGCGCGGCGGTCGGACCGGGGGTGCCCCGTCCCGGTGGTGGCGGTCCCGCGCGTCCCGTGAAGCGGGGGCGGGCGGGGCGGGGACGGCCGCCCCGCCCGCCCCCACGGGGACCGCGGTCACCCCTGTTCCTCCTGTGCGCTCCCGCCGGCCGGCGGGAGCGGCGCCGGGGTCCGTCGGGTCCCGGGCCCCGGGTCGCTCAGGCGGGGCAGGAGGTGTCCTGCTCCGGCAGGTCACCCCCGACCAGGAAGGCCGTGGTCACGTCCTGCGCGCACGCGTTGTCGCCGTTGACGTAGACGCCGTGCCCGCTGCCGTCGACGCTCACCAGCCGGGAGCGCTGGCCGAACTTCTCGTCGAGCAGCACCCCGCCCAGGTGCGGTGTGACCGGGTCGCGCCGGTTCTGCACGATCAGGACGTTGCTCGGCCCCTCGTCGAGGACCTCCACCGGCGGCTCGGACGGTCCGGAGGACCAGGAGGCGCAGGGCATGGCGTTGGCGGAGGCGGCGCCGAACAGCGGGTACCTCTCGCGGTCCTCGGCGACGCTGCGCCGGTAGGTGTCGACGTCCTCGGGCCATTCGACGTCGTTGCAGGTGACGGCGAGGAACACCGACCAGGTGTTGTCGTACGGCGACAGCCCGGCGTCCGTCGCGGGCCGGGCGCCGGGGGCCGCCCCGCCGGTGTCCGGGATCCCGTCCGGCAGCTCCCCGGCCGCCGCCGGGTCGGAGGCGAGCAGTTCCTGCCAGGCCTGCGCCGTCACGGGGTAGGACAGCTCGCTGTAGAGCCCCACGAAGGTGGACAGCCGGAAGAGGCTTCCGTCGACGGGTCCGCCGGCCGTGTCCGCCGGGGTCTCGTCCAGGCGCCCGGCGAGCGCGAAGTAGGTCTGGCGCACCTCCTCCTCCGACTCGCCCAGGCCGTACTCGTCGTGGCGTTCGGCGGCCCATCGCGCGAAGTCCGGGAAGGTCTCCTCGGCGCCCAGGCCGTACCTGCGCATCCCCTCGTGGTCGAGGTGGGTGTCGCCGATGTTGCTGTCGAGGACGATCCGGTCGGAGCGCTCGGGGAACATCGAGGCGTAGGCGGCGCCCAGCGCCGTGCCGTAGGAGGCCCCGTAGAAGCTGGTCTTCGGCTCTCCCAGCGCCTCCCGGATCAGGTCCAGGTCGCGGGCCATGTTGGCCGTCGACACGTGGCGCAGCCTGTCGTCTCGGTCGTTGTCGGCGCACTGGGCGGCGACCGCCTCGGCGGCAGCGGCCTGGTCGACGACCGCCGCGTCGTCGACCGCGTAGGGCGGGATGGCGCCCCGGTAGTCCTGCTCGTCGGTGAAACCGCAGCTGATCGGCGCCGAGTACCCGACTCCGCGGGTGTCCATGCCGATGAGGTCGTAGCTGTCCGCGACCTCGGCGGGCAGGCCCCGGGAGACCAGGTCCGCCGGCATCGTCAGCCCGGAGCCGCCCGGGCCGCCCGGGTTGAACATCAGCACGCCGCGCCGCTCGTCCGGGTTCTGGCTCGCCAGCCGGGACACCATGATCTCGATCTGCGCGCCCCCGGGGTCGGAGTGGTCCAGGGGCACGGGCACCAGGCCGCACTCCATCCCGGGCGCCTCGGCCGCCACCTCCTCGGGGCAGGCGCCCCACTCCACCCGCCCCGCGGGCTCCGTGCCCTGCTCGTCGGCCGCGGCCGGTACCGCGACCAGCGGCCCGGCGAGGCCGATCGCCGCCGCCACGGCCCAGTTCCGTCCTGCTCCACGCCTTCGTCCCATGTCCGTCCTCACCTGTGTCGGTCCCGACGCCGCTGTCGGCCCGCGACCCGGCCCCCTGGCACCCGGGCCGGGCGCCGGCGGCCGTCCCCGCCTGCGCGGGGGGCAGCGGCGGCAGGGCCTGGCCGGGAGGGGGAGCGGTGGTCGTCGGGGTCCATGCCTCGAACCTAGGCCGGAGCCGAGCCGTGACGGAGTGTCACGGGTCATGGGTTTCCCGCGCGATCCGCACGGTTCCGGCATGACAGATGTCATGCGTCGACGGGGACCGGGAAAGGGCCTGGCGCGGGGAGCTGGGACGACGCGGGTCTCGCCCGGATCGGGCGGGGCGGCGCCGTCGCGGTCCCGGAGGCGCGGGAACGTGCCGGGCGCCCGGGGCGGAGCCGGTCCGCGGCGGGCGCCCGGGGCGCGGGTCAGTGCGTCAGGCGGCGCACGGTCTGCGGGTGGATGACGACGCGGAGGTGGTCGTCGGCAAGCATGCCCGCGAGCTCCTCGGCGCGTGCCGGGTCCTCGAGATCCCAGTAGCGGGCGGCCAGGCGGGCGGCCAGTTCGCGCGCCCCGTCGGCCTCCAGCGTGGCGCGGCCGACGACGGACACCCAGCGCTCGCGCTCGCCCACCGGGGCCGCGACGACGATCGAGGCGCGGGGGTCGCGGCGCAGGCGCCGCACCTTGAGCGCGTCCGGCTCCGTGAAGAGCTGGAGGGTTCCCTCGTCCGTGGCCTCGAACCACACGGGCCGGGGCTGGGTCGGTTCCGCTCCCCCGGCCACGGACAGGAACCCGTGCAGGGGACGCCGCAGGAACTCCAGGTCCTCGGCGGTCAGCAGGTCGGTGGTGGTGGTGCTCATCGCTTTCCTCTCCGAACACGGTGGTGACAGTGGGCGGTCCGCGCCGTCCGCTCGCGCGTGCGCGGGCGGGCGGCGCGGAGTACGGGGTCGGCGGCGGCCGGGGGCCGTCCCGGCGTGCGGGGCTCCCGCCCTCCGACGCGAGGGGAGGTCCCGGGGCGGCCGCCGCGGGGGTCACGGCCGCCAGGCTCCCGCCGCGGCGGCCCGCACGACGTAGTCCTCGAAGGCGCGGGGCTCGCGTCCCAGCACGGCGGCGACGCCGTCCGTCGTCGCGGCGATCACCCCGCGCTCCATCAGCACGAACATCTCGGCGACGTGGTGGGCGTCGTCCTCGCCCCAGCCCTCCCGGACCAGGGCCGCGGTGTACTCGGCCGGGGAGACCTGCTTGTAGGCGATGGGCAGCCCGGACGCGCGCGAGATCAGTTCGACGGCCTCGGCGAAGGTCAGCGCGCGCGGCCCTGTCAGCTCGTAGGTCCGCCCGGCGTGCTCTCCGGGTCCGGCCAGCACCGCGGCCGCCACGTCGGCGACGTCCTCCAGGTCGATGAACGGTTCGGGGACCGCTCCGGCGGGGAGCACCAGCTCTCCGGCGACCAGTGGGGCGTGGAAGAGGTCCTCGTCGAAGTTCTGGGCGAAGTTGGACGGCCGCAGGACGGTCCACTCCAGTGCCGAGCCGCGCACGGCGTCCTCGGCCGAGCGCATGTCCAGCCCGAAATCGGAGTCGCCCCAGGTGTCGGCGCCGCGCCCGGAGAGCAGGACCAGGCGCCGCACGCCCGCGGCCCCGGCCCGCTCCACGAACTCGTGCACCGGTCCGGGCACGGTCGGGGGCACCACGTAGGCGGCGGTGACGCCCCGCAGGGCCGCGTCCCAGCCGCCGGGGTCGGACCAGTCGAAGGGTGTGGGGCTGGTGCGGGAGGCGGCGCGCACCTGGAGGCCGCGCAGCCGCAGGCGGGCGGCGACCCGTCGGCCGGTCTTGCCGGTGGCGCCGAGGACGAGGGTGGTGTCGTTGTTCATGACTGCGATTCAACGGCATCCGTCCGGACGATTCCATGGGTGAGACACCGGATGGCCTTTGCGATCGTCTAATCTCGTGGGCATGGACGCGTTCGGTGACCTCTTCCGGGGGATGCGGGCCCAGGGCTCGCTGTTCGGCAGCTCGACCCTGACCCCGCCGTGGGCGCTGCGCTTCGTGGACGGGGCGCCGCTGACGCTGTGCACCGTCCTGGGCGGGGGCGGCTGGATCGTGCCGGAGGGGCTCCCGCCCGAGCCGCTGCGCGCCGGGGAGACGGTCATCGTGCGGGGTCCCGCGCCCTTCTCCTTCGTGGACGAGCCCGGCACCCGGGCCGAGGCGGTCGACTGCGGCGAGTACTGCGCGACGCCCGAGCAGGGCGGGACACGGCACCGGGTCGGCTGGAGCGACAGCTGCGGCGTCCCGGGCGAGGGCGCGACGACGCTGGTGGTGGGCGCCTACGCGGCGAGCGGCGAGGTCAGCCGCAGGCTGCTGGAGGCGCTGCCCGTGGTGCTGCGCGTGGCCTCCGGCGGCGGGGCCGATCCCGTCATGGAGCACCTGGCGGCCGAGGTCGCCGCCGACACCCCGGGCCAGCAGGTGGTCCTGGACCGGCTGCTGGACTGGTTGCTGGTCTGCTCGGTGCGCGACTACTTCGACCGGCCCGGCGGCGAGCCGCCGGCCTGGTACGCGGCCCAGCGCGATCCGGTGGTCGGCGCCGCGCTGCGCCTGCTGCACGCCGAACCGGCGGCGCCCTGGACGGTCGCCTCCCTGGCCGTGCGGGTCGGGGTGTCGCGTTCGACCCTGGCCAAGCGGTTCGCGGACCTGGTCGGCGAACCGCCGCTGACCTACCTCGCCCGCTGGCGCATGACGCTCGCGGCGGACCTGCTGGTCGAGCGGGAGTCGGCGACCGTCGCCGAGGTCGCCCGCGCCGTGGGCTACTCCGACGCGTTCGCCTTCAGCGCGGCGTTCAAGCGGATCCGGGGCGTCAGCCCGAGCGGGTTCCGGCGCGCGGGCGCACTCGTCCCCGGGCAGCCGGCCGGTCCGTCCGCGCGGCCTCAGGGCGCCGTGCCCGCGACCGTCCCCGCGCCCCTCACCGCCGTGGGCGGGCGTTCCTAGGCCGACGGGGACCCCAAGCCGGGGACGGTGACCGCCGGGGCGCGCGCCCCGGAGTCGGCTCCGTCCGGTTTCGCGGTTCGGGGGTCGACCGGGCGGGCCGTGGGCCGTCCGACCGGTTCGGGCCGCCGGGGGCTCCCGCCGGGACGGCGCGGCGCCGGCAGAGCGTTCCCGCCCGGTGGTTCAGCCGTGTCGAACCACGCGGCCGAGCAGGGCCATAAGCTGCCTCAGCTCGCTGTCGGAGAGCGCCGCCAGCGGGGACTTCTCCAGGGCAGCCCGGACCAGCTCGTCGCGGACCGCACGGCCCTTGTCGGTCAGGACCAGGACGCGGGAGCGGCGGTCGTCGGGGTCCACGGCGCGCTCGACCAGGCCCCTGTCGGCGAGCTGGTTGGTGAGGAAGGTCAGGTTCGGGGCGTTGCAGTACAGGCGCTCGGCCATCACCTTCATCGAGGGCGGCGGCTCGTCCGGGTCGACGGCCCACAGCGCCTGGAAGGTCGCCGGCGTCAGCTGGTGCCCGGCCAGCGCCTGCCCGATCAGGTCGTTGGTCCGCATCCAGATGTCGTGGGTCGCGGCGACCACCGCGGTGAGTTCGGGTGTGGTCATGCCGCCATTCTACAAACGCTTCGAGCATCGAAGGATCATGCTAGCTTGATACTTCGAGACTCGAAACAAAGGGGGACCTGTGAAAGACGACTACCGCGGTACCACCGCGCTCGTCACGGGCGCGTCCAAGGGGCTGGGGCGGGCCTACGCCCTGGAACTGGCGCGCCGGGGAGCGCGGGTGGTCCTGCTGGCCCGCTCGGAAGCGGACCTCCATGAGCTCGCCGCGCAGATCCGGGAACGGCACGGCGGCCACGGGGCCGGGGCTCCGGGCGCCGGGGTGGCCGAGGTGGTCACCGGCGACCTCGCCGCCCCGGACGGCCCGGAGCGGATCCTGCGGGAGCTGCGCGAGCGCGGCCTGACCGTCGACCTGCTGCTCAACAACGCCGGCATGGGCAGCGTGGGCCCGTTCCTGAGCCGCCCCCTCGGGCCGCAGCTGGCCTCCGTCGGGCTCAATGTCAGCGGCCTGCTCGCACTGACCCACACGATCGGGTCGCAGATGGTCGCCCGCGGCTCCGGCGGCATCGTCAACGTCTCCTCCACCGCGGCCTTCCAGCCCATGCCGTACCAGGCCAGCTACGGCGCGACCAAGGCCTTCGTGCTCTCCTTCACCGAGGCGCTGGCCGAGGAGCTGCGCGGCACCGGCGTCCACGTCATGGCGGCGCACCCCGGCGCGATCGCGACCGGCTTCTTCGACGGCACCTCGGCCACGATCGGCCCGCAGGCCGACACGGCGGCCACCGTCGCGGCCCACACCCTGGACGACTACGCCCGGCGGCGCGCGGTGTCCTACCCGGGCCGGACCGTGAACCGGGTCATGACCTGGCCCGCGCGTCTGCTGCCGCGCACCGTCGTCGCGCGGGTGGCCGGCGGGTTCAACCGGCGGCTGCGCCTGCACGAGGTCGTCGACGCCGCCTGACCCGGACCGGCGGGGCCGTCGGTGTCCCCGGAGCGGGCCGGCCGCCCCGTGGGGGGCGCGGGCGAGGGGGCCCGGGTCCTGCGTCACGGCACGGCCGCGGGCTCCCCCGCCCCTCCTCAGGGGGCGCTCTGCCCGGATCCGCCCGTCCGGTCCAGGCGGGCCAGCACGTGGGCGTCGAGGAAGCCCCGCTCGGAGGCCGGGTCGTGGACCAGCCGTGCGAACGGGACGAGCCCGGCCCCGGCCATCAGCGCGGCGAAGCGGTCCACCGGCCAGCTGTAGGCGGGCGCCACCTTGTGGTCGAAGCGGACCGGCTCCGGTCCGTCGGTGGCGAAGAACGAGGCCAGGAGCAGTCCCTGCGGCGCCAGGACGCGTGCCTGCTCGGCGAGCAGCGCGGGCAGCTCCGCGGGCGGGGTGTGGATCATCGAGTAGTGGGCCAGCACGCCGCCGAGCGCGCCGTCCCCGACCGGCAGGGCCTCCATCCGCGCCTCGTCGAACCGCAGCGCCGGATGGGCCCGCCGGGCGTGGTCGACCATGGCCGGGGAGAGGTCGAGCCCGAAGGCGTCCAGCCCCCGTTCGTGCAGCATGGCCGTCAGGTGCCCGGGCCCGCACCCGACGTCGGCCGCGCGCGGGTTGCCCGTCCCGCGCACCAGCTCGGCGAAGGTGCCGATCATGTTCCGCGAGAACGGCTGCGTCTCCAACCGGTCGGCGAACATCGACGCGTACAGCTCGACGACCCCGTCGTAGGCCGCCCTGGTCTGCTCCTGGTGCTCCGTCACGGGAGGGAAGCTAGCACCCGCGCACGTGCGCCGTCTCCCCGGCCCCGCCCCTCCGGGACCGGCCGCCCGGCCGTCGGAGGGCCCGCGCCTCACCGGCGGCGCCTCCGGTCGGCTCACCGGTTCCGGCCCGGGAGCGCCTCGTCCCCGTGCCGCGCGAGGAAGGCGTCCGTCTCCCCCGCCGTGGGACCCGTGGCCGGTCCGCGGCGGGTGACGGAGAGCGCGGCGGCCGCGTTGGCCCGGCGGGCGGCCTCCACCGGGGCCAGGCCGCCGGCCACGGCGGCGGTGAACACGCCCACGTGCGCGTCGCCCGCCCCGTTGGTGTCCACGGCGCGCACGGGAAAACCGGGCACACGCAGGGGTGCGTCCCCGGCCCCGGCCACCGCGCAGCCCTTGGCGGCGTCGCGCACGACCACCGTGCCGCCGGGGCGGATCCGGGGCAGGAGGAGCGCGGCGGCCTCCTCGGGGGCGGTGCTCCCGGTCACGGTCGCGGCCTCGGCGGCGCTGAGGCTGAGCAGGTCGACGCGGGCCATGACCCGGTCCAGGGTCCGCCGGGGAAGGTCGCCCACGACCGGCGCCGGGTCCAGGACCAGGCGCACCCCCTCGGGGAGGTCGCCGATCCAGGTGAGGAGGTCGTCGGCGCGCGGTCCGGGCAGCAGCGAGTACCCCACGGTGTAGACGGAGTCCCCCGGGCGGGGCCGCAGGGTGCGCAGCTCGGCCAGGGACACCTCCGTCTCGGCGCCCAACCGGGTGATGAAGGTGCGTTCGGCGTCGCCGTCCACCAGGGCCACGCAGAAGCCGGTGTCCGCGTCGGGGAAGGGGGCGTGCGCCACCGCGACCCCCTCCGAGCGCAGCGCGGCACGGACCAGGTCCCCGTGGGGCCCGGTCCCGTGCGACCCCGCGTAGACCACCTCCATGCCCGCGCGCGCCGCGGCGGCGATGACGTTGAATCCTCCTCCGGCCAGGGTCCGCGCGGAGGAGGCGAACACTCCCCCGCCGGCTCGGGGAAGGGCGTCGACATCCATCACGACGTCGACGATCACCGGTCCCACGTGCAGCAGACGTCCGGTCACGGCAGGGCTCCCCTCGACTGCGCCGACCGTTGTGCCGGCCCCGCGATCATCCCGCGGCGGCCGGGGAGCGGGTGCCACCGGGGGGGCGCCGGACCGGACGGTGGCGCGCGGGACCGTCCCCGGCGCCCGGACATGCGGTGCCGGGGACGGCGGGGGCCGACCGGCATGGGTACGGTGGGAGCCCCCGGCGGGGACCGCGGCCGCTCCCCCGCCCCGCCGCTCCGTGAGGGGCGTCCCCGGGGGGACGACGCATAGGAAGTCGGGGTTCTGACACGAACACCCCGGACCCGCTCCGACCTGCACTGTCAGCGCCCCTGACCCCGTTCGTCCGTGGAACGAACACCCCGACGGACCGCCCACACGCGGTCCCGGCCTCGGTGCCTGTCGAATCGGGGAGAAGAATTTCCGGTTTCCGACCCTCGCACGCGGCCGGGCGGGGAATGCCCTCCCTACCGGTCGCGGCGACCGGCAGGCGGCGCCGGAGGACGCACGCGGACCCCGCGCCGAGGCCCCCTCCCCACGGCCGCAGGAGGCGGTCCGGTGAACGCTCCCCCACAACCGGTCGGCGGGACCGCCGGGCACGGATCGTCGCGCAAGGGGTTGTCGTCGGTCCCGCCCCGCATGTGGGCGGCGGTGGTCCTGCTCGTCGTCACCGCCCTCTTCGTGGCCCAGAACCGGGACACGGCGCAGATCCAGTTCCTGGTCGTCTCCCTGACGGCCCCGCTGTGGGCCGCACTGGCCGTGTCGGTCGCCGCCGGCGTGGTCATCGGACTGCTCGTCCGACCGTCACGGCGGCGCAGGCGCGGGGCGTCGGGGTAGGGCCGACCTCCGGCTCCGGGGCTGCCCGAACCGCGCCGGGTCGCGCCCCGCCTGCCGCCGGGTCCCGAGGCGCCCGACGGGGCGGCCCCCGACAGGCCGGCGCCCGATCGGGGTCCGGGGAGCGCGGAGCGCTCCGGCGCCCGCCTCCCCCTCAGGCCCGTGCCCGCAGCAGCGGCAGGGGGCAGTGCTCCCCCGCGACACGGCAGAGGACGGCCAGGAGTGCGAACACAGCGGTGCCGACCGCCACGGCGGGGCCGAGCGGCGCGGGGAGCTCCTGGGCGAGGACGAGGACGCCCACGGCCAGGACGAAGACGCCGAACCCCTTGCGCAGCGCGCCCTCGGGCACCCGGGAGGCCAGTGGCGCGCCGAGGAGCGATCCCGAGACGGCGGCGACGGTGACCACGGCGACCAGCGTCCAGTCCGGGCTCACCGTCGTCAGGTACCCGGCGAGTCCGGCGAAGGACTTCATGGCGATCACGAGCAGCGAGGTCCCCACGGCGGCGGGCATCGCGAGGCCGCCGAGCAGTGCCAGGGCGGGCACCACGAGGAAGCCGCCGCCCGCGCCGACCAGGCCGGTGACGGCGCCCACGGCCAGGCCGTCGAGGACGATCCGCCTCAGGGGCAGACCGTCGCGCCGCCGCTCGCCGTCCCCGGCGGGGGTCTTCCCCCTGCCGAGGAGCATGGCCGCCGCGGTGGCGACCATCATGAGGGCGAAGGCGGTCATCAGCAGGGTCCCGGGGACGTGTCCGCCCACGAGGCCGCCGACGAAGGCGCCCGCCATGCCGGCCGCCCCGAAGACCAGGCCGGTGCGCCACCGGACGTTGCCCCTGCGCGCGTGGGTGGCCGCGCCGACCAGCGACGTCACGCCGACGACGAACAGGGAGGCGGCCACGGCGCCCTTGGGGTCCATGCCCGCGACGTAGGTCAGCAGCGGGACCATCAGGATGGAGCCGCCGCCTCCGAGCAGTCCGAGCGCGAGCCCCACCACCAGGGCGGGGCCCACGACGAGGATCAGTGGGAACTCCATGCTTCGTCACTCTCCGTGGCGTGGTTCTGCGGGCGCGGCCGCGTGGGCGGTGCGCCCCTGGTCGGGCCGGGGGCGGGGGGTTGGGTCGGGCGGGTGCGCCGCCCCGTCCGGGCGGGCGCCGGGGCGGCGGCCGCTCAGGGCCGGGTGTCCCGTCCCTGCTTCCAGGCGGTCCAGCCCGTGTAGCTGCCGTCGAGTTCGACGACGTCGTAGCCTGCGCGGCGCAGGGCACTGGCCGCGACGGAGTTGCGCGCGCCCGCCTGGCAGTAGGTCACGACGGGGCCGTCGTCGGGCAGCTCGTCGAGGTGCCACAGGATCCGGCCCGCGCTGAGCTGGGCGGAGCCGGGGATGTGCCCCGCGGCGTGTTCGGTCCTGTTGCGCACGTCCAGGACGAGTGCGGCCCCGTAGTCCTCCAGCTGCGCGGGGGCGATGACGGCCGGAACGGTCGTCGGCAGGCCCTCGAGCCCGGTGGTGTAGCCGGTCACGCGGTCGATGCCGACCCGCAGCAGGTGGTCGCGCACCTTTCCGGCGGTGTCGCCGTCGGGGGCGAGGAGCACCAGGGGGCGGGTCTCGGTCTCCGGGTCGTGGGCCCAGGCGCCGAAACTCGCGGCCTTGGCCGGACCGGGGACGTTCAGCGCCCCGGCCACGGTGCCGCGGTGCACCTCGGTGTGGGGCCGGGTGTCGACGAACACGATCCGGTCCTCCTCCAGGGCGCTGCCGATCGCGGCGTTCGCGAGTTCGGGGAGCGGGGGCAGGGGGCCCAGGATCTCGGGCCCCTCCCTGTTCTGGCGCTTCATCCTGGCGAAGTAGGCGTGGGCGTCGGGCTGTCCGTCGAGGAGTTCGTCGACGAAGCCCTTCTCGTCGTCGTCGCGCAGGTAGGGGCCCCACCAGGCGTTGAGGCGCTCGTATCCGACCGTGGTGGCCGGGAGCGCCCCGAGGGCCTTGCCGCACGCGCTGCCGGCCCCGTGCCCGGGGAGGACCTGGACGTGGTCGGGCAGGGTCAGGAAGGTGTCGCGCAGGCTGGCGAACAGGTGGCGCGCGCCCTCGAAGCGTGTGTCCTCTCCCCCGGCGGCCTCGTCGAGCAGGTCGGGGCGGCCGATGTCTCCGGCGAAGACGAAGTCGCCGGAGAGCAGGTAGCCCGGCTGGTCGCTGAAGGCCCCGTCGGTGATCAGGAAGGACAGGTGTTCGGGGGTGTGCCCGGGGGTGTGCCGGGCCCGCACGGTGATGTTGCCGACGGTGACGGTGTCGCCGTCCATGAGCCGTTCGGCGTCGAAGCCGTACTGCCAGTCCTCGCCGCCCTCGCCGGAGACGTAGGCGGTGGCGCCCGTCGCCGCGGCGAGTTCGCGTGTGCCGGAGAGGTAGTCGGCGTGGATGTGGGTCTCGGTCACGGCCACGATCCGCATGCCGTGCCTGCGTGCCAGGTCGAGGTACTCGCCGATGTCGCGGCGGGGGTCGACCACGAGGGCCTCTCCCCGGGCCTGGCAGCCGATGAGGTAGCTCGCCTGGGCGAGGTCGTCGTCGTAGACGCGTTCCAGCAGCATGTCTTCTCCTTGTCGGTGGTTGTCCGCCGCTCCTGCGGATACTCCGGGGAGTATGTGGAGGAGCGGGTGCGGCGATGGCTGCGGGCCGGTCCCGGCCCCGGGTTCGTGTCGGTGCCGCGTGGGCCCGGCGGTCGGCGCCGCTCCCGGGCCGCGACCGGGGCGGGGCCCGCGCGGTGGCCGGGGCCGCGTCCGGCGGGGCCGGCGGCGGCGCCCGGCCCGCGGGGGTCACCGGCGGGCGGCGATCCGTTCGAGGGAGTCCTCGATGTCGACGTGGCCGCGGGGCCGGTTGTAGGGCAGGCGGGCCAGGGCCGTGCCCATCATGCAGGTGTCGGTGACCGCGGCGAAGGCCAGTCCGGCGCCGATGAGACCGGCGAGCGCCACCGCGGGCGGCCACAGGAGGGAGGCGAGCACGGAGGTGAGCACGAGGCCCCCGGCGACCAGGCGGACCTGGCGCTCCAGAGCCCACCGCTCCCGTCCCCGCACGACGGGGGCTCCTTGGGCCTCCCAGGCGTTCATGCCGCCGCTCATCACCACTGTGTCCCGCAGGCCCGCCTCCGCCAGCCTGTCCTGGCACCGGCGGGCCCTGGCCCCGGACTGGCAGACCAGGACGAGGCCTCGCCCGGCGTCGGCGGCGATGCGCTCCAGGTGGTCGTCCACCCGCTGCAGGGGCAGGTTGACCGCTCCGGGGATGTGGGAGCTCTCGTACTCGGCCGCGGTGCGCACGTCCACCAGCAGGGTGTCGGGGTCGGTCTCGACCAGGCTGCGCACGGCGTGGACGTCGATGCTGTTGCCGCTCATGTGTCTCCGTGGGTTCTCGGACGGCCCGGGCGGGCCGTCGGTGGTTCGTGGGCGCCGTGTGGGCGACCGCCCACCCCTCCATACCCCGGGGAGTATCGGGAGAGCGGGCCGGCCCCTCGGGCGCGGCGAAAGGAAGGAGCCCGTGCCGTACGGTTCGGCCGCCCGATCATACCGGGGGGAGTATCCGAACTGCACAGACCCGCCCCTGTCGGAGCGGGAGGGTCCGGCCCCCGGCGCGGACGGCGCGCGGGCGCGCGGAGGGACCCCGCGAAGTCCTAGGCCAGGGCGAGGAAGAGCTTCTCCAGCTCCTCCTCGGTGAGCTCGGGCTCCTCGCCGCGGTCACGGGCGGTGTTGCAGTGCCGCATGCCGCTGGCGACGATCTTGAACCCGGCCCGGTCCAGGGCCCGGGAGACGGCCGCCAGCTGCTGGAGGACCGCCGCGCAGTCCTCGCCCTCCTCGATCATCGAGATCACACCGGAGAGCTGCCCCTGGGCGCGCTTGAGCCTCGTGAGGGCGTCGCCGACCATTTCAGGCTTCATCTGCATCCTTTCTCCTTATGGCCGCCAGCATACCCCCGGGCGTATCCGTTCCGACCGTTGGACGGGTCACACCCCCACCGGACGCCCTCGTCCCCGGCACCCCGCGGACCGTCCCGCCCGGCGATGACTTATCTTCTATGCAAGATAGAAAACAGATCGGCGGCCCGCCTCCCCCGGAGCGGCCCCGGGAGAGGCGAGGACGCGGATGCTTGCGTGGACCTACCGGCACTGGGCGGTCGCCGCGGCCGCCACCCTGGGCGCACTGGTGCTCCTGGGGGTGCCCACCGTACTGGTGCCCAACGGTTTCTTCACGAGGGAGATCGAGCCCACCTGGTGGTCCTACCCCGTCTGGGGCGCCGGCGCGGTGCTGTCCGGCCTGCTCGCCGCGACCTACGTCGGCAGGGGCGGGGAGCGGGAGGGGAACACACGTGGCGGCCTGGGCGGTGTCGTCCTGACCTGGCTGGCCATCGGCTGCCCGGTGTGCAACAAGCTCGTCCTGCTGGCGCTGGGCGCCTCGGGCGCCCTGGCGTGGTTCGCGCCGCTACAACCGGTGCTCGCCGTGGCCGGGCTCGCCCTCCTCGCCGTGGCCCTGCGGGCCCGGCTGCGCACCGCCGGCTCCTGCCCTCTCCCCCCGCCCCGGGGCTGAGGCGCCGGCGCCCGCCGGGGTACGGGGCGGCGACCGCCTGCTTCCGCCGGGCTGCCGTCGACATGAGGGGCACCATGCGGCGGATGCGCCGGTGCGCCTCAGCGGTAGCCGGCCAGGCCGTCGGCCAGTTCTTCCCCGTCGCCGTCGCGGAGGGCGTAGAGGGCTTGCTGCAGGGCGAACGTGCCGCGGATCGCGGTGATGCGGGTGGCGAGCCCGTCGTCCGGCCGACCGCCCAGGGCGAGCACCCGCTCCAGGAGGCCGCGGCCGTGGCCGGCGCCGATAGCCGCGAGGTCCTCGGCCGGGTCGCCGAGTGCGACACCGTCCCAGTCGAGTACTCCGGAGAGGTGCGGCAGACCGTGCTCCCACTCCCACAGGACGTTCTCGGCGCCGAGGTCACCGTGCACCACGGCCCGGTCGACGTGGGGAAGGCCGTCGAGCACGGCGAGTTCCCGTTCGGCCCGCAGGCGCCCACTGTCGGACATGAGCGGGAACAGCTCTGCGCGTACGTCCTCAGCGAACCGCCGCCACCGGTCTTCCGGTTCCTGGGACAGAACCGCTCGTACCGTCTCGTCGGCACCGGCACGGGCCAGCCCGGACAGCAGCGCGGCGTACTGCGCCGCCACGGCGCCGGCCACTCGGGCGTCGTCGAGCGAGTCGGTCTCCAGCGGTTCCCCGGGGATGCGGCCGAGCACCAGGAACGGCTCCTCGTCGGTGCCGTGGGCGCCGCCCCTGAGCAGCGGCTCGGGTATGCGGAAGCCGAGGTCGAGGCCGGCGAGTGCCTGCAGTGCGGCCGCCCGCTCGGGCAGCCGGGCGGCCGCCGCCCGGCTGCGGGGCAGGCACACGACGCGGTCCGAGCCGATGACCACGGTGTGGAACTGCCCCTGGCGCACTGCGAGGCCGTCCGGTTCGTCGTGGGGCAGCAGACGGCTCAGCAGAGCGCGATGCGTCGTCCGGATGCTCATGGGAATGGCCTCTGGATCCTTCGATGGGTCGGGGGCGATGTGCGCGAAGTGCTGTCGGGCCGCGCCGGCGAAGGCGCCTCTCGCCGCGGACACGGGGTCCCGTTCCCGGCGTCGGGCGGCCAGGACGTCGGGGCGAGATGTTGGTGTTCTGGATCGTTGTCGCGGTGGGGGCGGTCGGTCCGTCCCCGCCTGCGAGCGCACGCCGGGCCGGTCACCCCTCGGCGCCGCCCTCGCGGTCCGCGAGGAACTCGTCGAGGAGGCGGAAGAGGACCTCGATCGCGCGGGCCTCGTGCTCGGGCGGCAGTTCCCAGGGGTTGTCCCAGCCCTCGGGCAGGGCGATGTGCAGGACCTGGCCGGGCCAGGCGTGGGTGCAGTCCCGTCCCCCGTGGGCGACCAGCCACTCGTGCCACCCCTCCAGCCCGGGTGCCCCGTGACGGGCCGAGCTCTGGTCGTACCCGGTCAGGAACGCGGTCATTGCGTGGAAGGTGGCGCGGCCGACGAACATCCCCGGCCGCTTGCCCACACCGGCGAAGTACTCGCGTTCACTCATCTCGTTGACTCTGGTCATACTTCCGCTTCCTCGCGTGATCGCGGTCATGGCCCGAAGTCTGCCCCGGCCGCAGGTACCGCATCCGGTCGACCGTCACCGGGAGCGGCCGGAACCGGCGACGGCACCGACAGCTTCGGTTTCTGGCACCGATCTTGCGGTGCGTCACGTTCCATGGGCCGGTCGGAGCAGAAGCAGGAGCACCTCACGGCTCTCCGAAGCGCGCACGTGGCTCCAGGGCCCAGGCCTTCGCGCCCCTTCTGAGCCGACCGCGAGACCGGTGCCAGGCCCCGAACACGACAGTGCTCGTGAGCGTGGAGACGTCAGTGGTCGGTTTCCGGATCAGCCGCTGATCGTCCGTACACGAGCCCCGGGTGCTCAGCTCTCCCCGCCACCGGCCTCCTCGATCGCCTCGACCAGTGCGACGGCCCGACGGAGCACGTGGTCCAGGCCGTCCTGTGGCATCCGCCCCTGGCGCACGGCCGCCTCCACCCCGCTCAACATCGCGCACACCTCCGCAGGCGACTCCAGGCCCGTCGGGGGCCGCGTACCGCATGCGGCCAGGACGCTGTCGGGGGTGGGGCGGTCAACGGGGTCCTTGGCCAGGCAGGCGGAGACCAGGTCCTTCAGCGGCCCGGTCAGTCCGCTCAGGTCGGGTTCGGAGTGGATAATACGGTGGGTGATCGCGTGGGCGGGGCCCTCGCCGAACGGGCTGCGGCCGGTGGCGGCGAATGCCAGCACGCACCCGAGGGAGAACACGTCGGAGGCGGGTCCCACCGAGGCCCCGGTGACCTGTTCGGGGGACATGAAGGCGGCGGTGCCCAGCACGGCGTGGGTTCGGGTGTAGGAGGTGGCGTCCAGGGCGCGGGCGATGCCGAAGTCGATCAGGCGGGGCCCGTCGGCGGCCAGGAGGACGTTGCCGGGCTTGAGGTCGCGGTGAACGATCCGGCATGCGTGCACCGCGACGAGTCCCTCGGCCAGGCCCGCGCCCAGGGCGGCGACCGAGTCCGCCGGGAGCGGGCCGTGCTCGCGGACCGCCGCGTACAGGGTGGGCCCGGGGATATAGGCGGTGGCCAGCCAGGGCGGGTTCCCGGCGGGGTCGGCGTCCACAACCTGGGCGGTGTGGAACCCGCCGACCCTGCGGGCGGCCTCGACCTCGGCGGCGAAGCGGCGGCGGAACTCGGGGTCTTCGGCGAGCTCGGGGTGGACGACCTTGATCGCGACGTCGCGTCCGCCGGGGGAACGGCCCAGATACACCCGGCCCATGCCGCCGGCGCCCAGGCGACCTGAAAGCCTGTAGGGGCCGATCCGCTCGAGGTCTGGGTCCATCTCCAAAGGCCTGGTCTTCGACACGGCGTCCCTGGGAAGCGGAGGAGTCTTGTGACGCAATCGCCGCCTGTTGAAGACCATCACTCCGACGGCGGCGAGCACGAAGACGACCACGATCACCCAGGAGGGCCAAGGGAAAATGGTGAAATTCGGCATAGGGCGACGGTAGCCGGACCCAGGGGGCGCCAGGCCGTTCGCGGACGGTCGTCACCGTTTGGAGAGCGGGCGCCGAAGAACTGGCCGCCGACCCGCCAAGGGCGAGTTCACCGTCGACCCGGCCGTGCGGTTCAGCCTTCTCCCCCGAGCACTCACCGACAGCGCAGGAGGAGCGCTGACGTCCCTGGGATGTCTGGCACCGATCCTGTGGTGCGTCACGTTCCATGACTCGGTCGGAGCAGAAGCAGGGACACTTCACGGCTCCTCGAAGTGCGCACGTGGCTCAAGAGCACAGGTCTGCGCGCCCCTTCGTGAGCCAACCGCGAGACCGGTGACAGAACCCGTCCCCGCGGCCGTCAACACGAGGATCCCGCCGGGCCCGAAGGACTTTCAGGACCACGGGGGCCGGGGGCCTCCCCGCCCCGGTCCGACTCCTGCCCCGGCGCCTCGGAGGGCCGTGTCGGCTCCGGCCCCGCGGCCTCCCCGCGCTGGCGGTACCAGCCGCGGAGCCCGACCGCCAGGAGCAGGAGGCCCACCGCCGCCAGCAGAACGGTGTCGGCCCCCGATCCGCTGACCCCGAAGACCCACTCCTGGACGCCGTGCGCCGCCTCGGTGAGGCGGCCCGTTCCGCCGAAGAGGGTCGCCGTCCCCTGCGAGGTGAGGAACAGGACCCCGACCCCGATGAACAGCAGGCCCGACAGCAGGGCGGTGGTGTGCAGTTCCACCGGGCCCAGACGGAGGGTGCGGCCCCGCAGCCAGCGGCGGGATCCGAGGTCGTAGCGGTCCCACAGCAGCGCCAGCAGGAACAGCGGCGCGGCCATGCCCAGGGCGTAGACCGCCAGGAGCAGGGCGCCGCGCACGGTTCCGCCGGTGGCGGCGACGGTCAGCACCGCGCCCAGGATGGGGCCGGAGCAGAAGCCCGCGAACCCGTACACCGCTCCCAGGGCGAAGACCGACACCCCGTTGGTCCTGCCGGCCAGGCGCCCCTGGATGCGCTGTGCCAGGCCGGAGGAGAAGCCGAAGCCCGCGATCTGGGCGAGGCCGAAGGCGATGACGAGCCATCCGGCGACGGCGATCAGGAGTTCCCGCTCTCCGTAGACCAGGCGGCTGACCAGCGCGGATCCCGCCCCCAGGGGGACGAGGGTGGTGCACAGCCCGAGGTAGAACACCGTCGTGCGCACGAGGAGGCGGCGCGGGTCGCGGAAGGCGTAGCCGAAGAAGGAGGGGAGCAGGAGCGCGCTGCAGGGGCTGAGCAGGGCGAGCACACCGCCGGCCAGGGCGGCGGCGAAACCGATGTCGGTCACTGCCGCCCACCCCCGGTCCCGGCGGCCTCCAGGGAGCTGTCGATGACCGCCTCGAACACCTCCAGGGGCTGGGCGCCCATGACGGCCTGGCCGTTGATCAGGAAGGCCGGGGTCGAGGTGACACCGATCGAGAGACCCTCGGAGAAGTCGCGTTCGACCTGCGCGGCCGCGGCGTCCGCGGCGCGGTCCTCGTCGAACCGCCCGGTGTCCAGTCCCAGTTCGTCGACGACCCCGGCGAGGGTCTCCTCGGTGTCGCTCTCGCCCGGTTCCTCGGCCGCGGCGTAGTAGGCCTCGTGGAACTCCCAGAAGGCGCCCTGCTCGGCGGCGGCTCGGGAGGCCCGGGCGACGTCCTCGGAGGTGTCGGTGATGACGGGGAAGTCCCGCCACTCGATGCGCAGGTCGCCGGACTCGACGTAGTGCGCCAGCTCGGGCTGGGTCTCCTGTACCCAGCGGCCGCAGTAGGGGCAGTGGTAGTCGGAGTAGACCACCATGACGACCGGTGCGTCGACGTCGCCCAGGGCCGTGGGGTCGTCGGCCTGCCTGCGGGCCATGGGAGCGTCGGCCCCGGCGGGGGCCGCGTCCCCGGGTCCGTCGGCGGCGGACCCGGACGGCGCGCCCGACGCGCCCGCCTCCTGTGCCGCGCCCGTCTCCTCCGCGGGGCCCTCGGAGAACCGCACCACGGCGACTGCTGCGGTGACCAGGAGCAGGGCCGCGCCCGCCGCCAGGGGCACCTTCCAGGAGGCGCCGCCGCGGGCGGCGGTTCCGCCTCCGGAGGAGCGGCCCGCGGGCTGCGCTCCCTGCTTCGGGGCATCGGACATCGTCGGCCTCTTTCCTCACCCGGCAGTTGTTTCTATCCAACATAGTAGAGCCGCTAAGGTGGATAGAAACACGGGTCGGGGGTGTGCCGCCCCGGCCCGCGCCTTCCGTCCGGCGGGACGGCGGCGGCCCCCGGGGGCGGGTAGCGGGCGGCTGAGGACCATCCCGTCAGTGTCTGCTGTCGGCGGGCGGACGCACCTGGTCGTGTTATCGGCGGCTGGTGCGGCCGTGCTCGGCCAGGAGCGTGAACCCGGGACGGTCGACCGATGCGGCGGTGGCCGAGAGGACGGCGACGCCGGTGCCGGTACTGCGGTCGAGTCCGAGCCAGGACCGGAAGCCGCCGGTGCCGCCGTTGTGCCAGGTGACCGGACGGCCCTCCGCCTGGATCGTGATCCATGCGGCGCCGATGCGGGCGCCGGCGCCGAACGGGGCGATCGGATCGAGTGCGGCGACGCCCGGGGCGCTGCCGTCGAGTACCGCCGCCGTGAAGCGGGCCATGCCGGCGATGGAGGCCCGGACGCCGCCTGCCGGTCCGATTCCCTCACCGGTCCAGGGTTGTCGCGGTCGTCCACGGAGGCTTCTGCCGTCGAGCGCCCCGGGGCGAAGGTCGTCGGCCGTCCCCGGGACGTAGAAGCAGTCGAGTTCCAGCGGGGTGGCGATGCGCTGTCGGACGAGCTCCGGGTAGGTCGTCGCGGCGGCGCGGGCGAGGGCGTGCCCGAGAAGTTCGAATCCGAGGTTGGAGTAGCGGGGCCGTGGCGTGCCCAGCGGGGTATCCCGGGCTTGGTCGAGGAGCTGTTCGAGGTCCTCGCCGTAGGGGTTGGTTCCGTGTCGCCACAGGGCGAAGGTGCGCCGCCATGGTCGTGCGGACCTCGGTAGGCGGGGCAGGCCGGAACGGTGCGTGCTGAGCGATCGCAGTGTCACTCGTGCGGCGGGGGCGTCGCCCAGCGGCAGCAGTTCGCCGAGGCTCGTGTCGGGGGTGATCTCGCCCCGGGCGAGGGCGTCGGCGTAGAGCAGCCCGGTGACCGCCTTCGTGATCGAGCCGATTTCGAAGTCGGCGTCGAAGCCGGTTCCGCGGCTCGCCACGTGCATGCCCGCAGGCGTGACCACGGCCGCCGCGGCGACCGGGTGGCGCGGGCCCAGCAGTTCGCCGAGTCTGGTGACGAGCTGCTGGTCGCCGTGTGTCCCGGCGGTCATGACCGGCCGCCGAACAGGCCCCGACCGGCGTACTTCTCGTGGAATGCCTGTTTCGAAACACCCAGGGCGGCGGCGGTTCGCGGCCATGTGGCGCCGTTGTCGCGGACGCGGCGCACCAGTACCGCTTCGATGCGTTCCGTCTCGGCGCGGAGTCGCGTCACGGCGTCCAATCCCACCAATGGGTCGTGGTCGGCCGTCGGTGCCGCGAGCTCGGTCGACTGTTCCATATCCATGAGTCAACCTTAGTTGACCGCCATCCGGTTCGTCAACCAAAATTGACTCCGTCGGCCGAAGAGCGCCTCCCGGACGCTGTCGAGGCGCGTGTGGACAGGACTGGGTGACGGGCGTGATCACAGCAGCGGACGAGACGATGATCGAGCTGTTCAGCGAGCTACCGGTCCGGCAGTCCACCAAGCCCATCCGGCAATTGCGGCGCGAGGGCACCGATCCTCCGCGCAAGGGGAGGCCGTGGAAACCCACCTTCGAAGACCGTGTCCTGCTGATGCCCGCCTACTGGCGCACTGATCTGACGACCGTGCGGGCACGCGGAAGGGCTCAGCCGGCGGCGCACTGGCAGTGCGGGATCAGCACCGCGGCGAGCGCCGACGCGACCGTGAACACCAGGGGCAGCGCCACGAGCGCGGCGGTGGCCCAGGTGCGGGCACGCGCCCTCCAGGGGCGGCACCGCTCGGGCGGCCGGACCTGGCGACGCACGCGTTCGACCGGGCACGCGCCGCCGATGGACAGGGTCTGCGGCGCCCCGGCCGGCGCGGCCCCGGCGAGGGAGCCCAGCGCGTGGACCAGGGGGCGCATCCCGACGGCGCGCACGGCGTGGTCGTCGGCTGCCCACTCCACCAGGACGGGGACCTCGCGCGCCGCGGCGCGGAACAGGGGGACGCCGGGGAAGGCGCGGTCGAGCAGCCGGACCCAGGCGACGACGAGGTGGTGCCGACCGCGCAGGTGCGCCCGCTCGTGGGCCAGGACGGCGCGGGCCTGGGGGGCGGTGAGCACGCCGAGGGCGCCCCGGGTGATGACGACGCCGCCCCGGCTGCCGGGGACGCAGTAGGCCCCGGGCTCGGCGGTCTCCAGCAGCCACACGGGCTGGCCGTGCAGGCGTCGGCGCCGCGCCGTGGCCAGGAGGCCGTCGTGGTGGGTGCGCCTCCAGGACAGGCCGGCCCGCCCCTGGCGGGCGGCGGTCCACAGCAGGCGCAGGAGGGCGGCCAGGGCCAGTGCCGCCCCGGCTGCGATCCCCCACCCGGCGTGGTTGCGCTCCAGGGCCTGCAGGAGGCTGACGCACGCCGCCAGGACGCCCTTGACCGAAGGGCCCAGGAGGTCGGCGGCGAGCACCGCGAGCAGGGTCGCGCAGGAGAGCACCCAGGCCGCGGTGGCCGCGGTCCACAGCGCCAGCATGGTGCGCGGGCCCGGGTCGCAGGAGCGGGCGGTGCGGCGCAGGAGCCCGGGGCCCCTGACCCCGAGCGCGGCCACGGCGCACAGGGCGGCGAAGGACCAGATCACGGTTCCTCCTCGCCCGGCACCTCGGAGAGCAGGGCGCGCAGGGCACGCACGTCCTCGGGCTGCATGGTGTCGACGAAGCGCAGCAGTGTCGCCTCGGAGTCGCGGCTGCCGGTCAGCGCCTCGTGCATCACCTCGGCCGCGTGCGTCGAACGGTCGCGCAGGGGGCGGTAGAACCACAGGCGGCCGATCCGCTCGCGGTCGACCCATTCCTTGCGCCGCAGGTTCTCCAGGACGGTGGAGGTGGTGGTGTAGGCGATCTCGTGGTCGGTGAGCCCCTCCAGGACACCGCGCACGGGCAGGGGCTCGGGCGCCCGCCAGAGCACCTCCATGACCGCGGCCTCCAGTGGTCCCAGCCCAGCGATCATCGCACCCGTACCCCGCATCGACGTCGAATCCTCCCTCAGCATAGTGATCACGCGCCTCCCCGTTCGCGGTCGGCGCCGTGCGGGGGAAACACGGTGTAGGAGTCGGCGCCGCCGTCGCCGGGCACCGCCGCCACGGCCGTGCCGCCCACCGTCCCGGCCACCGGGATCCGCCAGTGGCCGCGTCCCAGGAGGGCGCCGTCGGCCATGGAGCGGACGCGGTTCTCCCCGTCGAGCGAGGTGTACAGGTACCCGGAGACGATGCCGACGGGCCGCTCCCCCGGGTCCGCCCCCACCGTCCACGCCCGGTTCCCGGAGGCCCGGTCCCACCCCGCGATGAGGGGTTCACCGGAGCGGGCGGAGGTCCCGGCGACGGCTGCGCTTATCTAGGGTTGTCAAGCCCTAGGTGTACTGACCTGAGAGGTTAGGTACGCGGGTGGCGGGAGGGCCGTTGATCGCGGTGTGGAACCGGTGGTGATTGTAGTGGTGCAGCCATCCGGTGAACGCCTCCGCGCGTTCGGTCTCGCTGATGTAGGGGCGGGCGTAGGCCCATTCCTCGGCCAGGGTGCGGTGGAAGCGTTCCACCTTGCCGTTGGTCTGGGGCCGGTAGGGGCGGGTCCGCTTGTGCTTGATACCGGCCCCGGCCAGGGTGTCCCGCCAGGTGTGGGACCGGTAGCAGGCCCCGTTGTCGGTCAGTACCCGCTCCACCTGCACGCCCGCCGAGGCGAAGTAGGCCCGCGCCCGCTGCCAGAAGGCGACCGCGGTGTCCTTCTTCTCGTCCTCGAGCAGTTCGGTGTAGGCCAGGCGGGTGTGGTCGTCCAGGGCGGTGTGCAGGAAGACGCTGCCCAGGCGGGGTTCGTGGCGGCTGTCGCGGACCACGCCCCGGGTCGCGGCGCGGTTGCGCCGTCCCTGGGCCCGTCCGGCGGTGCGGTGGCCGCCTCCGTCGGGGATACGGCCGAGTTTCTTGATGTCCACGTGCACGAGCTCGCCGGGTCGGGCGCGTTCGTAGCGGCGCACGGCCTGGCCGGTGGCGCGGTCGGTGTGTGCGAGGCGGGCGCACCGGTAGCGGGTCAGGATCCGGTGGACGGTCGAGGCGTGCATGCCCAGGTGGCCGCCGATGCGGGCCGGCCCCCACCGGCGCAGGTGGCGGAGCTTGATCACGCGGCGCTCGCGGCGGGTGGGGGTGCGGCGGGGCTGGTGGTGGGGGCGGCTGGAGGCATCGGCCATGCCGGCCCGGCCCAGGAGCCGGTAGCGGTCGGCCCACCGGTGGGCGGTGGTGGGGCTGACCTGGAAGCGTTCGGCGGCCCGCCGCAGGGGCCAGCCCCGGTCGACGACGCAGCGGGCCAGCGCGAGGCGTCCGGCGGGTGTGAGGGTGGCGTTGGCGTGGGTAGTGTGGGGCATCGAGGGCCTTCCGGTCCGGTGGTAGATGTCGCAATCCACACCGATACCGGAGGCCCTCTTCGCGTGTGTCAGGCGGGGTGGGTGTTACCAACCTCCGTGGTCAGTACACCTAGGGCTGGTCACAGCGTTGTTCAGGTGAGAGTGACGTGAGGGACGCTCTATCAATCCATGAGGTTGGGGTACCGGGAAGGGCGGTTCGGACTGCGGCTCTGCGCCAGCTCGTGCTCCAAGCCCCCGCACCGGTGATCGCTCAAGCGTTGGGGGTTCCACGACAAGACCACCACTCAGGTCCTCACGGAAGCCGGAGGAAGTTGGAACCGCTACGTTTCCGGCAACCACGCACGGTGATCACGGCGGCGGAAGCCACGGAGAACACAGATCACTCGATCAACGACTCCTGCCAGCCCCCCGACTTCCCAGCGGTCAGACAACTTAGGTTGATGACTGCGGACACACGATGGCCCCACGGGAGGCATGAAGCCCCGGCCGTCGCCGGGCTGCACATTTCGTTCCTATCCGCTCCCTCGAGCGCTCGGCCGAGCGCATCGATGGCTCGGTAGATGGGCCCTCAGGGGGAGACAGGGCAGGACCTTATGTCGAACACACCGGTTCGTGCGGCACATCTTGCAAATACAGCGCCTGCTCAAGTTCGGTGAGTTCTCGGCGGAGTGCACTGCAGATCTGTTCCTCGGCATCGTCCACGTCGAGATACGCCATGCCCCATACCCGTACCGTGCCGTCGTCGCTCGTGCTGGCCAGCTGGTTCCCGTCCGGGGAGAACACCACTGACGTCACCGTGCCGTCGTGGCCGGTGAG
>NZ_JBHSUF010000021.1:34976-131821 GCF_042660575.1 Nocardiopsis tropica
AGGGTGCGTAGCTCTTGGCCGGTCTCGGGGTCCCATACCCGCACCGTGCCGTCGTCGCTCGTGCTGGCCAGCTGGTTCCCGTCCGGGGAGAACACCACGGACCTCACCCAGTCGTCGTGGCCGGTGAGGGTGCGTAGCTCTTGGCCGGTCTCGGGGTCCCATACCCGCACCGTGCCGTCGTCGCTCGTGCTGGCCAGCTGGTTCCCGTCCGGGGAGAACACCACTGACGTCACCGTGCCGTCGTGGCCGGTGAGAGTGTGCAGCTCTTGGCCGGTCTCGGCATCCCATACCCGCACCGTGCCGTCTGCATTCGCGCTGGCCAGCTGGTCCCCGTCCGGGGAGAACACCACGGACCTCACCCAGTACTCGTGGCCGGTGAGAGTGTGCAGCTCTTGGCCGGTCTCGGGGTCCCATACCCGCACCATGCCGTCGTCGCTCGTGCTGGCCAGCTGGTTCCCGTCCGGGGAGAACGCCACTGACGTCACCGTGCCGTCGTGGCCGGTGAGAGTGTGCAGCTCTTGGCCGGTCTCGGCATCCCATACCCGCACCATGCCGTCTGCGTTCGCGCTGGCCAGCTGGTTCCCGTCCGGGGAGAACACCACTGACGTCACCGTGCCGTCGTGGCCGGTGAGAGTGTGCAGCTCTTGGCCGGTCTCGGCATCCCATACCCGCACCATGCCGTCTGCATTCGCGCTGGCCAGCTGGTTCCCGTCTGGGGAGAACACCACTGACGTCACCGTGCCGTCGTGGCCGGTGAGAGTGTGCAGCTCTTGGCCGGTCTCGGCATCCCATACCCGCACCATGCCGTCTGCATTCGCGCTGGCCAGCTGGTCCCCGCCCGGAGAGAACACCACCGCATTCACCCTGTCATCGTGGCCGGTGAGGGGACGCAGCTCTTGGCCGGTATCGGGGTCCCACACCCGTACGGTGCCGTCGTCGCTCGTGCTGGCCAGTTGGTCCCCGTCCGGGGAGAACACCACCGACCACACCGTGCCGTCGTGGCCGGTGAGGGTGCGCACTTCCTGGCCGGTCTCGGCATCCCATACCCGTACGGTGCCGTCGTCGCTCGTGCTGGCCAGTTGGTCCCCGTCCGAGGAGAACACCACCGCATTCACATTCACCCATTCGTCGTGGCCGGTGAGGGTGTGCACTTCCTGGCCGGTATCGGGGTCCCACACCCGTACGGTGCCGTCGTCGCTTGCGCTGGCCAGTTGGTCCCCGTCCGGGGAGAACACCACGGACCTCACCCAGTACTCGTGGCCGGTGAGGGTGCGCACTTCCTGGCCGGTCTCGGCATCCCATACCCGTACCGTCTCGTCGTCGCTTGCGCTGGCCAGTTGGTCCCCTTCCGGGGAGAACACCACGGACCTCACCCAGTCGTCGTGGCCGGTGAGAGTGTGCAGCTCTTGGCCGGTCTCGGGGTCCCACACCCGTACGGTGCCGTCGTCGCTTGCGCTGGCCAGTTGGTCCCCTTCCGGGGAGAACACCACGGACCTCACCCAGTCGTCGTGGCCGGTGAGGGTGCGCAGTTCTTGGCCGGTATCGGCATCCCATACCCGTACCGTGCCGTCGTCGCTCGTGCTGGCCAGTTGGTCCCCTTCCGGGGAGAACGCCACCGACAACACCGACCCGCCGTGGCCGGTGAGAGTGTGCAGCTCTTGGCCGGTATCGGCATCCCATACCCGCACCGTGCCGTCTGCGCTCGCGCTGGCCAGCTGGTCCCCTTCCGGGGAGAACACCACCGACCTCACCCAGTCGTCGTGGCCGGTGAGAGTGCGCACTTCCTGGCCGGTCTCGGGGTCCCACACCCGCACCATGCCGTCTGCGCTCGCGCTGGCCACCTGGTCCCCGCCCGGAGAGAACACCACCGACAACACCGGGCCGTTGTGGCCGGTGAGGCGGTGCTGCAGGCCCAGGCCGCCGGCGCGCAGCAGGCTGCCTCGGGCCTCGTCGGTTTCAGAGGTGCGGTAGGCGTGGACAGCCAGCAGGGAGGCCGTGTCGGGGTCGCGTTCGATCAGGGCATCGGACTGGGCGGCGAGCTGGCGCGACTGCGCGGCGGCTTCACTGGCCTGTGCCTCCTCCCGGGCCTGTTCGGCGTTTTGCCACTGCCACACCGACAGCGCCCCGGCGACCAGGACCAGGACCAGCAGGCCGGCCAGGACCGTGTTCAGACGTCGGGATCGGCGGGCGGTGGCGTGCTGGTGGCGGTCGCTGGCTTGAAGGAACGCAGAGATCCGGGCGGGAAGGGGCCGCTGCGTGGCCCATTCGGTGCCCTCGGCCAGGGCAGTGCCCGTCAGCAGGTCCCCGGGTTTGTCGCTGTCGGCGTGGATCTTGGCCTGTTTGAAGGCCTCGTGCCGCCATACCTGGAACTTGCGGTCCTGGTCCACCCAGGTGCGTAGTCTGTGCCAGTCGCGGATGAGCGCGTCGTGGATCAGTTCCGCGACGGGTTCGTCGGCAGGGTCACCACTCGGGTGGGCGGTTGGGCTGGTGGTGGTGATGATGCGGGCCCCGCTCAAGAAGACCAGGACCTGGTCGAAGCCGGTGCCGGCGGCGCTCTGGGGGGCGGAGGTGTCAGCTGTCAGTTCTCTGAGCTCGGAGAGGGGGACTTGGCGGCGGGTGGCGGGGATGGCCGAGTCCTCGTCGGCCGGGTGCACCAGCGCTGTCAGTATCCGTTGGGCAATCGGGCGCTGGTCCTTCGGGAGCCGTGCCATCGCGTTGTCGCACCAGGCCGTCAGGCTTCCCGAGACCTTGCCGATGCGCTCGTAGGCCTGGTGGGTCAGGCGCCCGTGCTCGCGCTGGTCCCAGAGCTGTTGCAGTGCCAGCTGCAGCGGCGGCAGCAGGGTGGCCGCCACCCGGCCCTCCGTGCTCGCTTGGCGCAGGTCCTCGATGATGCGCGCGGGCAGGCCGTCCTCGAAGCGGGCGCCGGCGTCCTGGGCGGGCCGGGTGATGATGGCGTCCAGCTCGTCGGTGGCCAGGTGGGCGGGGATGTCCACCGTTCCGGGTTTGGCGGCCTGCAGTAGCCGGGGGGCGGCTTCGGCCAGGCGGTGGTAGAAGTCGTTGCGCATGATCAGGACCACGCTCAGGGGCAGGTCGTCATCGGCGGCCTCGAGGAGTTCTTCCACCAGGTCCAGCCCGGGGGCGGGACCGGCCTGGTCGCCGGGGTTGGCGGGTGTGTGGGTGAGTAGTTCCTCGAACTGGTCGATGACCACCACCAGGCGCTCACGGCCCTGCTCGACGTGCAGGCGGCGTTGCACCGCGGCCTTGAGCCCGCCCTCCTCCTGCCGGGTCAGGCCGGCCCGGGCCAGCTCCGCTCCCAGGTCCCGTCCCGGGCGGAGCAGGAGGGGCAGCCACCGGTCGCTGCGCGGCAGCCGGCCCTGGGCCAGGGCCGGTAGGACACCGGCCTGGATGAGGGAGGACTTGCCCGCCCCGGAGGGGCCCAGCAGCAGCACCAGCCGTTGCCGGTCCAGCTTTTCCAGGACCTCGGCCACCGTGCTGTGGCGGCCGTGGAACCAGTCGGCGTCGGCGGCGGTGAAGGAGTCCAGGCCCGGGTAGGGGGACAGGTCCTGCTCGGTCAGCTCCGGAACGATGTCGAGCAGTACATCGGCTGGGGTGGCATAGGCGATGCCCTGGCCCCGCTGGTAGCGGTCGGGTCGGGTGATCTCGGTGACCATGCCGATGACCAGGCCGGTGACCTTGTCCAGCACGGGTGCGCCGCTGAAGCCGGTGGTCAGGTCGTTGGCGCCGGTCAGCTGCAGGCGCGGGCCCGTCTGCGCGTCGGGCAGCAGGTCCCCGGCGGTGGCGTAGCCGTAGTGCCCGCCGGCGGGGGCCTGGTCGGGGAACCCGTAGGAGGACACCTCGTGCCCCTCACACCCCTGTGCGCTGCCCACCCCCAGAGGCTGCGCTGCGGCCGGTACCTGTCCCAGTAGGCGGATCGCGGCCACGTCCTCGCTGTCCCGGTCGCGCCAGGCCTCGGCCAGGACCTGACCCTGGACCACCGGGGCGCCGGGTTGATGGACAAAGCACAGGTCCACCGGCCCACCCCGGGTGCTGCCTGCGCCCTGGACCACGTGGGCGCAGGTCAGTACCAGGTCCGGGCCGGCCAGGAACCCCGTCCCGGCCACCAGGCCCCGGCTGTCCAGGACCTGGACCACCCCGGCGAGCACCTGTTGGCCCGGCAAGGTGCCCGGAGCCGCGCCCCCGCCACGGTGGCGGCCCGTGCCCGCACCTTGTGATTGCGGGTCGTGCGGTCCGGGTGTGCTCACGCCTGGTCCTGCTTCCAGAGCACGCGCACCCTCAGGTTGGCCTTGCCCTCACCCCGGGTGATGACGGCGTCGACCTTCGCCGACAGGTCCACCCCGAAGGTCACCTCGACCTCGGCAGGTTTGGCCTCGCGCAGCTGTTCCAGGACCGTTTCGGCCATCTCCCGCACCGGCTGCAGCATCTCCACCAGGCTGTGCGGCAGTTCACCGACCGCGTCCGATATGCGCCCGGCCTTGACCGGGCCGCCCCCGACCAGCTCTTCTGCTTCGGCCAGCGGGGAGGCTTCGAACAGGATTTCCCCGCCGCTGCCCAACGGCAGACGTGTCACCGATTCCATCGGCCCTCTTTCCCGTCGAAGAATGGGTCACCCATTACAGCAGGCCAGTTTCTGTGATAGCCCGAACCCGGATGACAACCGGCCCGGGCCCGGTTCTTCCCAGACCCGGGTCGCATCCCCAGATGCCCTGCGGGGCCGGCCTTGCCTCGCGTGCGACCGAGGGCGACATTGGCACAAATGCGCTCTTTGAGCAGGTATTTTCCCTCGACCAGCAGCGCACAGCACCCCGGGGGTTGAGAAGAGCGGAGTACGATAGCAGCGGGCGTGGTCGGCTGCCAGGTGTTTCCCGCCTTTCCACCTGCTCGGCCACATGTGGCCGGATGGCTCGGGAAACCCCGACCGGGCGAAACGAAGCGGGAAAGAAGAAGCCGCCGCGCGCCGGCACAGAGCACTTTTCAGGTGAGGGGTAACCACAAAACATGGCTTACGTCTCCCGCGTATCAGGCGGTGAGCCCGGTGCGCCGCGCGAGGCGGTCGAACAGGTCCTTGGCGTTGGCGTAGCTCATCGCCCGTCCGTGCTCGTCGCCCACCGACACGGGCGGAGCCCCCGTGAGGGGCTCCGCCAGGGCGCGGCCGTCCCTCAGGTCGTGGACGGTGAACGCCGTGGTCTCCCCCCGCTCCCAGGTGATGACCGCCCACGGGGCGGAGCCGCTGGCGGGACGGGGTCCGTAGGTGAGGGAAATCTCCCCGGGTTCCCCTTCCAGGGTGTCGGGGACGGGCAGGTCGGCGTGGTGCCAGAGTTCGTCCCCGGAGCGGGCGTCGACCGCGCGCAGCGCGCCGTCGCGGTGGAGGACCACGGTGCCCTGGTACTCGTGCAGGACCGCCCCGCCCCGGCTCTCGTCCGCGACGACCTCCCCGGTGTCCGCGGACAGGGCGACGGCGGGGCCGGTGTCGGCGCTCATGACGGTGTGGGCGACCTGCGCGAAGACCAGCCCCGGCCCCACCCAGGTGCCGGGCACCTCCGTGGGGCCCCACACCCTGCGTCCGGTGGAGGGGTCCAGGGCGGCCGCGGTGGTCCGGGCGGCCAGGAGTCCGCGGTCGGGGGCCGCGTCGCTGTCGAGCAGCACGACTAGGTCGTCGCCGCCCTGCGTGCGGGTGAGGGTGAACCCGGTGCAGCTCGGGTTGCGTTCGGTGGTCCAGCGGGTGCGCCCGTCGGCGTCCGTGCCCACGAAGTGGAGTTCGCCGCCTCCCTCCGGCGTCACGGGTCCGACGAACCCGGTGTCGGTGCCGCGGGGTTCGGAGGAGTAGGGCGTGGCCCGTCCGGCCGCTCCGTCGAGGACGCCGGGGAGCAGGTCCGGCTCCACCGGCGCGGCCGGGGCCGGGCCCCCGTCCAGGGGCAGGGCGTCGGCGGGGTCCGCGAGTTCGGGCCTGCCGCAGGCCGCGAGGGCCAGGAGCAGGCAGAGGGCCGCGGCGGCGGGCGGGCGGCGGACCGCCGTCCCCCAGCGGGGCGGGGCCGCGTGGGAGGGGCGGCGCGGGCGGCGGGGGCCGTCCACGACGGGGCTCACGGCCGGCGTCCCGCGTCGCGCAGGGCGAGGTCGACGGCTCCGGTGAAGGACTCCAGCGGCTGGGCCCCCAGGACGGGGTCGCCGTTGACCAGGAAGGCGGGTGTGCCGCTGATCCCCATCGCCTGCCCCTCGGCGAAGTCCTCCTCGACCGCCTCCTCCGCGTCGGCACTCTCCAGGTCCCGTGCGAAACGCTCCGTGTCCAGGTCCAGCTCCCGCACGGCTCCCTCCAGCCGTGTGCGCAGGGCCGCGTCGTCCCCGGTGAACTCCCGCGGGGCCTCGTAGACGAGGGCGTGGTACTCCCAGAAGGCGTCCTGCTCGGCGGCGGCCGCGGCGCCCAGGGCCAGGAGGCGGGAGTCGTCGCCCAGGTAGGGGAACTCCCGCCACTCGATGCGCAGCAGGCCCTGCGCGACGTAGGTGTCGGTGAGCTCGGGCTGGACCCGGCGCACCCATTCGCCGCAGTAGGGGCACAGGTAGTCGGAGTAGGCGACCATGACGACCGGTGCGTCCACCGCTCCCATGGCGCGGGGGTCGCCGGCCTGTCTGCGGGCGAGCTCCTCCCCCGCCTCCCTCATGTCCTCGCTGACGGTGGCCGCCGGTTCCCCGTCCTCCCCCGCGGAGGGGTTCCGGAGCAGCTCGGCCCTCACGAACAGGAGGACGAGGGCCAGGGCAACGCAGGCCGCTCCGGTGAGCACCAGTGCCGGTGCGATCGGGCGTCCGGACCGTTCCGGCATGGAGGGCACCTCCGGTGTCGCGCGCTGGCGCGGGGTCGCGTGGTTCTCGTCCTGAGTGGTGCGGCTCCTCCCGCACCACGCTCTTCTATGGAAGATAGAAGTTATTCTATGCAGGATAGAGAGAGGATGGAACAGCGGGGACCGCTCCCCCGTACGACGGGGCCGGTCCGCCCCCGAGCCCGGGCGGGCGCGCCCCGGGGAGCCCGCCTCCGCCGGGGAAGGGGGGATCGGCAGGCCGTGGCTGCCTCCGGGCACGGGAGGATAGAAACGACCTCATGACCGATGTGAACCACACCCAGTCCGTGCCCGAGCGGCTCGTCGACCTCGCCGCCGCGCGGACCCGCCACGGCGACCGTGTCGACTTCCTGGTGCCCATGCTGCAGGTGGGCGACCCGCTCGCCGACGCCGTCGTCGCCGAGTTCGACGAACACGGCCGTTCCGCCCGCGCCGCCCTCCAGCGCGGCCTCGCCGAGGGCCGTGCGAGCGTGCCGGACGCCCCGCCGGCGGTCGACGCCCTGCTCGCCCACGCGGAGACCGTGCCCGCATGGGTCTCACAAGAACTCCTGGAGCAGGGCGACCGGCCCTCGCTCGCCGTGCCGTTCCACTGGAGGAGCCTCGCCTTCTCCGTCGGATCGCTGACCCACACCTACAGCTCCCCCTCGATCGCGCGACTGCTCGTGGGCACCGGCCGGCTGACCTCGACGGCGCCGCGCCGGCTCGCCGAGACCGGGTTGTGGAACGCCTCGGCGATCCTGCCCGGCGGCCTGCTCCACGGCGCCTCCGGCCTCGTGCAGACCGTGCAGGTCCGGCTGCTGCACGCACGCGTCCGCGCCACGGCCACCAAGCACGGCTGGGACTCCGAGCGGTGGGGGGTGCCGATCAACCAGGCCGACGTCGCACGCACATGGCTCGACTTCACCGTCGTGCCGTTCAAGCTCCTGGAGGGCATCGGCTACCGGCTCACCGAGGAGGAACAGTCCCTCCTCTACCGCTACTGGTGGTACGTGGGCCGCCTGCTGGGCCTCGACGAGGAGTTCTTCCTCGGCATCGAGGACCACGAGCAGGCCGGCGAGCTGCTGGACCTGCTCGACTCGACCTCCGCCGCACCGGACGAGAACAGCAGGCAACTCGTCGGGGCTCTGTTCGACGCCGCCGGCGCCAATCTCGCCTCCGCCCCGCAGTCGCCGATGGACGGGGCGGGCTGGCGCGACCTGATGCACGCACTCGCCCACCGTTTCCACGGCGAGAAGGCCACAGCCATGGGCATCCCGGAGTCACCCCTCACGGCGGTGCTGCCGTTGATCGCGGCGGGCGAGGCCAAGGCGCGCAGCTACCAGCTACAGGTCCCCGGAGCGTTGCGGCAGGCCGAGGAGGTCGGCATCTCCGCGATCCGCGGCCTCGCCGCCACCCTCACCGACAGCACCGCCTACCAGGACCACGTCTCGCCCTCCTGAGCCGTGGCGCCGCGGCCGGGGGCGTCGACGGCGTCCCCTCGAACGCCGCCACGCTCCCGCCCGGCGGATCAGGCGACCCTGTGGTGGGGGCTCGAGGACGTCCCCGCGGTCGGCGGGCCCGGCGCCGCGGCTCAGGCGCGGGTTCCCGGAGCGCACCCGGCGGCGGTGCGTTGCCGGTGCCCCGTCACGACGTGTCGTCGGGCTAGGGGAACACGTTCTCGGGAGCGGCGGAGTTCTTCGAGGACGCCGGCGCCAGGGCGCGCAGTGTGTCGGCGGTGAAGCCGTCCAAGGGGTAGAACAGCTCGATCGCCAGCTCCGACAGCGTCACGTCGGCCGGTGCGCCGAAGGTGGCCATGGTGCTGAACAGCGCCAGTTCTCCGAAGGGGGTGCGCAGGCGCAGCGGCACCCGGATGGGGTTCGGCCCGTCCGCCGGACCGGTGCCGGCGTCGGCGGGCTCCTCGGGGGCGGGATAGCGCGACACCTCCTCGTAGAGGGCCCGGAGGTCGGCGTCGGCGGTGGTGTTGACCTGGTGCAGCAACCGGTCGAGGAACAGCTCGCGCACCTCGCCCAGGTTGACCAGGCGCGCGGCGAGGCCCTCGGGGTGCAACGCCAGTCGGAACACGTTCGGCCGGGGCTCCGACAGGTGCGCGGGAACGCCCTCCATGAGGACGGACATGGCGGAGTTGCCCCGCACCACGTTCCACAGCCGGTCCACGACGACGGCCGGGTACGGCTCGTGCGTCGCCAGGACGGTCTCCAGGGCCGAACTGACCGAGGCCATGTACGCGTCGTCGAGGCTGCTCTCCCGGTAGGCGGGGGCGTACCCTCCGGCCAGCAGCAGGGTGTTGCGCTCGCGCAGGGGGATGTCCAGCGCGGCCGACAGCCGCAGCAGCATCTCCCGGCTCGGGCGGGCCCGCCCGGTCTCCATGTACGACAGGTGCCGCGCGGAGGTGTCGGCCAGCAGGGACAGGTCGAGCTGGCTGAGCTTGCGGCGTCGGCGCCAGTCCCGCAGCAGGGGGCCCGCGGTCGACGGCTCTCGCGTTTCCATGCCCGGAAGCATAGGTCCTCGGTCTGCGGGGGAGCCGCCGCCATGACCTCGGAGGTTATTGAGGCGCTGAGCGGACGGTGGGAGTCTTTCTCCCCACGCGGCCCGTACGGGCCGCACGAAGGAGAAGGAGCCGGTATGAACGCATCGATCGTGGCGGGTTCTGCCGCGCGCACGGCGATCGGCGGCAGGGCGGCGGAACAGCTGCGCACCGTCCTGCGGATCGACGGCTGGAGCACCGCGGTCTTCGGTGTGGTCCTGCTGGCCGCCGGTCGGCCGTTCGTCGAGGTGCTGGGACTCCCGCTCGCCTGGTCGGTCCCGTTCGGTGTCGCCATGCTCGGCGGCGCCGCCGCCCTGGGACTGATCGCCGGTTACCCGGCCGTCCCGGTCCGGTACACCGCCCTGGTCGTCACGGGCAACGCGCTCTCCTGCGTGGCTCTCGTGGTCCTGGTATTCGCGGGACCGATCCCGCTCACCGGTCCGGGGACGGCGTTCCTGCTGAGCGGAGCGGTGGTCGTGGCGGTCTACGCGGGACTGGAGTTCCTGGCTCTGCGGAGGGCCATGACGCGGTGACCGGCAGGACGCCCGCGGAGGCCCCGGCGGATCCACCGTCGGGGAAGCGCACAGGACGGCCCCCTCGGAGGGCCGTGGACGGGAGGAGAACGATCATGACCACGGAGGAGGAACGGCCCGTGCGAGGAGACGACGCGCAGGAGGCGGCGCGGGAGGAGTTGCGCGGCCTGGTGGCGGCCCAGCAGCGGGCCTGGGCCGCGGGCGACGGGGCGGCGTTCGCGGCGGCCTTCACCGAGGACGCCGACTTCGTCGCCGTCGACGGCTCCCACCTGCGCACCCGGGCCGGGATCGCAGCAAGCATGCAGGAGGGGTTCGACACCTTCATGGCGGGCACCCGTCTCACCGACCCGCAGGCATGGCACATCCGTTTCGTCGGTTCCGACCTGGCGGTGGTCGTCACCAGCGGTGTCTGCGTGCTGTGGCCGGGCGCCCGCACCGGCCGGCCCGAGGACCTGTCCGTCCAGACACGCGTGGCCGTCCGCGAGAGCGGAGCATGGCTGTTCACCTCCTTCCAGAACGGCCGCATGCGCCCGCCGGAGCCGCCCCCGGCCCGCTGAGCCTGCCCCGGTCACCGGTCACCGCGGACGGTGGCCCCGTACCGGCAGGGAATCCTGACGTGGCGCGGGGCCGCCGTCCGATCGCCTTCGGGCCGGTCGGTCCCGTCCCCGCAACGCGGGCGCCCGGGCACCGGAGTCGTCAGCGCGGGCCGCCGGCCCTGCCCCGGCCCGCTGCCCTCGGGGGGCGTGCCGGTACCTTTCACCCATGCTGTTTCACGTGCACGCCGAGGACCGCCCCGGGCTGGGGTCCGAACTGTACGACCTCGCGGAGGAGCACTGGTCCTACATGGACCGGTTCGAGGACCGGTTCGTCCTGCGGGGCCCCACCCTGGACGATGACGGTGAGGAGCACACGGGGAGCGTCCACGTGGTCGAGGTCCCCGACCGCGCCGCCGCGGAGCGGTTCGCGACCGAGGAGCCCTACTGGTCGGCCGGGCTCTACGCCGGGTACACGGCCCTCCGCGCGGTTCTCCTGTTCGACCACGGGCCGGACACGGATGGGGCGGAGGCGCCCCACACGCTGGTCACCGGTGCGTGGGCCCCGAGGCCCCGTTCGGGGGGCGGGTCCGACCTGCTGCCGTCGGATGCCGGCCCAGGTGGCCGCCTGCTCTTTGCGGCGCTCCTCGTCGACGACGACGGGACCGCCACGACCGGGATGATCGCGGTCGTGCGGGCTCTGCCGGACGAGGCGGTGGAGGTCGTGCGGCCGTTCGCGGATCGGCTCGCGGACGCCCCTGCCGCGCTGTCCGCACAGCGCTGGTGCCGCGGCGGACGCAACTAGGTCCCGGGTTGTTCCGGGCCCGCTTCCACCGGCGAACTTCCCCTCGCCGCGCCTCCGCGCCCGTGAAGCCCGGACGGGCTGTACACCGCACGTCGTCGTGCGAGTGATCGCCCGGACGACCGCTCATCGACCGAAAGCCTTCGGAAAGCACTCCCCGGAGCCGGGGGAGGTCAACGGCATGTGGAAACGGGTGTAGGTCGGGAACTCCTCGACCGGGGCGAATCCGAGCCTGCGCAGTACGGCGGCGCTCGGGTCGTTGCCATGGGTGACGCCCGCGAACATGTCGGTGGCGCCCAGGAGGGTGAAGGCGCTCCCGATGAGAGCGGCGCAGGCCGCGCCTGCCCGGCCCTTCCCCGTGGCGGCTCGGGCGAGCCAGTAGCCCAGGCCGTAGTGCGGTGGAGCGGCCGCGATGATGCCGACCTGGCCCACCAGGCTCTCGCGCAGTCGTATGCCGTAGGCGCGTTCCTTCCCGGCGGAGTGGGCCAGTGCCTCCTCGATCTCCTCCACGGAAGCCCGGACCTGTGCGGTGAAGTCGCCGTGGCGGGTCAGATGGGCGGTGTCGGCCTGCAGGAGGTCCCGGATGTCGGTGGCGTCCGCGGGGGTGAGCACGCACAGGGACACGTCGGGGATCCGGGTGGGCAGCGTCTCCGGCAGAGTCTCGAGCGGGGGGTGGATCATGGCGGCCACGATAGAGGGGCCCGGGTCCACGAGCGACGGGATATCGTGCGGGCCCGCTCCCCTGTCGGCGGGTGCGCGGTGACGACATCCTGGGACGTCACCGGTGGGGGCGGCCCTCTCGGGCCGGGGCTCCGTGGGAGGAGCGATGGCGCCGACCACGCGCGACGGCGGGTTGCGGGTTCTGGAGCCACCGGCCGACAGCCGTGCGCGACCGGGGGTCCGCCTGGGCGCCCCGTCCGGGAGCGGGCCGGGGCAGCCCCGGGCCCCGGTCGTGGAGAGTTCGATCGTCCTCGCCACGGGCTAGGTTGGGGCCTTCGCCGCCCGAGCAGGAGGCGGTCCCTACGGAGGAGCCGACCATGTCGACAACAGCAACCGCGAACACCCGTGCAGCGGTGGAGGAGTTGCTGCGCAGGATCGGCGAGGGCGACCCCGAGCGCATCGCCGAACTGTACGCCGAGCGGGGCGACTGGAAGCTGAGCTGGCCGCAGGCCGAGCACGGCCGCGCCGCCACGCCCTGGATCCGCCACCGCTCCACCCGGGCCGACGCGGCCGCCCACTACCGCGAGATCGCCGAGCACCATGTGCCGGAGCAGGTGGGGACCGAGATCGAACGCGTCCTGGTCGACGGGGACGACGCGGTCGTGTTCGGGGAGATCCGCCAGACCGCCCGTCCCACCGGACGCGCGTACCGCGCCCGGTTCGCCATGCACCTCACCTTCGAGGACGGCCTGGTCACCAGGCACCACGTCTACGAGGACAGCCTCGCCGTCGCCGAGGCCTTCGACGCCGACGACCGGTGAGGGCCGCCCGTGAGGGCTTCCGTCGGAGTCGGCCCCTGACGTAGGACGCCCTTTCCGGGGCGCGGTGCGGGCGCCCGCCCACGCGGGCGCGTCCGCGCCGGTACCGCCCGGGCGGCACCGGCGCGGGGCCGGGCGGAGGCCGGGGGCCCGCCCGGCCGCGGCTCCTCGCCCCGGGTTTCTGTACCGACCGGTTAGGATCGTGGCATGGGTGTTTCCCGGAGTACTGTCATCGGCCGTCCCAGGGAGTTCGACGTCGACGAGGCGCTGGAGTGCGCCATGCGCGTCTTCTGGGAGAGGGGCTACGAGGGGGCGAGCCTCGCCGACCTGACCGGTGCCATGGGGATCACCAAGACGAGCATGTACGCGGCCTTCGGCAACAAGGAGCAGCTGTTCCGCAAGGCCCTGGAGCGCTACACCGAGGGGCCGGCCTCCTACGCGACGCGCGCCCTGGAGGAGCCGACCGCCCGGCAGGTCGCCGAGGCGCTCCTGCGCGGCTCGGTGCGGACCACGACCCTCCCCGAAGGCCCTCCCGGGTGCCTGGGCGTGCAGGGCGCGCTGGCGTCGGGCGAGGGGGGCAGGCCCGCGCACGACATGCTCGTCGCCTGGCGCAACGACGCGACGCTGCGCGTGGAGGAGCGCTTCCGGCGGGCCGTCGACGAGGGCGACCTCCCGGAGGGCGCCGACCCGCGGCGCCTCGCCAGGTACATCATGACGGTGGCGTTCGGCATCGCCGTCCAGGCCGCCAACGGCCTCGGCCGCGACGAGCTCCAGGACAGCGCCGACATGGCGCTGCGGAACTGGCTGCCGTAGCGGGCGCCCCTCCGCGGCGGGCTCGCGGGCGCCTGCCCGAACGCTGCCGCTCCCCCACCGTTCCCGGTGCGGACGCCGTCCGCGGCCCGCAGCGCCGCCCCTCGGCGTCCGCCGTCCGCGCGCCCACGGCTCCTCGGCTCAGCGGCGCGGTTCCCACCGGAAGATCCGGGTTGCCAGGGTGACGGCGACGACGACCCAGGCCAGGGTCGGGGCCAGCAGGAACAGCGACTCCGAGAGCGGGACTCCGCCGTTCCAGGCGTTGACGACCAGCTCGGAAGCCGCACCGCCGGGGAGCAGCCGCTTGAGCAGGGTGAGCTCCTCGGTGCCGGTGAACCCGACCCAGCCGGACACGGCGAGCACGCCGATGAGGACGGGCAGGGTGGTCACCTGGGCGTGCTCGGGAGAGTTGGTCACCCCGGCCGTGGCCAGCGCCAGTCCGATCATCATGACCACCGTCGCGAGGGTGGCCGCCCCCGTGAGCAGGAGGTCGGCCGGCGGGTCGGCGACGACGGACAGCACGACCAGGACCACGCCCACCTGGGCCAGCGTGATCGCGGTGACCGGGAGCAGCAGCCCGGCGAGGATGCGGGTGTCGTCCACCGCGGTGGAGCGCAGCCGCTTGAGGAACAGGTTCTGGCGGCGGGAGGCCAGCGTGGTGACGGCGGTGGTGTAGAGCCCCATCGTCACGACGAGGAACATCAGCACCGCGGCGACGGCCCCGAGGTCGAGGGCCGGGATGCGGTCGTGCAGGTACATGTAGAAGGCGCTGGACGCCGCGGGCATGACGAGCATGGTGACCAGGATCAGCCGGTTCCGGAAGATCTGGATCAGCTCACCGTGAGCGATCGCGAGCATGGCGGGGATCCTTTGACTGGAAGTTGCGGAAGAAGGGCGGCCGGCGACGGCCGGGTCCGGGAGGGACCGCACGGCCTACTCGCTGCCGATGGCGCGGAAGACGTCGTCGAGGCGGGTCGGCCCGGCCTGGAGGTCGCGCAGTTCCGCCCCGTGGTCGTGCGCCCAGTTCAGGAGCGCGCGCAGGTCCTCCTGCAGGCCGGTTGTCTCGACGAGGAACGTTCCGTCGCCCTGGGGCACGGCGGGCAGCGGCAGCGCCGGGGCGGAGGGCGCGAGGGAGAAGCGGACCGTGGCGGGCAGCGTGCGCGTGAGCTCGGAGACCGTCCCCTCGCGGTGGAAGACGCCCTGGTGCATGAGCCCGATCCGGTCGGCGCGCTGCTGGGCCTCCTCCAGGTAGTGCGTGGTCAGGACGACGGTGGAGCCGTCCTCGCGCAGCCGGTCCACGGCCTCCCACAGGGCGTCCCGGGACTGGATGTCCAGGCCGGTGGTGGGCTCGTCGAGGAAGACCAGCTCCGGTGTCCCGTAGACGGCGGTGGCGAAGTCCAGCCGGCGCTTCTCGCCGCCCGAGAGCTGGGAGACCTTGGTGCCGGCCTTGCGGGTGAGGTCGACGACGCCGAGCAGGCGGTCGACGCTGTCCGTGCGCCTGCTGAGCCGGCCGATCAGGCGGACCGACTCCCGGACCGTGAGGTCCGGGGAGAAACCGCTCTCCTGGAGCATGATGCCCGTGCGGGGCCGTACGCCGCGGCGGTCGCGCGGGTCGCTCCCGAAGACCCGCACGGTGCCGGACGTGGCGGGGCGGTGGCCCTCGACGGCCTCCAGGGTCGAGGTCTTTCCGGCCCCGTTCGTTCCGAGCAGCGCGTAGAGCTCCCCGCGCCCCACGTGGAAGGACAGGTCCTTCACGGCGTGGAAGTCGCCGTACTTCACGTTCAGGTGCTCGACTTCGATGACTGGTTGCGTTGGCATGTCCCCATTCCAGCCGTCGGCGCCGCCGTCCGGCAGTCGCACCACGTCACTGATGCACCATGACGTTCGTACGGGTGGGGATGTGACGTGGTGTCACTGTCGGCGCGGAGGGACCGGGAGGAGGGCGGGCCGGGCACAGCCGTCGGCGGCGGCCGACCCCTCGTGTCCGGGGCCACCGTGCCCGAGGCCCCGGACGCGTAGGCGCCCCGGGCACGGCGTCAGGTGACCTGTGCGGAGCCGATCCCGGGACCGTCCGAGGCCCTTCGGCGCGGCAGGATCCAGGGGCGGCACACCAGGAAGATCAGCGCGATCTCCACCGGCGCTCCCGCGTAGTACATCAGTTCCGCGCCCGCGCGGGCCTGCTCGGCGGGGACTCCCCCGGGCGGGGCCGCGTAGAGGGTCTTGGCGAGGATGTTGTGCGCGGCGATCGCCAGGACCAGGGCCGCTGCCCGCCACGGCGGGGAGGGGCGGTGCGGCGCCGGGTCGGGGCCGCCCAGGACGGCGAAGGCGAACAGGTACCCGGCGGCGAACACGTGCGCGTGGACCAGGGCGTGCAGGAGCGGGTCGGTGTGCGTGAGGGCGTACAGGCCGGTCCGGTAGAGCGCCCACAGGCCGCCGACGCTGAGCGCACCCGCCACGAACGGGTCGGTCAGGACGGCCGCCGGGGGCGAGGACAGTATTCGGGCGAGGGGACGGGCCGCGCGCACCGGGAGGGTCCGCAGGGCCAGGGTGGCCGGGGCCGCCAGGACCAGCAGGAGCGGGCCCAGCATGCCCAGCAGGACGTGTCCGGCCATGTGGGCGGTGAAGTCGTGGTGGGCGCGTTCGGCCAGGGGGCCGACCAGAGCGGCGCCCGCGCACAGGCACCCGGCCGCCCACGACGCGGTGCGGGACGCCGGCCAGGCGGTACCGCGCCTGTACAGGGCCGACACCGCGGCCGGGTAGGCCGCCAGGGCGGCCACCAACAGGATCGCCGTCGCCCACCCGCCCGGGCCGAGCAGAGCGGCTTCGGTCCCGTGGTGTCCGTGGTGGTGCATGCTCAGGCCCCGGCCCCGGTGGTTGCGGCGGACCGGCCCGCGCGTCGTGCGGTCACGGTCCACAGCACGATCCCGGCCACGAGCAGGACGGCGGCGACGGCGTTCCAGGTCACGTCGTAGGGCACCAGGTCCACCCCGTAGCGGATCTGGTGCAGCCCCAGGACCTTGTGGTGGACCAATCCGTCGTAGAGCTGGAAGAACCCCGCCCCGGTCAGCCATCCCGCGGTGAAGGCAGCGCCCCGGAAGGCGCGTTCGCGGCGCAGTGCGGCGACCATCAGCAGCGAGGCGACGGTGGCGAACCAGCTGAAGGCGTGGAACAGCCCGTCCGATACCAGGCCGACGTCGCTGGTGGACAGGTCGTAGAAGTGGTGCCAGTGCAGGAGCTGGTGGAAGACCACCTCGTCGACGAAGGCGACGGCGCCCAGCCCGAGCAGGATCCCGGCGGTCAGGTTGCGGCCGTGGCGCGGGCGCGGCTGCGCCCGTGTCGGTGTGGACATCGGCTCCCCTCCCCCGGCCCCGGTCGCGCCTCTCGGTGGGCCTCGCGCACACGACTACCCGGCGGCCGGGGGCGAAAACGCAGGTCCGCCGCGGCCCCGCCGACCGGGGCCGGCGGGTCGGCACGGACATGGGGACGCCTGGTCCTTCCCCGGCTCCGAGCCGTCGACCCGCACCATTGGTACCAATCGGTACAGAAGTGCTAGGGTCTGGTTCTGTACCACTCGGTACCTAAATTTTCGGGAGAGCACCCATGGGACAGCTGGAAGGCAGAACCGCCGTCGTCACCGGCGGCGGCACCGGGATCGGCCTGGCCACCGCCGCGCGGTTGGCGGCCGAGGGCGCCCACGTGTTCATCAGCGGCCGGCGCGAGGACGTGCTGGCGCGGGCCGCGGAGTCGATCGGCCCCGCGGTGACCGCGGTCGCGGGCGACATCTCCGACCCCGCCGACCTGGACCGGCTGTACGACGCGGTCCGGGAGCGCGGCGAAGGCCTGGACGTGCTGTTCGCCAACGCGGCCGCGGTCTCGTTCGCACCGCTGGAGAAGGCCACCGGGGAGCAGTTCGAGCGGACCTTCGGCGTCAACGTCCGGGGCACGCTGCTCACCGTGCAGAAGGCCCTGCCGCTGCTGGGCGAGGGCGCGTCGGTGGTCCTGAACGCCTCGATCCGCGCCGACGACGGCTGGGAGGACTACGGCCTGTACGCGGCGTCCAAGGCCGCGGTGCGTTCCCTGGCGCGGACCCTGGCCAACGAGCTGAAGGGCCGGGGCATCCGGGTCAACGCCGTCTCGCCGGGCGCCATCGACACCCCCGGCATCGACGGCGCCGTCGGCGAGGAGAACGCCGCCGCCGCCAAGGCGGGCCTCGCGGCGGGGGTCCCCCTCGGCCGCATGGGGCGCCCGGAGGAGGTCGCCGCGGCCGTGGCCTTCCTCGCCTCCCCCGACAGCAGCTTCATGCTCGGCACCACCCTGTACGTCGACGGCGGTGAACACCAGTTCTGACGCCCCGGGCACGGGACCGGGCAGGGCCGCGGGCGGGTCGCCGCCCGCGGCCCTGCGCACGCGGCGCACCGGCCCGCCCCCGCCACGGCCCGCCCGGCCGCCCGGAGGCCGATCAGGCCGGCGGGCGTCGCACGCGGATCGCCGCCTACTGCGGCACGGTCGCGATCTGGATCAGGTTGCCGCAGGTGTCGTCGAGGACGGCGGTGGTGACCGGGCCCATCTCCAGGGGATCCTGGGTGAAGCGGACGCCGAGGCCGCGCAGGCGCTGGTATTCCGCCTGCACGTCCTGGACGGCGAACTGGGCGAGCGGGATGCCGTCCTTGACCAGGGCGTCGCGGTAGGTCCTGGCGGCCGGGTGGGCGGCGGGCTCGAGGAGGAGCTCGGTGCCGTCGGGCTCGTCGGGCGAGACGACGGTCAGCCACCGGTCGCTCTCGCCCACCGGGACGTCGTGCTTCTTCACGAAGCCGAGGACCTCGGTGTAGAACTGCTCGGCCTGGGCCTGGTCGTCGACGAAGACGCTGGTCATGTGAATCTTCATGGGGTGTTCCCCTCCGGTCCGGATGCGTCTGGCAGGGGCCACCGCTCGGCGATGTGCCGCAGCGGGGCCGTGTTCAGGTCGTGGAACTTGTAGCGGCCCTCTCGCCTGGTCTCGACGAGCCCTGCGGACTCCAGCACGGCGAGGTGCTGGGAGACCGCCTGGCGCGAGATGCCGAGCCGGTGCCTCATGCTCAGCCGCGAGCAGATCTCGAACAGCGTCTGCCCGGACTTCTCCGTGAGCTCGTCGAGGATGGTGCGGCGAGTCGGGTCGGCCAGAGCTTTGAAGAGTTGGTCGGCCACGGCCACCATAATAGGCAAGTAACCACTTGCTTGTCGAGTCGGGGCGGCGTGTCCCGTATCGGCCTGCCCTCCGAGTGCGCAGGTCAACCCGGTTGTGGTCGTGTGCGGCCCTGGATCCGGTGTCGGCCGGCGACACGACCGCTCCTCGCCCGCAGCACAGCGGACGCCTTGCGAACGGGGCTCTCGACCGGTGGCCACGAGACCGTCGGGGAAGCCGTCGTGACGTGGGTCCGTGCGATCCTGCTCCGCCCACCGAAAACCCCCAGGAGGCGAACGTGTCCCACTACCAGGTCGTCGTGGTCCTGCCGAAGCCGCCCGACACCTCGGCAGGCGCCGCCCCGGGCGAGGCGCTCCTGCGGGAGCTGCTGCCCCTGCTGGGGGAACCCGACTACGCGGGCGAGGACACGGACCCGCCCGGCCGCTGGTGGGACCGGTGGATGATCGGAGGCCGGTTCGAGAACGCGTTCCTGTGCACGGACCCCGACGACCCCCGGGTCCTGCCCGCCGAGGACGGCGCCCCCCGCATGGTGACGGCGGCGCCCGCATCCCTGCTCGACCTCGACGCGCAGCGCGAGGCGGCGGCCGGGAGGGCGGCCGACAGGTGGGACCGCGCCACGGGGATACTCCGGCGCCACCCCGACGCCGAGACGCTCCGCGCGTTCCTCCTGCGGGGCGGGGAAAGGACCGAGCGCACGCGTCCCGGGGCGACGGCCGCGCACGTCCGGACGCCGGCGGGGAGGACCGCCCAGGCCGAACGGACGGCCGCCATGAAGGCCTACCACGCCCAGGACGCCGTCCGGGAGCTCACAGGAGCCGGACTCACGCACTTCGCCGGGTGCGCGGTCGAGCACTACTCCACGCCCCGGGAGGAGTTCGTGGAACAGGCACGTCGGGGCGCGGTGCCGGGATGGGCCCTCATCGACACGGACGGAACCTGGTACGCCGTGGAACACCTGCCCGGGGCCGGTGACGACCCCGCAGCACGGCAGGCACGGCGCGAGTACCTGCGCCGCACGAACGCGCTCCTCGACGCGTTGCCCGGCGACGCCTACCTGGTCATGGCCGACCTTCACGCGTGAGGGGTCGACGGGAGCGGCTGTCCGCCCCGGAAGGCGCACGACCGGACGGGCCCCGGCCAGTGCCTGCGTCGGCGCCCCCGCGGACGGCGGCCCGGGCCATCACCACGTCCACGGGACCGTACCGGTCCTCCGGGCACTCCTTCGAGGGGCGAACGCCCCCTCGTGATCAGAACTCGGGACAGGTCCTGGTCCGGCAGTGCGGCTCCGACGCGATAATGGCCGCGACCTTCGAGCCCGGCGGATCACCCCCGGCGCCCGACCGCTCCGCCCTCCGGGAATGAGAACGCACGTGTACATGAGGACATTCGGCCGCGTAGAGGACAGGCCCGTGCTGCTCCTGCACGGCGGCGGCGTCGCAGGGTGGATGTGGGAGCCCCTGAGAGCGCACCTGGACCCGGGGCTCCGGCTCCTCGTACCGGATCTTCCTGGACACGACCGCAGCGCCGACACGGCCTACCGCTCGCACGAGCAGGCGGTCGCCGAACTGGCGTCGCTGCTCGAGAAGGAGACGGCGACGCCCGCCGCGGTCGTCGGGTTCTCCCTCGGCGCGCAGTTGGCGGTCCTGCTCGCCGCCCGCCGGCCGGACCTGGTCGACCGGGTCGCGGCCGTGAGCGCGCAGGCCGTCCCCTCACCGGCGCCACGCTTGCTCCTCGCCCTGCTCGGTGCGACCGCCGGGCTCGCCAAGCACGAAAGGTTCGCCCGGCTGCAGGCGAAGGAGCTCTTCATCCCGCCCGAGCTCCTCGACGACTACCTCCGCACCTCCTCGACCGTGTCCAGGGGCACGCTGCTCGCGGCCGTCGGCGAGAACATCCGCTTCACCGTGCCCGCGGGGTGGTCGGCCTTCCCCGGTGAGTCGCTCCTCCTCGCCGGGGCCGGGGAGCGCACTCTCATGAAGAAGTCGGCCGAGACGCTGCGCCGGGCCCTCCCCCGCAGCGAGCTGGAGATCGTCGAGGGATGCGGGCACGGTCTCCCGCTGCAGAACCCCGCCTGGCTGGCGAACCGCCTGCACACCTGGCTCGGACTCTGAGGGCCGCCCGCGATCAGTGGTCATGCCGACGAACCCGGCCGTGCGCGACGCGGGGCACGACGAGAGGAACAGCGGCACATCCTACGAGCAGGAGGCCTGCTCCTACCCGTGGTGCAGGTCCACCGCACGGACGCCCCCGGTCGAGGACCGAGCTGCCATCGGCAACGGAGAGCCGTGGAGTTCGGAGCAGGCCCGCGCGGCCTGAACCCCTGGCCACCCCTGAAAATCAATATCCCAGGACCAAGACCCAACCTCAATGGGATCACGAAACAGCTCGCCCACCATTCACCTTCCACCTTATGGGCATGCCTGCGGATATAGGAGAGTTAACTATCCGTTCGTGGCCATCTCCCACCACCAGTGACTCACGGGAACGCCTTCGGGGACCGCGGTGCCAGCACCTCGCACGCCTGACAGGTTCGTCCGGAGCTCCTCGTCGGTGTCGTCAATGTCTTCGGCGTCCAGCAAGGTGAAAGTCAGACTGCCGAGATAGATCTCGAACAGGTTCTCCAGAGCCGAGCGATACAGGCAGGCTCCGTACCAGCCCTCTCCCTCGGACATCAGCGCGTAGGTGTCGGTCTGGCCGAGGTAGGCGTTGATCTCCCCCGTTCGAGCCGCGGCGAGTTCGGCAATGCGAAACCTCTCGCCCTGGGTAGGCGTCCCTCCCTGGAGCGTGGCTCCCCAGAGAAGGAGAAGTGCCCGGTCGAGCGGGACGTGTTGGTCGGCCAGATCGGCTGCGGCTTGGAAGATCAGCTCGTGTCCGCTTCCGCTGAAGGTGTGCACGGGCTCGGTGGGGGGCGCCGGCCAGCCGTAACCGTCCAAGTTGGCCGCCCCGTCGGTCTCCACGCGCACCCGTGCCGACAAGGTCACGGCAGCCAGCTCGGTGTCGGCCGCCGCTCGGTGGAAGGTCAGGACGCGTGACCCGTGGGAGTCCGCAATGTCGCTGACCACAGCTCCTTCTCGCACTGTTGTGGACGCCGACGCGTGGAATGCACGGACGGGCGTGCCGTCCCTGCGTTCCGTAAAAGGCAGTTCAACAAGTCGGCGTTTGGTCTGCGTCGCGGCGTTGACGGGGGAATCGAACGTCAGCATGTTCGCGTAAGAACGAAGCTTCTCACACACAGCAGCCGAATCTGCGTCGGATTCTATACGCACTCCGCTACGTCCGAGCGTTGCTATCGCAGCCAGATCCTGGTCCAGACGTCGCTGTACCAGGCTGGGGTCTGCACGCAACCGCGCAGCGGCGATCTCTCCGGGAGTGGGGTCAGAAGACAAGGAAACTCCTGAGCAGTAGAAGGTCTTCGATCACAGCGGCGACTTCTCATAGTGGCGCCTACAGAGCTGTTCCGGTTCGCTCAAGACCTGGAGTGCGGGCATACCACCAACAGGGTGATCCAAGCAATCAATCGAGGGTCTCATCTGCGCAGATGGAAGGTGACTACGATAAATATCGTACGCATCCTTACTCTCCGATACGTCTGCTCCGCGCTGAATATTTCGATATGACTTCACCTGCACCGACCTCAGACCGGGGAACACCAAAAGAGAGCAGGAAGAAAGGGGATAAAATTCAGAGAAAAATCAGACATTGTCATTCATCGTACACACCATCGAGATGGTCATATTCAAGCCGTGTTCTTTTTTCTTCTTCACTCATATCTTGTCGAACTGGGGAACTCCACCACCAGTACCCTTCGGGAACCCAGTCTGGAATATCCGAACTCCGCACAGGCGGAGCTTCATCAGAAACATCCTTGATAATTTCATCTATATCTTCAAGATCCTCATGGAAGGTAACTTCTACACTTGTTGGACCAACACTATCCCAATCCATGAACTCATCGTCGAGTATTTGCAGCACAGAGCGCATCCAGCACGCCACTTCAAAACCATCTAGGCGACCACGCTCGGCATAGTTGGAACACTTTCCAACATAGGCCCTCAAGCCCCCTAGGTTATCCTCATTCACCAAAAGCCTGGAGAAGGAAGCCCTGAAGCCTTCTGAAATATCAACAGAAACGGGACTACTCTTCAATTCGACATAGACAGAAGGCAGAGAGTCGAGCACCGAGCCGACTTCCAACACCGCCTCTTTTTTGCCTTTTTTCTTTTCAAGTTTTTCAATAATTTTTATCATGTCTTCTTGAGACATAAACTCCCCCAGTTGAACTAGTCTTTGAAGACCGTGTTGCCGTATGTCGGCATGACTATAGAACCGTCTTCCTTGACAATCACTATCGCCCTCAAGAATACTTCTTTTTTCTTTCTCTTGTCGATTGCCTGATTCCCGTCCAAGTCAAGCTTCGGTCTTACTATTTCCAATCTCTCACCACCACCGTCAAGTGGCTCCCGGCTACGAATCTCTCCGTTCCGGATCGTCTCCTCCGCACTGTCCATATAGTCATCTACAATACTACCTCCCTGCTCCCACGGCTGAATCTCATCATAGTGCTTCCGCGCATGGTAGGCAGTGGACGTCTGGTGACCCATGCCGATATTGCCAGCCTGACCTCGGATTGCCTGCTCGAATTCTTCGGGCGGCAATTCTGTATCTACTCGAGCTGGCTGATCGGGCCTTTTCTGTTCGACCGCAGCATGGTCCTGCTCCAGGCGTTGAGCAACAAAATCATCTGTCATCTCGGACGCCACATTTCTCTGCGAATCCCTCTTGCTTACTCCACTTTCCTGGAGTTCAGTTGCCAATTCGTCAAAAGTGGCCTTGAAGTACTCGTATCGATAGGCGAATTCTCGCGGGTTTTCGGCGCCCTCCATGGCAAAGCGAGTGGCTCTCGGATGCATATCGTTTGCCACACCTCCCCCAAACTTCTGACTGAGAGCCGATGCGACACGCTGCCACTGGTCTCCATCACGGGGATGATCTCCACGGAGGGCAAGAATCTCCTCTTCAGACAAATTCGCATCACGAAGACCATTCTCGGCTTTTTCTGCCTTATCGAGCCTTCTTTCCAAGTCTGGATCAGAGGGAGGAGAAATATTCTCCTCACCTGAGTCAGCATTTTCGCCATCATCCCCACCGGTGGCGGTGCGGTCCCGGGGCGGCTGGTCTCCGCCGCCCTCACCACCGCCGGTGGCGGTTTCCGGACGTGCGGGTTCTTCACTCGGAGCGTCGTCACGCCGCACGGGGCGGTCGTCGCCCTGACCGTCGGTTCCTTCATCGTCCGTACGACTCGTAGGACGCTGTTCGGGACCGTCCTCGGCTCGTTGCTCGGCGTTGTCGCCGCGCTGTCCTTCGGTGTCCGGGAGGGTGGTCGGCGCGAGGGCTTCGGTGTCCTGGTCAGGCCTTCTGGGAGTGTCCGTGTCCTCGGCACGGGGGCGGTCGGGCGAAGGGCCCTCTCCCTGACCCTGCGGGGTGTCGCCGCGCTGGTGTGCGGTCGGGGAGGGCTGGTCGCCGCCGTCGCCGACCACCGGCCGGTTCGGGGACGGGGAGGGCGCATCCGGCCGGGGTGCGGGCGTGTTGCGGTACTGGTCAGGGTCCAGGAGCGATTCCCGGAGCAGGGTGAGGTCATGCCGGAAGCGCTCGCCGATCGGCGTGCTTCCTTCTTCCAGGCGCTGGGGCAGCGGGCTGCTCGGGCCCACCGGGAGGCGCCCGCCGGTCTGGGAGGACTGGCCGTTGCCGTCGGAATAGGAGCCGTCCCGGTTGGAGGGGGTGATCGCCTCTCCGCCCGGCCCGAGCGTCAGCACGGTCGTGCCGATCTTGAGCGGGATGCCCACGGTCATCAGCGCGGTGTTGAGGACGCTGGTGGAACCGGTGTACTCCGGGTCCTCCTCACGCCTGGACCAGGCCGTGTGCCCCTCCACCGCTTGGTCCCAGCTGGCGCCGATGTTGGTGGTCCAGCGGTCCCACCTGGTGCCCTCGGCGCCATCGGCCACCCATCCCTGTTCGTCGTGGACGCCGATGAAGGTCATCGCGTCCATCCATCCGTCCTTGACGGTGTTCTTGGCGTTCTCCCAGCGCCCGCTGGGGGTGATCTGCCATCCGCCCTGGGGGTGCCACAGGCCGGACAGCGAGGCCAGCCCCACCGCAGACCCCCACAGTCCGTCGACCACGAGGATGTCCCAGGCGGCCTGGTCGGTGCTGTTGGAGAAGCTCGCCATGGAGGGGTGGAATTCGGTGCCCAACCACGCGGTGAAGTCGTTGGCCGGGTCCATGAAGGTCTCGTCGAACCCCGGGGCCTCGCGCTCACCCGCGTCGGTGGGCAGCCCGTAGACGAGCACGTCGTCCCCGCCCGCCTGATCGGGCGAGGCGTAGGAGGGTCCGCCGAAGAGGGCGGAGATCCGTGTGGCGCAGGCGTTCTCGGCCTCGTTGAACGCAGCCCAGGCCGTGTTGACGCCGTCCTTGAGCCGGATGTTCTCCTGGAGGGCCCACTCGTCGGTCTCGTCGTCCTTGTCCAGCCACCACACCTTCTTGTCGTGGTGCTTGTTCCAGAACGACTGCGCCTCGATCCTGAGGGTGTTGAGCGAAGAACGCGCCGTCGAGGCGGCCTCGGCCAGTTCCTCCAGGGCGTCGGCGACGGTGGCCAGGTCGCTCTGGATGTCCTCGCCGCGGGTCACCACCGGGTCCATGGCGGCGAAGAGCGTCTCGCTCTCCGGCGCGACGTAGTGGGCCTGTAGTCCTGCCCAGGTGGAGTGCATGTCCTCGGCGCCGCCGAGGAGGTTCTCCCCGCCGGTGCGCAGTGTCTCGGCGGCGTAGTTGAGCGACCAGACGTCGGTCAGGGGGTAGGGGATGGCCTCGGGGTCGATGAGGGTGAACATGTTCGGGTCCACCCCGTCCTGGGGCTGGGTGGGCTCGAAGGTCACCGCGGTCCTCCGGGGGTGGCGGGGGCGTCGGGTCCCAGGTCGAGGTTGAAGCCGGTGCCGGCCTGGCTCTGGGCTTCGGCGGCCATCTCCTCCTGTCCCTGGTCGTAGGCGAGGGTCGCGTCGTTGGCGCCCTGCAGGCAGGAGAGGCTGCGGGTGAACATGGCGTTGGTCTGGGTCGTGAAGTGGCCGAGGAACCCGCCCAGGGCCGCTTCGACCGGGGGGCTCTTGGCGTTGGTCAGGGCCATGTCGATGCCGTCGGCGGTGGTGTCGATGGTGGCGGAGAAGCCCTCGCCGTCCAGGCCCAGCTGGGTGCTGAAGTCGGTCAGGGTCAGCGCCACACCGTGGACGTCGATGTCCCACCGGCTCATCGCTCACCCGCCTGTGTGCGGGCGGTGAACCGGTGCGGGTGGAAGGCGGTGCCGGCGTCGGCGTCGCGAACCTGGGCAGCCGCACGTGCGGCCTCGGCCATGCTCTTGTCCGCGACGCGGGCCCTGAGCTGGTCGAGCGAGGCGCGGACGCCTTCGACCGCGGTGTTCATGCGTTGCCTGACCGGTGGGAGGAGGGTGTCGTGGTGCTCGGGGGCCGAGGAGGACGCGGCCTGTTCCTGCCGGTCCTGGCTCGCGGCGGAGGGGCCGGGGAGTTCTCCGGGGGTGGGGGGTTGCTCTGGGGGGTCTACCAGCTCGAACTTCATTCGCCCGGCTTTTCTCCTCTTTGTCAGCGCTGCACCTGCCTTTGAGGGTTTGCAGTTGCAGTATGCCTACATGCAGTGACTTTCCTCAGGGGCTTTGTTCCACCTCGAACGCCGTCCCCACGGCCACCGGAATCGACCTGAGCAGGCCGGATGTTCTGCATTGTCACCACATGAACCAAGAGGGTGTCTTGAGTCACTCTTGTTGATATTTGGCGAAGACGAGCCCTCTCGCCACTACCCCGGGTCGCACCGCTCGTCGAGGACGGAGCCGCTGCACGGGAAAGGGCCTGTGCGCGACCTCGGATGTCAAAGAACCGTCTCGGGGCACGGCTGTCCCGTGACGCAGTGGCACCGCGAAGGGACCTCGGACCGATGGACCGGCTCCGCACCGGGCACGCCGGAGCACCTGCGCGCTCGACGACGTGGTCCGGCGCTCTGGCGGACACGGGCTCCCCGGTCGCCCGCGGCCGGCGGCCGGGGAGCCCGGTCCACGACGTCCTCCTCGGCCCCGCTCCGAGCCCTTCAGGCCCCGATCTGCTCGGCGAGCCGGTCGGCGACGCCGCGGGGTTCACGGCCCAGGAGTTCGGCCAGCAGCGGGTCCTGTTGCGCGAAGTAGCCCTCACGGGTCGCACGGAACATGGTGAGCATGAAGCGGGCCGCCTGCTCCGGAACACCGTCCGCCGTCTGGTCGGTCACCCACTGTTCGTCGTCGACGACGACACGCTCGACGGAGCGGCCGCTGAGTTCGGAGGCGATCCCGGCGAAGTCGTCGAGGGTGACGGCCTCACCGGCGATCAGGGTGACGGCTCCGTCGAAGGAGCGCTCACCGGAGAGGAGGGCCGCCGTGGCCTCGGACAGGTCGGCGGGGGCGGTCCACGGGACGGGTCCGTCGGCCGGTGCGGCGATCACCCCGGTCTCCCGCCACGGCCCGAGCAGGGGGGCGAAGCTGTGGGAGAAGAAGCCGTAGCGCAGGGAGGTCCATGCGACCCCCGCATCGGCGAGGATCGTCTCGGTGGCGGCGTGAATGGCCGCCGGAGGGTACGGGCCGTCCGTCGCAACGCCTTGCTGGCTCGTGTACAGGATCCTCCGGGCGCCGGCCTCGACGGCCGCCTCGATCGCGTTGCGGTGCAGACCCACCATGTCGGCCGCCGGGTCGTTCCCGGACACCAGGAGCACCTGGTCGGCGCCGGCGAAGGAGTCGCGCAGAGCGGCCGGATCCTCGTAGGAGCCCTGCCGTACGCGCACGCCGCGGTCGGCGAAGTGCTGGGCCTTGGCGACATCGCGCGCGCTGACGCCGATCCTGTCGGCCGGCAGGCGCTTGAGGAGGTGCTCGACTGTGGCTCCGTTGAGGGTGCCGGTGGCACCGGTGACGACGATCATGTTCGTGGCCTTCCCTGGGCGTCAGCGCTGGTGTCCGACCCGGTGGCGGACCGTCGCATAAGTTGACCAGCGCGGTCAGTTTCGCGTCCGCCGTCGACCGTAGATAAACTGACCCCAAGAGTCAACTTACGGTGGCGTCAGCGAGGAACGGCAGGGACCATGACCGGTGCGACACCCGCGAGGCCTCGGCTGCGCGCCGACGCCCGGCGCAACGCGGAGCAGATCCGCCGCGCCGCGATCGGTGCCTTCCAGGGGCGGGGACTGAGCGTGCCGCTGGAGGAGGTGGCCAGGGCGGCCGGGGTGAGCAAGGCGACGATCTTCAACCGGTTCGGCGGCCGGGTCGGACTCATCGAGGCCGTCATCGAAGAGGTCGTCGCGAACGAGCTCTACGCCGCCATCGACCGGACACGGGCCCTCGACGGCGCCGGGGAGAGGGTCGCGTACTACATCACCGCGATCCGGGACCTGCAGTACCGCCAGCCCACCGCCAACGACGTCCTGCTGCAGGAATTTCCCCATTCACAGCAGCTCATGGACATCTGCCGGGCCGCGGGCGAGATCAACGGCGAACTCGTCGCCGCGGGTCACGCCTCCGGAACCCTGCGGCCCGAGTTCACGCCGGACGACCTCCACGCGCTCGTCGTCGACAACGCACTCGCGCTCAAACACGGCGCCCGCCCGCCCCGGGACGCGTACGACCGCCGCACCGCCTTCCTCCTCGACGGAATCCGCGGGCGACAGGATCCTTCCTGCTGATGAAGGGGTGCGCAGGGGTCTGTGCGTGTCCACCGGGCCCCCCGGTCCGGGTGGGCAGGGCGCGACCCGGCGGTCGGCCGGGAAGGAACACGCGGGGGCAGGGGTTCCTCTCGGCACCGGCCCCGGAGCCGGGTGCGCCCGGTGGGCCCGGCCGGCGGGTGTTCCCCCACGGACCCGCAGGGGCTGCGGTCCCCCACCCCCGCGGGGCGGGTCCTACACGTACCCCGTCACGTCCAGCAGGAGCATGACCAGGACGAACAACGCGAGGAACAGGAGCAGGACGCCGACGACCACCCGGGCCGGCAGAACGGGGTGCCGCTCGACCCACGACAGGACGTGTGGACGGGTCCTGGCCGGCTCGGCGTAGGTGACGGGCCCGCTGGGCAAACCGCCTTCGGTCCCGCCACCCCCGCCCGAACACGCGCTACGGTGCCGTGATCATGTCGCGGATGCGCCGGGCCTGTTTGACCAGCTGCGATGATCCCGGGCGGAACGCCAGTTCGGTGATACACGGTATCTCGGGGCCCTTGGCCCCGGAGAGCTCCGCGCAGTCCGCCGCCAGGGTGATCACGGCCGCCAGGCCGGACGGCGGGGCACCCCGCAGCAGGACGGGCAGGGACGCCGACAGGAGGGACCACACCAGGTCGTGCCCCCCGCCGCGGGAAACCTCACGCAGGACCTTCGCGTAGCGCTGCGCCTTGAGCCGGCGCAGGACGGTGAGTTCGCCGACGTCCTCGCCCAGGCGCTGCGTGTCCAGTTGGCCGCGGGCGGCCAGGGTGAGGATCGCGTCCACGGCGTGCATCTGCGACTCCGGGCGGCGGGCTCCCAGACCGTAGGCCATGATGAGGTGGGTCGCGGGCCCGGCCTGGCCGCCCGACTCCGCGAGGGCGGGCAGCACCGGCGCGTGCTCGTCGAGTCGGTCGTACTCGGCGAGGATCGCGACGGACACCAGCATGCGCCCCGCGATGACCTCCCGGTGCTGAGGCAGGATCGCCAGCGCCTCAGCGGAGCACTCCCCTCCGCCGTGGCACCTGCACGGGCTGCCGACGGGGTCGTGCCCGGCGAGCAGGGACTGGAACGGCTCGGGCCATTCGGCGTGCCCGGGGAGGGCCGCGGTACGGACCAGGACGCCGGGGCGGGGCGAGCGCAGGCGCAGCGGTTCGGCGGTGCGGGTGAGGACGGGATCGGGCAGTCCGCCCGAGGCGAGCCAGGACGCGAGCCGACGCCCCGCCGGGGACGTGAGGCGCCCGGCGGCCGTGTGCGCCTCCGGCGAGACGTCGCGGTCCAGACGCAGCAGCGCCTGCTGGAGGTCGACCGGCCCGGGTTCGGCGCCGGAGCGCTCGTAGTCGGCGATCCGCGCCGCCAGGTCCGCGGGGTCGATCGTCCCCGTCGACCAGGTGGGCGTGGCCAGCAGGCCCGGCGGGGGGTCGCGGTGCAGCCGTACGGCGACCTCGTCCGCGCGCAGGAAGCGGATGGATCCGGTCGCCTGGTGCGGGCACTGGTGTCCCTCGACCAGGGAGCGGATGTAGTCCAGGTTCCGCGGCGGGAGACCGTACACGGCGGTGTGGACGACGAACCACAGACCGTCGGAGGCGTTCACGTACGGCACGCGTTCGCGGTGGCGTGCCGCGACCGGTTCGAGGGCCGCGCGCAGGCCGTCCGCATCGGCGCGGGCGTGCACCACGAGTGCGTTCAGCGCACGCTCCTCCTGGGCCGGGGTGCCGTTGCCGTGCAGCAGCGCCGCCACGTCCTCGGCGAGCTCGGCGGTGGGCGCGGGCGGCGCCAGCCGCTCGGGCTCCGGTGCGGGCGGCAGCGAGGCATCCCCGCTCTCCTCCGGAGCCTCCGTGGGAACGGCGTCGCCGAACGCGTCCGCGGCCCGTCGGCGCAGATCCAGGGCGAGCCTGCCGGAGTCTGCGGCCAGCCCGGCGAGCACGGCGGCGTCCGCGTGCCGGCTGTGGCGCACGGCCAGGGCCAGGGCGCGCTCCTGGAGGCTGTGCTCCTCCTGGCCGAACGCCTCGGCGACGACGGGGAGCAGGACGTCGGCGCGTGACCGGTCGCGCTTGATCGCCTTGTCGAGGAGGGTCAACTGGGTCCGCACGATCTTCTTCTCGGGACGGACCAGGGCGGCCAGCGATGCCTCGATCAGGTGCTCGTCGTCCAGTCGGCCCGCCTCGTCCAGCACGGCCAGTGCCTGCTGGGCGCGCGCCGCCGCCTGCGGGTGCGCGTCGGGCAGTATCCGTACCCATGTGAGGAGGCGTGCCGCGTGCTCGTCCTCGGTCGGGTCCAGCGCGGTCAACAGGGCGAGGAAGCCCCGCACCGTGCCGGTCCGGGGCTCGCGCAGCAGCCGCGACAGGCAGCCGTCGAGCAGCATCGCCCGGTCGAGCAGTCCTTCCCCGGCGAGCCGGGCCAGTGCGTGCGGCCAGCCCGCATCGTTCGGCCAGGAGTACTGGAAGCTCGATCCGGTCCCGGGCACCTCGAACAGCCGCGGGACCATGACGGTCAGCCACGGGTCCTTGCGCAGGTCGTCCTCGATCGAGCGGCCCCAGCCGCCGATGCTCTGCTCCCAGCCCAGGACGACGCCGTCGGTCGCGGGAAGCTCGCAGCCCGCGGCCCGTGCCAGCAGGGCGATCAGGGGATACTCCTCCTCGGCCACGGTGCGGCGTTCCGCCAGCCGGTGGACGACCTTGGCCAGCCACTCCGGTCCGCGATGGGCGACCACGGAGACGACCAGCGCTGTGTCGCGGTCGACCCAGCGCAGATCGGGGCTCGCGATCCATTGCGCCGCGTCGGCCGTACCGGTGGAGCATCCCGCGCCGGCGTAGAACAGAGCCGTGCGCACCGCCAGGTGCTCGGGCCCCCAGTTGTTGCGCACCGACCTGCGCCAGGTCTTGAGCACCGGCAGGCATGTGCGGCGCTCGGCGTCGGCGAGGGGCTCGAGCAGTCGGCAGACGTCTTGCCCGCGGCCCTCGCGTACGGCGTGCAGCACGGCTCGCACGCCCGGGGTGGCGGTGTCGGGGATGTCGTAGGCGGGGCGGTCGGTCATCGGGGCTCCGGTGTGTGGTCGGCAGGGGTGAGGGGGCGGGCGATGCGGACGGCGAGGACGTGCTTGCACGGGCCGCGTCCTCCGCGGTACTCGGCCCACCACTGGCAGGTGCACGTCAGGCGCCCCTGCGCGGACCGGACCCGGTGGACGCGGCCGTCGACGGTGACCGTGGCGGGCTCGTCACCGTCGAAGCGGACCGAGCCCGCCTCGACCAGGGCCCGGGCGGCCCTCAGCCGGGGGTTGTGGCGCTCGGCCCGCCCGGTCTCGTAGGGCAGTTCGCGGTGGAAGTACGCCGCCTCCGACACGTCGTAGCCGATGCGCCCGGCCGTGCCCAGGCGGGTGAGCGCCGCCCGTACACGCTCGGGGGTGAGTCCTGACTGCGCGGCCAGGTCTCCGACGTCGACGGTGGGTTCCCAGGCGAGCAGAACCGACACCAGGTCGGCGTCGTCGGTCGAATCCTCCGCCGCCAGGGCGTCGAGGACACCGCCCTCACCGGAGAACCCGCGTGCGGTGTCCGGGGACAGGGTGAGGGTGAGGCGCATCCCGGGGAGGAGGACCTCCCACGCGCTCGCCACGGGGGCGCTTCCGGCGGCGACGCGGGGGCCGTGGATGCGCAGTCCCGTGGCGTGGCGCAGCACGCGCGTCAGCGGGGCGAGCCGTTCCGGGCCCGCGAGACACACGGCCCCGGGGACCGCGCGCGCGGTGGTGCGCAGCGTGCGGCCGGACGGCACCGCCCAGAGGGCCCCGCGCGACGCGCCCCGGGCGGCGTTGGGGCGGGGCAGCGAACGGAGGAAGCGGACGGCGTCGGCGGCGGCGAGTTCGGCGCGCAGGTCGAACCCCGAGGCGATGACCTGTGTTTCGGCGAAGCCGCGCAGCCAGCGGTCGGGCAGCGGCACCTTCTTCTCCACCACCGGCCCGTCGAAGGTGGTGACGGCCAGCTCGTCGGGGCCGACCTCCAGGTACAGCGGGTCGCCCGGTCCGACGCGGCCCAGGGCGTCGGCAAGGGGGGCGTTGACGTCGACGTTGGTCGTGCCGTGCCGGACGTCGTCGCCGTCGAGGGCCTCGTCCAGCAGGTCGAGCCGTGCGTACACCCCGCAGCAGCCGGAGAACGACTCGAACCGGAGCCGGTCGCCGTTCCCGGTGACCACCGGGTCGAGCGACGCCCTGTTCTGCGGCCGGTGGTAGCGGGCGGCGGCGGTGTCGGCGACGCTCAGCAGACCGGCCGCGGCGACCTGGGGGTTCGTCAGGAAGCCTGCGAAGAACCGCGGACGGCCGGCCCGTCCCGCAGGGGTGGTCCCCCCGGAGGTCTGGAGGCTGAGCGTGTCCCCCGTCGCGGTGCTGTGCACCGCGGAGGGCCGCAGATAGGCGTAGGTGTACGCGGTGTGCGACATGGGCGCGACGCTACTGAGCCCCAGTGACAAAGGGCGTCCCCGTCCCTCCCGTCGACAGGGCCTCCCGCCGTGCTGCGCCCCGCCGACGGCGACCTCGCCGACAGGATCGCCCGGGCGTTCACCCTGATCGTCGCCGACTCCCGCGGGAGTCGACCTACCGGCCGTCCCGGTCGGGCAGGGGCTGAGCGGCGCGGTGCTAGGCGGGGCTGGGCGGGCGGCCGTAGCGCCCCGCCGCCCCCCGCACCGCCGTCGGTCGGGGCGCTCCCCGACCGGGGAGGCGGACGAGAGGGGCCGGGAAGGAGCAGGGGCCGAGGCCTCCGCGCTCCCACCGTCTCGATTCCCGTGCGTGACCGCCGGGGGCGCCCTGCCCCGCGGTGTGCCCCGCGGCCCCGGCCGGCCTTCTGGTCGCGCGCCCTTCCCGGACCGGTCCTACACGTACCCCGTCATATCCAGCAGGAGCATGGACAGGACGAACACCGCGACGAGCAGGAGCAGGACGCCGAGGATCGTCAGGGTCATCAGAACGGGGTGCCGCTCGACCCACGACAGGACGTGCGGGTGGGTCCTGGCCAGTTCGGCGTAGGTGACCGGCCGGTCGGGGCCCTCGCACGGCACGGCGAGCGCCTCCACCAGGCGGTCCATGTCCTGGGACGTGTAGTTCGCGCCGTACAGCCTGATCACCACGTCGTTGTCGGCGTCGAGCACGTACAGGGTCTCGTTGGCACCCGAGCGGGGCACGACGACGTTCGCGCGGACCAGGCGGGCGATGCGGCCCCTGGGACGGCGCCGCTGGAAGCCCAGCCCCTTCTCGATGAACTCGTACGGGGTCAGGACGATGCTGGAGCGGCGCGTGTGCAGCAGGAGCAGCACGACCATCACGGCGAACAGGGCGCCCGCGATGAGGCCGGCCACGGGCCCGGCCTTCACCCAGATGCCGATGGTCGCCGTCACGAGGGGCACCGCGGCGACGGCCAGCCTGGTCCAGACCCTGCGACGGCTCGGGGTCAGCACGAGTGCGTCCTGCATGTGGCTCACGGGGCCACCGCCTTCTCTTCAGTTCTCATCAAAGGCTTGTGACGCTGTGGCTCAGGAGTTGGTTCCGCGCCGTTCGGTCCGACAGGTGCCCGGCTCCGGACCCCGGCGGTCGTGCTCCATCGCGGTGCGGGTGCGCCGGGTGGCCGGGCGCACGCCGCGCCGCTCGCGGAGGGACCGCGGCCTCTACACGTCTGCCCGCTCACCGGACGAGGGGTCCTCGTGGTGGCGCTGACGCACCACGCGGTAGCGGACGTACACGACCCCCGAATCGAAGGTGCGGTTCTCGACGAGTTCGAGATCCACCCGGCGCTCGCGTCGGGGGAAGAAGGGGATCCCGCCACCGACCAGCACCGGGTGGACCCTGGCCCGGTACTCGTCGATCAGACCCAGTTCGGCCGCCTCGGCCGCGAGCGTCGCGCCGCCGATCGCGATGTCGCCCTCTCCAGGCTCGGCCTGCCACCGCTCGACCTCCTCCGCCAGACCGCCGGAGGCCAGGCGGGCACGGCCCTGTACCGCCGACAGCGTGGTGGAGAAGACCACCTTGGGGAGGGACGTCCAGAGCTCGGTCCACTCGAGCGTCGGGGCGTCGAGCGATGGATCCCGGTCTGCGGTCTCCCAGTACAGCATCGTCTCGTAGAGCCGCCGCCCCAACAGGTAGACGCCGATCCCGCGTGTCTCGTCGGTGACGAAGCGGAAGACCTCGTCACCGGGCTCCGTCCAGGCGAAGCCGCCGTCCGGCCCGACGATGTAGCCGTCGAGTGAGACGCCCATCGAAGAGATCACGCTGCGCATCGGAGGTCCTCTCGGTGGGGCTGCCGTGTCGGGCGTTGCGTCAGGAGGCTCTCCGGGCGGCCCGATCGGCCGTCATCGTCGCACGCACGAGCACGATGACCTCGCAGGCCATGCCGCACAGCCCCGCGACGAGGGCCCGGGGCGCTCGTGGGCGCCTCCGCCGACGACGCCGAGAAGCTCCGGGCCCTCGCCGCCGAGAAGGGGGAGACCTGTCCGACGAGCTCCCCTGGCCCGGCCGCCGGACAGGCCGGTGCGGGACGACGGAACCGGTGGACGCTCCACCGGGTACGGGTCTTCGCGGGCACGTACCGGAACCGGTGACGGAACTCCCCTCCGGGCTCGTCGAATCGGATGCTACAGTTTCTGGCGCAGCGACGACCTGTTCGCTTGCGGAGACCGAAGGAGGTGAGTTGATGACTGTCGTGGAGACCACCGCTGTGCGCGGTGCCCGGACCATCCTCACTTCCCGGGCCTCGTCCTGACCTTCGCCTGCCTTCCTCCCCCGTAGGGGTGGTTCCGGCACGCCTGCCGTCCGGCGGGGCCCCTTTCCAAGGGTCTCCACTGTGTTTCATCAACACGCTTCACACCGCTCTGCTCCCCCTTCGCCCGAGCGCGTCCTGACACCGGCCGACTACGGCTGGGAGGCGGAGCGCGAGCGCTCCTTCTCCCCGTCGCGGGCCGGCGGACCGGTCCCGGGCCGCGTGGTGCGGGCCGCACGCGGCCTGTGCGACGTCGTCGCCGAGACCGGGCCCGCCCGCGCGGTGCTCGTCCCCCCGACTGCCGCCGTCGAGGACGGCCGGCTCACCGGGCGGCGCCCCGACAGCTGTCACCGGCTGCTTCGCGAGAACGCCCATGCCGCCTCCCGCACCGACGCGCGGCTGCGCGCCGAGATGAACCGGCAGGCCAAGCAGGGCGCGCGCCTGCGACGCGCCATCAAGCAGTCCCCGAACTTCAAGGCATGACGGAAAGGAATCAGGTCATGGACCTTCCCCGTATCTTCACCATCCGCGAGAGCAGCCACCGCATCCACAACCCGCTGACCCCGGCCAAGTTCGCCGCCCTGGGTCAGGCGCTCCACCTGGACCCCGGGACGCGGGTGCTCGACCTGGCCAGCGGCTCGGGCGAGATGCTGTGCACCTGGGCACGCGACCTGGGCTTCACGGGCACGGGCGTCGACATCAGCACGGCCTTCACCGCTCAGGCCCGGGCCCGCGCCGTCGAGCTCGGCGTCGACGACCGCGTCGAGTTCGTCCACGGCGACGCCTCCGGCCATGTCGCGGACGAGCCGGTCGACCTGGCCGCCTGTGTCGGCGCCACCTGGATCGGTGACGGCGTCGCCGGGACGGCCGAGCTGCTCGGCCGCAGCCTGCGCCCCGGGGGCCTGATGTTGATCGGTGAGCCGTACTGGCGGCGGACCCCTCCGGACGAGGAGACCGCCAGGGCCTGCAACGCCGCCGGCATCGACGATTTCCTGTCGCTGCCGGAGCTGATCGGGCAGTTCCAGGGTCTGGGGTACGACGTCGTGGAGATGGTGCTGGCCGACCAGGACAGCTGGGACCGGTACGCCGCGGCGCAGTGGCTCAACCTGCGCCGTTGGCTCGACCGGAACCCGGACGACGAGCTGGCCCCCGAGGTGCGGGAGGAGCTCGACGCGGAGCCCGCCCGCTATGCGCGCGCCACACGTGAGTACCTCGGTTGGGGGGTCTTCGCCTTGATGGAGCGCTGATCCCGGCTTCCCGTGCGGGACCCGGGCGTCACACCGGCCGGGCCCCGCACGGGGCATGTCCTCCGCACCCGTGTCCGCCGCCCGCCCGGCGCAGCCCGTGAGTGACGCCGCCAACCGTCTTGGCGGCTGTCGGCGGCGGCTCCGGCCCGCCCCTCACCCCGGGGAGGCCGAGGCGAGGTAGTCGGTCTGGCGCTGCATGAGCCACAGGCCCTTCAGGGGCGATGCGGCGTCTTGCACCACGGGGTACCAGAGCGCCCGGTCCTCGCCCTCCCCCACGAGCGTGCCCCTGACGGGTCCGGCCTGGGCGCGGCCGAGGCCGATCGCGCGCAGGCGGTCGGGGCCGATGGCCACTCCGACCGGGGTCGGGGGTCCGGCCCACACGGGTCCGCAGGTGGTGTCGCTGTGCCCCGGCACATGGCGTACCCGCAGGCTCTCCAGGAGTCCTTCCGCTGCAAGGGCCCGCACCAGGTCCGGGAGCGCGCCGAAGGGGACGCTCTCCCGTTCCTCGAACCCGGCCACGATCGAGACCCGTTCCAGGAGGCGGCCGCCCCGGTGGGTGAGGCTGATCTGCCCGGCGAGCGGCTGCCCCCGGCCGAGCGGCCCGGCGAGGTAGAGGATCGACGCCCTGGGGCCGCGCTCGGCCGCGAAGCGGGCGATGCGCTCGCGGTCCCACTCCCGGAGCGCGGGCTCGTGGGGGCCCCAGGCCGCCGGGGCGTGCCCGGCCAGGTGCTCGGCGACGATCTCCGCGGCGCGGCCCGGGCGCGGGGCGGCGGGGCCCGGGTGGAGGGCGGACACGTCCACGACCACCTGTGTCCCGGCGCCTTCGGCGAAGCCGACGAGGAACCCGGGCTCCGGCGCGGCGCCGGGTTCCCTCGCCGCCCAGTTCGGCCCGGAGGGCTCCTTGTCGGCGAGGAACCCGTAGGTGTGGTCCCAGTGCACGGCGAGTCCGGTGAGGCCGTCGTAGTGGCCGCCGTCCTGGCCGCGCACGACCCAGCGGCCCAGCGGCCCGGCGAGGAAGGTGCGCACGCCGTAGGTGAGCCGTGCGGTGGGCGGGGTGAGCACCTGGAGCGTCTTGCGGCCGGCGTGGGTGGCCACCGCGTCGCTGAGCCAGGAGGAGAAGGGCACCACGTCCCGGTCCTGGGCGACCAGGACCGCCCTGGCCGCGGCGCGCTCGGCCGCCGGGTGCTCGGACTCCTCCCACAGGCCGAAGTCGGCCGCTCCCGAGGTCCACACCGCTCCCCCGAGGGTGAGGGCGAGCCGGTCGGCGAACCGGTGTGCCACCTCGCGGCCCTGCTCGTCGGGACGAGCCCGGGTCTCCGTCCACCAGAACCGGTCGGGCAGACCCGCCACGACCTCCGCGCCGAGCAGGCGCTCGACCTCGCCCGCGGCCTCCACCGGCCGGCCGGGTTCGAGGGTGGCCAGCAGTCGGCCGTCGCCGTCGCGGATCTGCAGGACGCCGGTGTCCTTGTGCCGGTGCAGCCGCAGTTCCGGGTCGACGCCTCGAAGGGCGTTGATGATCGCCGGCTCGTCGGGCCTTTCCGCGACCAGGGCCACCACGTCGTAACTCAACAGTTCTCCTTGCCGGGGGTGTGCGGGAGAATGCCGGACCCGCCGGGGAGGGCCGAGGCGGTCCCTCCCCTCGCACAGGGGTCCGGCCACGGCGCCGTTCGGCCGTCGCAGGCGCGTGAGCGCGGACCGGCGTCCCCCGCGGACTTTCTCAGGTGGGGACGGTGCCGCTGAAGTACAACCCTTCGGAACCCTCGGGGACGATCTCTATCAGCACCTGTTCGTGGTCGGGGTACACGCCGAACCCGTAGGTGACGGTCGCCTCCTGCCCGTCGGGGATCGGTGCGTCGAAGTGGGCCAGGGTGCCGTTGCCGCTCTCGTCGACCTCCAGGATGGCCGGCAACGCCTCCTTGCTGTCGGGGCCGTGGAAGACGAACACGGCGACGCCGGTGGCGTCGAAGGGTTGGCCCGTGGCGTTGGTGAGTGTGAGGTCGAATGCCAGGGAGGGGGCGCCCCTGGAGTCCGGGGTGCGCTCGACGTTCCGCACGGCCGCGGTGAGCCCTTCGACGAGCTGGGCCTGCGTGGTGAAGTCGGCGTTCAGGCTGGTGACCCGGGAGGATTCACCGGCGTCGGCGGAGGACGCCGGCTCGCCGGAGGCGGCGGGACCCGGTTCGTCCTGGGGGGCGGGGGGAGAGCAGGCGCCGGCCACCAGGACCGCGGCAGCCAACGCGACGGCCCGGAGCGGGCCGAGGGGGCGGGGGGAGGATGAATCCTTCATGCGCACCAGTATGGGACACTTTCCGGCCGCTGCCGGGGGTGAGGAGCTTCGGAACCAAGCCCCGCTCCCGGCGCCGGATCCTGTGGCCGTCCTCCCCGCAGCCGTTGTCCGCGGGCGTGCGGAACGGCCTGGCCTCGTTCGGACCCCGAAGTCGGTATAGTACGGACGGTATAGTTATTGGTTGCATGAGGAAGGCGCCGCATGATCGAGATCCTGGACCCTGACAAGCTGCCCCAGGCCAGAGAGACAGGGGCCCTGGTCGGCCACATCCTGCGGACGGTGAGGGACCGCAGCACGGTGGGCACGAACCTCCTGGAGATCGACCGGTGGGCCCAGGAGATGATCACCGAGGCCGGCGCGCAGTCCTGCTACGTCGACTACGCGCCGTCCTTCGGACGCGGACCGTTCGGCCACTACATCTGCACCGCCGTCAACGACGCGGTGCTCCACGGCCTCCCGCACGACTACGCGCTCGCCGACGGCGACCTGCTGACGCTCGACCTCGCCGTCTCCCTGGGAGGGGTCGCCGCGGACTCCGCCATCAGCTTCGTCGTGGGCGGCTCCCGGCCGCCGGAGAGCGTCGCGCTGATCGAGGCGACCGAACGCGCACTGGCCGCGGGCATCGCCGCCGCCGGGCCCGGGGCCCGCATCGGCGACATCTCCCACGCCATCGGCAAGGTGCTGCGCGGGGCGGGGTACCCGATCAACACCGAGTTCGGGGGCCACGGCATCGGCTCGACGATGCACCAGGACCCGCACGTCCCCAACACCGGGCGGCCCGGCCGCGGGTACAAGCTGCGCCCCGGACTGCTGCTCGCGCTGGAGCCGTGGGTCATGGCGGACACCGCCCGGCTCGTCACCGACGACGACGGGTGGACGCTGCGCAGCGAGACGGGCTGCCGGACCGCGCACAGCGAGCACACCATCGCCGTCACCGAGGACGGGGCCGAGATCCTCACCCTGCCGAAGCCGGCGTAACCGCGAGGTCGCCCCGCGGTGCGTCGACGCGCCGTGGGGCGGGGGCGCGCTGGGGTGTGGGGGCGGACGGGGCGTCACGGCCCCGCCCGCCCCGTCTCCGGAGGTTCGCGGCGGTCCTTCTGGGCCGACTGCTGTTTGTGGGAGGCTTGTGCGGCCCGGAACCGGGCAGGAACCACACATTTCACCAGCAGCATCGGAGACGACAGCAGTTATGGAGAGCTACGGGGTTCAAATCGGCCTCGTCCTGGTCCTCGTCGTGGTCAACGCCCTCTTCGCCGGCAGCGAGATCGCCCTGATCACCCTGCGCGAAGGACAGATCAAGCAGCTGGCGGAGCGGGGGCCCGGCGGCAGGGCCGTGGCCCGCCTGGCCAAGGACCCCAACCGTTTCCTCGCCACCATCCAGATCGGCATCACCCTGGCCGGCTTCCTGGCCTCGGCCACTGCGGCCGTGGCCCTGGCCCAGCCCCTGGTCGAACCGCTCGGCTTCCTCGGCTCTGCGGCCGCGCCGGTCTCGGTCGTCCTGGTCACCATCGTCCTGACCTTCGTCACCCTGGTCTTCGGCGAGCTCGCGCCCAAGCGCATCGCCATGCAGCGCGCCGAGACCTGGGCCCTGGTGGTCTCGCGCCCCCTGGACCTGCTGGCCGCGCTCTCGCGTCCCGTGGTGTGGCTGCTGAGCGCCTCCACCAACCTGGTCGTGCGCCTGACCGGCGGTGACCCCACCGCCGCCAAGGAGGAGATCGGCGAGGAGGAGCTGCGCGAGATGCTCGCCACCCAGCGCGGCATGACGGCCGAGCAGCGCACCATCATCTCGGGCGCCTTCGAGATCGACGACCGGCGGCTGCGCCAGGTCGTCGTCCCGCGGGGCGAGGTCTTCACCATCCCGGCCCGCACCCCGGCCGGGGAGGCCGCCCTCATGCTCGCCGAGCACGGCCACTCCCGCGCCCCCGTCGTCGCCGACGACGACCTCGACGAGGTGCTCGGCGTCGTGCACTGGTCCGACCTGGTCCGCGGGGAGGGCGCGGCCGGTGAGCTGGCGCGGGAGCCGATGCTGCTGCCCGACTCCCTGGTGGTCTCCCTGGCCCTGCGCCGGATGACCGCCGAACACCAGCAGCTGGCCGTGGTGGTCGACGAGATGGGCGGCATCGACGGCATCGTCAGCCTGGAGGACCTGCTGGAGGAGATCGTCGGGGAGATCTACGACGAGACCGACTCCGACATCCGCACCGTGGTCTCCAACGACGACGGCACCATGACGCTGCCGGGCACCTACCCGGTGCACGACCTGTCCGACCTGGACCTGCCGCTGAACGATCCCCCCGAGGGCGACTACGTCACCGTCGCCGGTCTGCTCATCGCGATCCTGGGCCACATCCCCAGGACTCCCGGGGAGAAGGTCTCCTTCGGCGACTGGGAGGCCGAGGTCGCCGAGACCAGCGGGCGCACTGTCACCGCCGTGAAGGTGCGGCGCACCGCGACCGCCGAGCCCTCCTGACCCGCACGCCCGGCCGCCCGTGGCGGGCGGCCGGGCGTAGTGGGCGGCGCAGGCCACCTGGCCGCCCCGTCCCCAGGGCCGGTGCACCTTGGGTGCATCTTGGAACAGGTCTCGCCCAGGGCAGGAACGGGGCGGGAGGGACCGCCGCTTCGCAGGAGGCGGCGGTCTTGTCGTACCCGGCCGGGAGTGAGCCGGGGCCCGCTGCCTGCGTCTTTCCAGGCCGTCGCCCGGCCGCTCAGAGGAGGGCGCCGCCGGAGACCTCGATGCGCTGGGCGGTGACCCAGCGCAGGTCCTCGGAGGCCAGCGCGGCGATGGCGTCGCCGATCTCCTCGGGTTCGCCGACGCGGCCGAGCGCGGTCTGTCCGGCCAGGCCCCGGCGCATCTCGGCGTCGTCCCGCATCGCTCCACCGTTGAAATCGGTGGCGGTCGGCCCCGGGGCGATGGAGTTGACCCGGATGCCGCGCGGGCCGAGTTCTGCGGCGAGGGTGCGGCTCAGGGCTTCGACGGCGGCCTTCGAGGCGGAGTAGACCGAGGTGGCGGGGCTGGTGTGGCGGGTCAGCGACGTCGAGACGTTGATGACGCGGCCGCCCTGGGCCAGCAGCGGCACGAGTGACTGGACGAGGAAGAACGTGCCCCGGACGTTGGTGCCCATCACCGTGTCGAAGTCGTCGACCGTGACGTCCTCCAGCGGCCCGAAGATCCCCACTCCCGCGTTGTTGACCAGGATGTCGAGCCGCGAAGCACCCCAGCGCTCCAGCTGTTCGCCCAGTTCGCCGGTGAAGGAGGCGAAGGAGGAGACGTCGCTGATGTCGAGCCGGAGAACTGCGGCGGTCCCGCCCACCGCCCGCACCTGTTCCACCGTCTTCTCGGCCCCGGCCGCGTCACCGCGATGGGTGGCCAGGACCCGCACCCCGCGTCTGGCCAGAGCGATGGCCGCTCCGCGTCCGAGGCCGCGATTCGCACCGGTCACCAGAGCGATCTTGTCGATCGTCATGAACTGTTCCTCCACTGCGCGGCCACCGGGGTTCACCCGGGCGCCACAGATAAGATGCGAGTCACTCGACTCGCCTTGCTCTCGCATCGTAGGCAGGGCCGAGTGGCGAGTCAAGTGACTCGCCTCGGGTCTGCGGCATACTGTCCGCATGGCAGCAGAACTCTCCGCACACCACCGCAGGCTCGCTCAGCAAAAACGCGAGGCGATCATCACCGCGGCCACAGAGCTGTTCCTGGATCGCGGCTACGACGGCACCTCGCTGGCCCGGGTGGCCGAAGCGGCCGGGGTCTCGAAGTCCACCCTGTTCAAGCGGTTCCCCACCAAGGCGGCCCTCTTCGAGGCCATCGTCACCGAGTCCTGGCAGCGTGACGCCGGCGACGCCGCCGCGCGGCCGCAGACCGGAGACCTGCGATCCGGACTGGCGACCATCGGCCACCGCTATGCCGACCTGGTCGGCCGACCCGGCATGACAGCCCTGTTCCGGATCGTCATCGCCGAACTGCCCCGCTTCCCCGAACTGGGACGGATGCAGTTCCAGCTCGGCAAACTGCCCTACTTCACCTCCGTCCAGCACTACTTGGAAGCCGAGCACGAGGCGGGCAACGCCGATGTCCCGGACGCGGTGAGCGCCGCGAACCAGTTCCTCGGCATGATCGCCAACTACGTCCTGTGGCCCCGCATGCTGCTGACCGACTGGAACCCCGCGGCCTCCGACATCCACGACGCCGTCGAACAGGCCGTCCAGACCATGCTCGCCAGACACACACCGGGCCGCCGACCCGACCCGAAGCCGGAACGCTGACACCGGCGCACGCACCCACCCGCACACGCGCCTCGACGTACGGCGACACGCTCGCAGGAAGGGAACCCTGAGGCACGCGAGAATGGCGTGACACTGACTCCACGCCATCCACCATGGCCGGGATCGGCCATTGTTCGAGTTTCCCAGTGGATATCCCCCACGCATGGGAAGATTGTTGTCAACGACGTTTACCCCCAATGTCACCACTGGGACGGAAACGATGAGAAAAATGACGAGAATCCTCCTTGTCGCGGCAGCGCTGGCCGGGAGCATCGCCGCGGCCGGGCCCGCCAGTGCGGCACAGGGGTGCTCCGGCGCAGGGCCGACCGTGGTCGATCACCACGGAACATCCTGGTCAACGACGTATTGCAACGCATGGCTCGGCGGCAACCTCGAAAGGGGTGTCGGCAGGGACAACCCCAGTGAAATTTCTGGATACCTCTACGCGAACAGGGCATGGTTCGTCTGCCAGCAGCAATTCACCTACCTGGAGAACCCTCCGGCCGGCGAGTACCGCAACAACTGGTGGCTTTACACCCAGGGCGATGAGGCTTATCTGGACCAGGGATGGGGCTGGTTCCCGGCGGTGAACGTTTCCGGGGGAGGAAACTACGAGCCCATTCCCGGGCTGCGCAACTGTGGTTTCCCCGAGACCCTGTCCGCGGAGACGGGTCCCTCCGGACAGGTCGACGCGCCGGGCCGTTGAGGTCTGCGGCCCCCCTGGGGTCGAGGGGCATCGGCACAGGATCCAGAACCAAGGGGCCCTGGCCTCCAACACCCCGGCGCCCTCGCCGGCCGCCGTGGAGCGCCCGGCCTCGGCGGAGCCACCTCGGAGACCGTGTTCTTCCGTGGTCGGACGTGCGTGTGAGGGTGCGCCTGCCTGATTCCCCCCGCCCCGTACCGACACCCCTCCACCACGGCGGCCCCGCACCGGCACGAATCCGGTGCGGGGCCGCTGGGCCGTCGGCGTCTCCGCATGCGGCCTTGGTCGCCTTGCGCGTCTGGGCGATCTCACAGGGTCACGGTGCGTGGTGGGGCGTGTCCGTGGAGGCCGGGCTCCTGCCCGGCGCGCCGTGCCGCCCCTGGCGCCGCAGGTCCGCGCCCTTCGTCCCCGACGGACGGCCTGGCGGGGGCGCGCTCAGCTGATCTTGCGGCGGTACGTGGCCATGGCGAAGGCGTAGGCGACGACGAGGATGCCGACGCACCAGGCCAGGGCGGTCCAGACGTCGTTGCCGACCGGTTGGCCGGTGAGCAGGTCGCGGATCGTGTTGACGATGGACGTCACCGGCTGGTGTTCGGCGAACCAGCGCACCGGGCCGGGCATGGTGTCGGTGGGCACGAACGCCGAGCTGAGGAACGGCAGGAAGATGAGCGGGTAGGAGAAGGCGCTCGCCCCCTCCACCGAGGTCGCGGAGAGGCCGGGGATCACGGCGATCCAGGTCAGCGCCAGGGTGAACAGGATCAGGATGCCGGCGACCGCGAGCCATGCCCCCACCCCGGCCCCCGACCGGAAGCCCATGAGCAGGGCGACGCCCACGACGACCACGAGGGAGAGGACGTTGGCGACGAGCGAGGTGAGGACATGGGCCCACAGCACTCCCGACCGGGCGATCGGCATGGACTGGAAGCGCTCGAAGATCCCGCCCTGCATGTCGGTGAAGAGGCGAAACGCGGTGTAGGCGATCCCTGAGGCGATGGTGATGAGCAGGATGCCGGGCAGCATGTAGTTCACATAGGAGACCGATCCGGTGTCGATCGCGCCGCCGAACACGTAGACGAACATCAGCATCATGGCGATGGGCATGACGGCGGTCGTGATGATGGTGTCCGGGCTGCGCGTGACGTGGCGCAGGGTCCGTCCGGTGAGGGCGGCGGTGTCGCCGATGAAGTGCGTTGCCATGGTCGGTCCCCTACTTCTTCTCTAATGCGGTCCGGCGGTCTTCGCCGTCCGTGTCGGAGCCGCCGGTGACCGCGAAGAAGACGTCCTCCAGGGTCGGCTGCTTCTCGACGTATTCGACCTCGGCGGGCGGCAGCAGCGCCTTGAGCTCGGCGAGGGTGCCGTTGACGATGATCCGGCCCCGGTGGAGGATCGCGATCCGGTCGGCGAGCTGTTCGGCCTCGTCCAGGTACTGCGTGGTCAACAGGACCGTCGTGCCGCTCCCGGCGAGGTTCTTCACCGCCTCCCACACCTCGACGCGCGCCTGGGGGTCGAGCCCGGTCGTGGGTTCGTCCAGGAAGATGACCGGCGGGTTCCCGATGAGGCTCATGGCGATGTCCAGGCGGCGGCGCATGCCGCCCGAGTAGGTCGACACCCTCCGCCCGCCCGCCTCCGTCAGCGAGAAGCGGGAGAGCAGGTCGTCGGCGATCGCGCCCGGCTCCTCCATGTGGCGCAGCCTGGCGACGAGCACGAGGTTCTCCCGACCGCTGAGGATCTCGTCGACGGCGGCGAACTGTCCGGTGAGGCTGATGGACTCCCGCACGTTCGCCGACTGCGCGGCGACGTCGAAGCCGTTGACCGCGGCGGTTCCCTTGTCGGCCTTGAGCAGGGTGGACAGGATTCTCACGACCGTGGTCTTGCCCGCCCCGTTGGATCCCAGCAGGGCGAAGATGCTGCCCGGCGCGACGTCGAAGTCCACCCCGCGCAGCACGCGCAGGTCCTTGTAGGACTTCTCCAGGCCCCGCAGGCGGATCGCCGGCTGCTGCTGTGTCCTCGTCACAGGGGTCCCTCTTCCTTTCCGGTGTCTTCTCCGGCGGCGCGTTCGATGGCCCTGGCCAGGCGTTCGCGCTCCTTCTTGATCCACTGGCCCTCCGAGTAGTTCGCCAGGAACGTCTCGGCGAACTCCACGGGGTCCTCCCCGACGATCTCCCGGATCGGGGTTCCGACCGCCGCGCTCTGCTCGAAGAGGTCGATGAGGTCGTCCAGCATCTCCATCAGGATGTCCCCCCTCGTGATCGAGCCGAAGTACATCAGGTATCGGTCGAGCGCCTCGACCGCCGTGCGGTAGTTCTCGGGAAGCTGTTTCGTGCGCGCCTTGTACTGCCGGTACCGCTTCTTGTCCTCGAACGATCCCGTGACCTGTTCGATCCAACTCGGGGCCATTTTCACTTTCCTCCTTCTCGGAGCTGTTCAAGTCGTTCTGTGAGGAAGCTCCAGGTCCTCCAGAACTCTTCGAGGTATGCACGCCCCTGGGAATTGAGCGAGTAGACCTTGCGCGGCGGCCCCTTCTCGGACGGGACCTTCTCGACGTCGACGAGGCCGCGCCGCTCGACCCTGACGAGCAGCGCGTAGACGGTGCCCTCGGCGATGTCGGAGAAGCCCTGGTCCCGCAGCCACGCCGTGATCTCGTAGCCGTAGGCCGGTCGGTCGGACAGGATCGCGAGGACGATGCCCTCCAGGACCCCCTTGAGCATCTCCGTCGCCTGCTTGCCCACGGAATGCCTCCTCTGGCTACTCATCATCACTGACTACTGGTGCATAGTAATACTGACTACCGGTACATAGCAACACCGAATACCGATGAGGGTTGTCCGCGCTGCGAACACGTGGTGGGGCGCGGCGCGGCCCTGGTGGCCCACCCGAGGCGACGCAGGTGGCCCCGGGCCGGGGCGTCCGCCCCCGCGGCCGGATGCCGTCAGGCGGATCCCCCCGACGGGCTCCGCCCGCCGGTCGGCCCGTTTGCCCCGGGCAACTTCGCCACGTTCAAGGCGCTGGTCGCCGGGCAGCCCTGCCCTCCGGCAGGAGGACGTCCCCCGGGACGGCCCCGGCTCCGGTCCCGGCGGCACCGCCCGCGGGGGCCTTCCCTGGGCGGAGAGGCCGCGACGTGCCGAGCGCGACTACTCCGCGGGCAGGACGTCGAACTCGTTGCCCTCGGGGTCGGCCATCGCCACCCAGTCCTCGATCCGGGCCTTCCTGGTGGCGCCCAGTCGGACGAGCCGTTCGGCCTCGGCCTCGACGTCCTCGGCCCACAGGTCCAGGTGCACCCGGTTCTTGGCGCTCTTCGGTTCGGGGACCTTGTTGAAGAACAAGCGGGGCGCGGCTCCCGAGACCGGCCGGACGAGCACCGAGGGATCGTCCTCGGGGTCCTCGATCCCCTCTCGTCGGAGTCGTTCGAGTTCCCCGTCGTCGTAGGGGGCGACCTCGTACCCGTCGAGCGCCGCCGCCCAGAAGCGGGCCAGGGAGGCGGGGTGGGAGCAGTCGAACACGACGTCGCGCAACACAGCCATGACGCCAAGGTAGTCGGCGCTCCGCCCGAGGGGGCGCCGGGCCGAGGGCCCCGTGTGGACGGGGTTCGAGCTCGACCGCGTGACCTCCGAGCTCTTACCCTGGAGGGGATGAGTTCCTTCTCCGATACTCGATCCCCCCGTCCCTTCGATGTCGAAGCCTTCCTGGAACGTCCCCTGGTCGCCAGAGCGGCCACGGTCGACTCCGCCGGTGCACCTGTGGTCAGACCGGTCTGGTTCCTGTGGGAGCAGAACGCCCTGTGGTGGCTCACAGGCTCCTACTCGGTCGTGGCCAAGCACCTGGAACGTGACGCGCGCACCTCCGTGGTGGTGGACACCTGCGATCTGGAGCGCATGGAATTCCTCCAGGTGACCATGCACGGCAAAGCCGAGGTGGCGCCCTTCGACCAGGTTCTGGCCAGACGTCTGCTGCGCCGCTACCTGGGCGATGACGAGGAGGTATGGCACCCGGACTTCCGGCACTACGCGGATGACGGCCGCCTGGTCCGCTTCACACCCGACCGCACCGTCGTCAAGGACCTGTCCAAGAACGGCCAGATGTAGCCCCCGGGCACGGCAGGGCGGGCAACACCCCGGAACGCGAGGTCCCGACCGGTGGCGGGAACGGTGTCGAACATGTCGTCGGCAGGCCTTCTTCTCTGTTGTTCCCCTCCCTGCCGGTACGTCTGCCTGGTACGCCTTCCCTGATCCTGCGGACCTCACTCCCCCGCGCTGTCGCGAGAGGCGGTGTCCGCAGCGCTCCTGCGCCGAGCCGCCGGCATCCCGGCGACCGGACCCGCTGCCGTCTCCGGGCTCTAGCCGTGGAAGGTCGTGGTCTCCCCCAGCGCGGCACGCCCGGTGCTGATGTGGTTCACCGGCGCGGTGTCGTCGGCGTATCCGAACGAGATCCCCACGAGCAGCTTCCCCGTGGTGACGCCGAGTTCGGCGCGCACGTCGTCGGCGTGGAAGCTCAGCAGGCCCTGTGGGCAGCTGGCCACGCCGTAGGCGGTCATCGCCAGCAGCAGGGTCTGCATGTAGGCACCGACGTCGGCGGCCAGGCGGGCGTTGTCCTCACCGGAGACGAAGAGGAACGCGACGTGGGGCGCACCGTAGAACCGCAGGCTCTCGGCGTCGTACGCCGCACGTGCGGCGTGGTCGTCGAAGCCGATGCCCAGCGTCCCGTAGAGCCGGCCGCCGAAGGCGGCCCGCCGCTCCTGCTGCACCGGCGAGTACAGGTCGTCGCTGTAGGGGAAGTCGACCGACGTGCGGCCCGCGGCGTGGGCTTCCCGGAGGGCAGCGGCCAGTCGGTCCCGTGCGGGGCCGCTGGCGACCTCCACCTGCCAGGGCTGTGCGTTGGAGTTGGACGGCGCCGCCGCGGCCAGCGAGAAGATCGCGCGCATCGTCTCCTCGGGCACGGGTTCGGGGCGGAAGGCGCGTGTCGCGCGTCGACCGCGGATCAGCTTCTCCGCGTGTGCGCTCAGCTCGGTGTGTGCGGGGTGGTTCATGGGGGCTCCTCGACGACGGTTCAAGTAAACGCTTCCGTTTACTTGGGTCGACCATAGCGACACCCGCGCCGCAAGTAAACGCAGACGTATACTTTGCGCATGACTGTGGCGAGTGACACGACACGTAAGGGACGCGGGGCGAGGGAGCGCATCCTGGCCGCCGCATCCCGGCTCTTCGCGAGCGGGGGGATCACCGCGACCAGCATGGAGCAGGTCGCGGCGGCGGCGCCGGTCTCCAAACGGACCCTCTACGCCCACTTCCCGACCAGGGACGAACTGGCCGTCGCCCATCTGCGGGCGCTCGTGGACTCGGGGGACACCATGGAGGGCGTGCTGCTCCGGGAGGACCTCGACCCCCGCGAACGGCTCCTCCGCCTGTTCGACCGGCCCGACACGGACACGCCCGTGGTGCGCGGGTGCCCGTTCATCGACGCCGCGGCGGAGTTCCCCGACCCGGAGCACCCGGTCCACGCCTACGCCCGCGAACAGAAACTGCGCATGGTGCGGCTGGTGGCCGGACTCGTGACGGAACTGGGGTGCCCCCGCCCCGACGCGCTCGCCGAGCAGCTGGTCACCCTCGCCGACGGGGCGGCCAGCCGCGCCATGGTCCTGAACCAGGGGGACTACGGCCGACACGGCAGGACAGCCGCGGACGCCCTGCTGGAACAGGCCCTGGGAACCCCGCCGTGACCCCCTCCCGGCCGCTCCCCCGCCTTCTCCGGCGAGGGCGATCCACACGGATCCCGCCGACGGCACCGCGAGGGCCGGGGCCGTGACAAGGCCCTTCGTCGGCCGGGCCTCCCCGGACCCGGGCGCGGGGCGGACCGGGCGGGCGACGCGTCCCCGCCTCCGGAGCGCCCGGGCCGGGAGGGAGCGCGGCCCCCTCCCGGCCGCTCCGGCTCAGGCGGTGCTCGAGGAGCGCCCGCCCAGGTGCCGGGCCAAGAAGCGTTCGAGCGTGCGGTACAGCTCGATGTTGCTGTCCGTGTTGACGAACCAGTGGCCCTCGTTCTCGTTCAGCAGGTACTCGACCTCGGCGCCGCGGGCGCGGAGCGCGTCGAAGACGCGGTCGGAGTTGCGGCGGTGGACGCGGACGTCGTTGGCGCCGTGGATGAGCAGCACCGGCGCGGTGATGTCGTCGACCCGGCCGATGGGAGAACGGGCGAGCATGTCGGCCTCCTGGCGGGGGTCGTCCGGGTCGCCGATGTAGCGCAGGTAGCTGTTCTCGACGGCGCGGCGGGCGAAGGGGACGACCGACCGGACGAGGTCGACGAGGTCGGACATCCCCGTGTAGCTGACCGCGGCGGCGAACCGGTCCGGGGTGAACGCGGCCCCGACGAGTGCGGCGTAGCCGCCGTAGGAGCAGCCGTAGATCGCGACCCGGTCCGGGTCGGTGATCCCCTGCTCGACCACCCGGTCGAGGGCGTCGAGCAGGTCGTCGTGCATCTTGCCCGCGAACTCGCCGATCGCGGCCCGGGTGTGGGCCTTGCCGTAACCGGTGGAGCCGCGCATGTTGACCTGGAGTACCGCGTAGCCGCGGTTGGCCAGCAGCTGCACCTCCGGGTCGTAGCCCCAGCTGTCGCGGTACCACGGTCCGCCGTGCACCAGCAGCACGGTCGGCAGGCCGCGCGGCTCGACCCCGACCGGCAGGGTGAGGTGGCAGGGCAGGGTCAGGCCGTCGCGGGCGGTGACGGTGATCGGGGTGACCGGTGCGAGCCGGGCCGGGTCCAGGTGCGGGAACGGCCGGAACAGGCGGCGGGCCCGACCCGTGGCGTGGTCGTAGAACCAGGTGACGCCGGGATCGCGGTCGTGGGTGAAGTCCACCACCCAGCGTTGCGCCGCGGCGTCGCAGGACACGTGGGCCAGGTCGCCGTCGGACAGCTCGGCCAGCCGCGGCAGCACCGCGGCGAAGTGCGTGTCGAGCGCGTGGATCTCCTGCCTGGCCCCGAGGTAGCGGGCGCCCAGGAGTTCTCCGGTGGCCGGGTGCAGGATCAGCGAGGACGGGAAGCGCGGATCGGCCTCGGGACGGGGGGTGTCCAGGTCGAACACGGGGTGGCTGTCCACCCCGGTCTGCTCGCCGGTGTCCAGGTCGACCCGGACCAGGCGGGTGCGGTCCGAGCCGCGCGAGGAACCGATCCACAGCCCTCCCCCGTCCGGGGTGGGCGCGGCCGGGAGGACCCCGAAGAGGGCGTCCGCGCCGGGGAACCGCGCGATCGGGCGCCGCTCACCCGCGTCCCACTCCGACAGCACGTGGTCGCCCCCCTCCTCCATGGTGAAGGCCAGCAGCCGGTCGGGGGTGCGCAGCCAGGAGAGGACGTCGCCGGGGTTCTCCGCGGCCGTGGTCAGGCGGCCGGTGGCCAGGTCGAGCTCGAAGAGGTCGATCAGGTCGGGGCGGCGCATGTTGAGCTGCACGAACGCGGTGCCCGGCCGGTCCGGCGGGAGTTGCGCGCCGAGCAGCCGCACGCCCTCGAAGGGGGTCAGGTCGACCACGGGCTCGTCGGGCCGGTACGGGTCGGCGCGGTGCAGGTGCCAGTTCTCGTCGCCGTCGGTGTCCTGCTGGAACAGCAGGTAGCGGCCGTCCGTGGTCCAGAAGAAGGCGTCGATGTCGCGCCGGGGGTCGGAGGTGACACGCCGGGAGTCCGGGGCGTGGGCGTCGTCGGGGGCGGTCCAGTCCGAGTCCAGGTCGCGGACGAACACGTTGAGCCGTCCCCGCCACGGGGCGAGGTAGGCGACCTTCGCGCCGTCCGGGGACAGCAGGGCCCGGCTACGGGCGGGCGGGCCGAAGAACTCTTCGACGGAGATCAGCTTCGACTGAGCGGTCATGGCGAATCCTCGGGGTCGGTGGATACGGCGCCCCCGAGTCAAGACCCCGACGTCGCGTCGTACGCAAGCCCGCGGGAGATGTCCTGGGTCACAGTGCCCCTCAGAGTACGGACCGGCGCGGGGCCGCGGAGCCGGGTCAGGCCCCACCGGGCCGGGCCAGCCGCTGTTGGACCCGGCGCAGGACGCGGTGTTGCACGGGCCTGAGGTTCTGCCGGTTCAGTTCATCCATCAGCTCTTCGGCCTGCGCGTCGAGCGGGGGCAGGCCGTCCAGCCGCTGTACCAGCGGCTCGAGGTGCTCGACCAGCTCGTCGATCAGCGAGGAGACCTCCTCGTCCGGAGTGTCGGGCCCGAGTGCGTAGAAGCGCGCCGTGAGCGGCGCGAACGCGGCCGTGCCGCTGTCCGCCCCGCCGAACAGGGCGGCGAACCCCGCCGTGCCGTCCTCGCCGAGCAGGTGGCCGACCAGGACCAGCTGTTCGTGCTCGTAGCGGACCATGTCCTCCGGCACCTCCGCCGCGGGACCGGAGCGCCATGCCGAGACTTCCGGCGGCAGGTCGGGCGGGGCGCCGCTGCGGCGCAGCGCGGCGATCCCGGCCCGGCGGGCGAGAAGCCGTTCGATGTCGGCGGCGGCCTGGCGGTCGAGCTCGTCGAGCAGCTCCTCCGCGGCCTCGGGATCGTCCAGCACCGCGGGGAGCGCGGACAGCGGTACGCCGAGTGCGGTCATCCTCGTGATGCGCAGGAGGCGGACGAGGTGGTCCACACCGTAGTCCCGGTAGCCTCCGGCCGAGCGCGGCGGCTCGGGCAGCAGTCCGATCTGGTGGTAGTGGCGCAGCGTGCGGACGGTGACGCCGGCCAGCTCCGCGAGCTCACCGCTGAGCATGGGACAGCTCCTTCGGTTCCAGGTCGCGCAGGGCACGTGACACGATCATGGCCAGCAGCACGAGGATCCGCACACCGGCCCCGGCCAGGACCGGGGGCCCGTGGTCCGCCGTCACCCCGGCCGGACCGGTCCCCGCCGGTGCGGCGATCATCAGCGGGGCGGTCTTCACGCCGAACACCCTCCCACGTACAGCGCCGGCGGTCCGTTCGACCTGCGGCAGCGCCACCGCCGCGATGCCGTTGCCACGCGGACTCAGCGGATGCGGGGCGGGACAGGGGACGACGACGAGGGAGTGTTTGAGCGGCATTCGACCAGGAAAGACCCGGACGCTGCGTCAGGGTCAAGGCGGTCACAGCCGACGGGGCGGTGATCCGGGCCACCGGTCCCGGCCGGGACGGACGCCGCCCCGGTTCCGCCGGGCGGCGGAGGGCGCCGTCGCCGCGTGACACGGGAGGCGGACCACGTCTGCCGGTGGGCTCCGCGAAGGAGGGTTGAGTGCGCGTACTCATGCCGCCGCGGGCCCCGGCCCGCACGATGGACCCATGACCTTCCGGCAGAAGCACACCCCCCTCTCCCCCGTCCTCGCCACGGCCCTCGGCGCCGTGGCCGTCATGGTCGCCACCACCGCGTGCGGAACCGCCCAGGCGGTGGAGCCCAGCTCCTCCTCGGAGGAGGCACTCCCCGAACTGAACCCGGACGGCAGCGCGCCCTCCGAGCGCATGTCCCTGGAGGAGGCCGCACCGTTCCTGGAGGCCCAGGGCTACTTCCCCGCCGAGGGCGACCTCAGCGGCTACGAGATCGGATACCTGCCCGACGCCGTGGAGGGCACCCCCTACGACCACGACGTCAGCGCCTGGATGTCCCGGCAGCAGCAAGGGCAGGAGGAGGTCGTCCTGCCCGACGCCGAGGAGGTCGAGCGGTCCTGGCTGCCCGACACCGTGGACGTGGACCACCTCGTCGACGACGACGGCCGGGTCCTTCCCGAGCGCGAGGTGTTCGCCCCCTCCGACGTGTACGTCACGATCCGCCGGCACGCGGACTTCACGGACGTGGACGCCTACCTGGGGCCTGATACCGAGGGCGGCATCCCCCTCGAGGAAGCCCTGCCCGGAGGTGGCATCCGGGAGCTCCCGGACGGCACCGGCCACTACAACGGGGCCGGGGCGCTCTTCTCCCCCGAACCCGGTGTGGTGGTCGAGGTCTCCTACATGGACGACACCGTCATGGACGAGTTCCTGGAGGACCCCGACGGCGCCGTGGAGGGCCACCCCGAGGAGGTCCTGCTGATCGTGGAGGGCATCGGGCCCGCCTAGACGAGTAATTCCAAGGAGTCAGTGGTCGTAGCCGTCAACGAGCGTAGGACCGGCTGGCCGGTGCGGTCGTTGTGCCAGATCACGGCGGTCAGCGCCAAGATGCGCTGGAGCACCCGAGCGATCACCCCGCCCGGAGTGCGCCCACCGTGCCGCTCCAGACCCAACTGGCCCTTGAAGGTCTGATTGATCGACTCGATGACCTGCCGCAACGCCCGGAACAGCTCCGCTCCGGCCCGTGGGCGCTCGCGCCTGCGGGCCAGACACAGCAGCCACAGGCCCGCCCGGGCCAGCGCCTGTTCGACGTCGCGCCCGTAGGAGTTCTTGTCCGCGATCAGCGTCTGCCCCGGGCGTTGGGCGGCCGGGCCGGGGTCGTCGGCGAGTATCCCCAGCAGGGTCGTGCGCTCGTCGGCCTCGGCGCCGGTCAGGGCGAAGGCGGCCGGGAACCCGCTCAGGGTGCACACCAGGTGCAGGCACAGTCCCCAGAAGTAGCGCGTGTGGGAGGCGCAGTACCTGTATTGGGCCCATCCGGCCAGGTCGGAGCGTTTGACGGTCTCGCGGGAGCTGGCGCACTCCACGGGGATGGAGTCCACCACCCACACATCGTCGGTCCACGCGCTGGTGTCGGTGGCCAGGTGGCGGGTCAGGGTGGAGGCCTTGCGCAGGCGTTTGTTGTAGCCGGGCTGTTGGGGCAGGTAGGGGAACTGGTCGCACAGGTGGGTGCGGGCATAGCGCAGCCTCGGAAGCCGATCTCGGGGCGCCTGTTTCGTGCCGGGTGTGATGGAGGCTGGTGTGTCCTGCGTTTTTCGGAGTCGGTTTTCTGGATCCTGGGACCACGTGACCCTTGAAGGAGGGCATCGTGGGACGTCGTGGATACCCCGCCGAGTTCCGCCGCAAGGTCTTGGACCTGGTCCAGGCCGGACGCAGCGTCGCGGACGTGGCACACGATCTGGACATCTCCCGCCGAGACGGTCTATGCCTGGCGGCGCCAGGACCGCATCGACCAAGGCCTGGCCCCGGGCCTGACCAGCACCGAGAAGACCGAGCTGGCCGCGGCCAACAAGCGCATCGCCGAACTGGAGACCGAACTGGCCATCCACCGCCGGGCCAGTGAGCTGCTGGGGAAGGTGGTGCCCCCACAAGACGGTTCGAGGCGATCGCGCTGATGGCCACCGAGGGACATCCGGTCCAGGTCGCCGTCCGGGTCCTGGGGGTGCCCGAGGCGGTCTACGGGCAGGTGCACCGTCTGTTGAGCGCCGACCCCGGGCCCCACGCCGCGCAATTCACCACCGGGGCCTTCGCCAGGTACACCCCCTGGGCGCACGCCTTCCACTCCTGCGGCCAGTTCCTGGCCAACCTCAACGGCCAAGGCCGTCTGGAGCGCGGTCTGCGCGCGGTCGTCGCCCACCACGTGATCTTCCATTGGAACCGGCTCGGTGTGCCGGTGGGCGCTCAATCGGTGCTCTCCCACGCTGCCGCCCGGACGCTCTTCGATCCCGAGTCGGCCGGGCTATGAACCCTCCGGCCTTGCGGTACCTGCCGATGGTGCCGCGCCCCAGGCCGGCGGCGAGGCCGCTGCGTGACCGCCTCGCTGAACTCGACCACGTCCTCGGGTAGGCCCACCAGAGCTCACACGCGCGGGAGGGGATGACGCGCGCCAGCGAGGTGATGAACAAGGCTGCGCTCCTGGCCAGCGACATCGGTGCGCCCGAGCTGGCCGCCGCGTTGTGCTGGCAGCAGTACGCGACCTTCCGGCATGCCGCTCCCCTGACCGTGGCGGCCGCGATCCTGGCGGTGCAACCGCTGGTGAACCTGGGCCGACTCGCCATCCGCACCGGGGACCCCGCCGCGGCCTACACGCTGTTGGCATCGCTCCTCGCGGCCAGCAGCCACGAAGAGGAAATCCAGGTGCTCGGCCGGGCCTGCACTATCGGCGGTCTCGTCGGCTCCGACGCCGACCGGGCCGAGCTGCGTCTGCACCTGTGGGCGGTCCTGCTCGCTGACGGCACCCGCGCGCTGTGTGCCGCCGGCCGGTGGGACGACGCCGTGGAGCATCTGCACCGCTACAACGGCATCGGGAGCAAGCTGTTGGACGGCCGCCAAGTCGCCGTGCTCGCCGCCCTGTACCGTCGCGACTTCGCCACGGCCGCCGACCTGGTGGAGTCGGCCGGCGGCACAGCGCTGTGGGAGCTCGCGGTGGCCTCGTGCTTGACCACGGCGATCAGCGCTGCTGACGGGTTGCTCTGCGGCTCGCCGTGGCTTCGGTTGCGAGAACAGGACCTTCTCAGGTGAGGGCGAGCCACACGAACCCCGCCAGCGACACCGCGAAGGCCAGGGCCGTGAAGAGGATCGTCATCCGCTGGGCGTCCCTGAACTCGGGGGCGGGGCGTGTGGAGACGAGCAGCGTGTCCTCGTCGGTGGAGCGGATCACGGTCCTGCCGTCCCTGCGCGCGACCGTCCCGTGCACCAGCAGCCGGGTCCCCGGGACGATGGCCCACTCCAGGAAGACACGCCCGCTGTCGGGGGCGACGTGTTCGGCGTGCGGGGTCCCGCCACCGCCCCCTTCCCCCGGCTCGAAGGACTCGTGGGTGAGGGGCAGCCGGTCCCCCGCGGCGCGGTCCGGTTCGCACAGCACCGCGCCGGTCCGGTCGCGCAGGGCGAACGGGGTGCGGCTCTGCCTGGAGTAGAGCAGGGTGTGGCGGATCCTCTCGTGGTAGGTGTCGGGGTTGGGGCTGCGGTCCCACACCTCGATGCGGAACCACACGCAGGAGACCCCCGAGTACGGCGCGGTGAGCAGGCCGTCGGGGCCCGTCTCGGCGTTGCCGTCGACCGCGACCTCGTTCCCGGGCGCGGGCAGGTCGCGCAGGGGCGGGGCGTGCGCCTGCTCCAGGGTGCGCAGCCGGGTGTGGGCCCGGTGCGCGAGCCGGAGCAGCAGCCCGGTGACCGCCGTGGCCACGAGGGCGAGGACCTGCAGCGAGGTGCGGACCTCGCCCACCAGCATGTCGTCCATGAGTGTCCTCCCTCCCCCGCCCCGGCGGTGGGCCGCCGGGGCGGGGCGGTCCGGTCAGTCCTGTTCGCTGTGCGGCGCCCGGTCGGCCTCGGCGAGGGCGTCGCGCCGGGTGTGCGGGGCGGCGGGGGTGCCGGCCAGGTAGCCGGCGCGGGCCAGGGCGTTGCCTCCGACGGCCGCGGTGGCCAGCTGCACGAGCAGGGCCAGGCCGATCTTGACGGCGTTCTCCACGGTGGGGAACCACAGCAGGAGTCCGAGCAGGAGCAGCGGTGTGCCCAGCCCGGCCGCGATCGAGACCCCGTGCAGGCGGGCGTAGAAGTCGTCCAGGCGCACCAGGCCCCAGGCTCCGACGGCGAAGACGGCCGCGCCGGCCAGGACGCAGAGGAGGGCGAGTCCTTCGAGGGGGGTCATCGTTTGCCTCCGGAGACGAGTCGGGCCAGGGACAGGGCGGCGAGGAACCCGATGAGGGCGCACACCAGGACGAGGTCGACCACCGCGGCGGAGTCCAGGCGCAGGCCCAGGACGATGACGATGCCGACGAAGCCGAGGAAGACGATGTCGGATCCGGCGGCCCGGTCGGCCTGGTGGGGGCCGGTCAGGATCCGGTGGACGGCGGCCACCATGGCGGCTCCGAGGAGCAGCAGGGCGATGTCGAGCGGGTTCAACGGTGCTCCTCTCCCGCAGTGGTGCGCGGGTGCGTGTCCCGGGGTCGGGTGATGGCCAGCAGGTAGTCCTCCATCTGGCGGATGTCGTCGTGGAAGGCCTGTTCGTCGTCGGTGTACAGGCCGTGGACCCACAGCGTGGGCGGGTCCGTGCGCGTGGCCACCGTGACGGTGCCGGGGGTCAGGGAGACCATGTTGGCGATGGCGGTGATCTCCGTGTCGGTGCGGCAGCGCAGCGGCACCTCCAGGAAGGCGGGCGTCGCCGAGCTGCCGGGGGTGAGGATGTCCCGGGCGACCCGGAACGAGGAGGTCACCACCCGGGTTCCGTAGAAGAAGGGGAACCACGCGATGCGCGCGGTCCTGCGCAGCAGGCCGTTCATCGGTTCGTCACCGCCTCGACGTAGGCAGAGGTGTCCAGCAGGTGGGCGGCGGCCTGTGCGCTCAGGTCGAGCAGGACCTGGGCTCCCAGGCCGACGCACAGGGTGACCGCGGTCAGGGCCACGGTCGGCAGGACCAGTCCGGTCCTGATCCGGGCCGGGGCCCGGGTGGCGGCCGGAGCGGCGGTGGCGGTGGCGGTACCGCCGGCGGCTTCGGGCGCCTGCGCCGGTTCGGGCTCCGGTGCGGGCCCGGCCCCGGGCGGTGGGCCCCAGAAGACCGAGCCCCAGATCTTGAGCATCGACATCAGCGTGATGAGGCTGACGGCGACGGCGATCGCGGCGACGGTCCACTGCCCGGCGTCCAGGGCCGCGGCGACCAGGGTCAGCTTGGCGACGAACCCGGAGAAGGGCGGCAGTCCGGCCAGGGACAGGGCCGCGCCCAGGAAGGCCAGGGCCAGCAGCGGTTGCCCGCGGGCCGCGCCGCGCAGCCGTTCGAGGTCCCCGGTGCCGTGGACGTGCTCGATCGCGCCGGTGGACAGGAACAGGGAGGCCTTGACCACCATGTGGTGGACGAGGTAGAAGATCCCGGCCATGAGGCCGAGCTCGGTGAACAGGGCGACGCCGAGCAGGATGTAGCCGATCTGGCTGACCATGTGGAAGACCAGGATCGAGCGGGTGGTGGTCTCGCCGACCGCGCCCAGGACGCCGACGGCCATGGTCGCGGTGAACACGACCAGGCCGATCCACAGCAGTGAGGCCTCGCCGTCGAAGACGAGGGCGTACAGGCGGTAGATCACGTAGATGGCGACCTTGGTGTGCAGGCCGGAGAACAGGGCGGTCACGGCCGGGGAGGGCGCGGTGTAGGTGCGCACCAGCCATCCGTGCACCGGGACGACGGCGGCCTTGACCGTCATCGCCAGCAGGACCAGGCCCATGGCGACGGCGACCACGGGCGAGTCCTGGGCGGCGCCGGCGAGTTCGCCCAGGTGGACGGTTCCGGCGGTGCCGTACACCAGGGCGACGCCGGCGAGGAAGACGGTGGAGGTGAGCAGGTTGGCGGTGACGTAGGTGCGTCCGCCGCGCAGGCCGTGCAGGGTTCCGGCGATGGCCATCAGCCCGTAGGAGGGCAGCAGCATCACCTCGACGAAGACGAACAGGTTGAACAGGTCGGCGGTGAGCAGCGCCCCGTAGACGCCGGCCGAGAGCACCAGGACCAGCGGGGCGAAGAAGCGGCGTTCGGCCTCGCCGGTGGCGATGGCGAAGGCCGAGCACACCAGGACGAGCAGGGCCGTGGTGGTGACCATCAGGGCGCTGAAGGTGTCGGCGACGAACGGGATGGCCACCCCGGCGGGCCACAGGCCCACCTGGTGGGCGTACACCTGTCCGTCCCGGGTGGCCGCGAGCAGGGCCAGTCCGGCGGCGAGCGCGCCGGCGCTGGTGCCCAGGAGCAGGAACCGGGCGAGCCGTCCGGTGGGCAGGACGGTCAGCAGGGCGGCGCCGAGCAGGGGCGCCGCGACCAGGAGCGGGAGGAGCACGGTGTTCATGAGGCGTCCTCGGTGTCGTCGCCCTTGCCGGTGGCGGCGAGGGTGAGCATGTAGATGGTGATGGAGAAGGCGATGACGATGGCGGTCAGGACGAACGCCTGCGGGAGCGGGTCGGCCAGGGCTTCCCCGCCTCCACCGGCGAGGAGGGGCGCCTCCCTTCGGGAGACACCGCCGGCGGACATCAGCAGGAGGTTGACGCCGTGGCTGAGCAGGACGAAGCCCAGGACGATGCGGACCATGCCGCGTTGCAGGACGAGGTAGACGGCTCCGGCGATCAGGACGCCGATGGTGATGGCCAGGGTCATCGGGTGCCTCCGGTGGCCGTGTCGTGTCGTTCGGGAACGGCTGTGCGTTCGGGCGCGGCGCCGGTGCGCGGCAGGCCCAGCTGGTTGAGGGCGGTCAGGATCACGCCGACCACGGCCAGGTAGACGCCGACGTCGAAGACGAGCGCGCTGGTGAAGTGGTAGTGGCCGCCCCACGGCAGCGGGATGTCCGCGTGCAGGGGCCGCAGGAAGGAGCCGTCGGCGAGGCCGAGCAGCCCGGAGGCCACGGCGGTGACCACCCCGGCGGCGATGAAGACCGGGTAGGCCAGGCGGATGCGCGCCACGGAGGCGCTGGGCGCCACCAGGTAGGCCAGGGCGAAGGCCGAGCCGCCGACCAGTCCGCCGATGAACCCGCCTCCGGGCGCGTTGTGTCCGCGCAGGAGCAGGTAGGCGGACCAGACCAGGAGCAGCGGGATCAGCACGCGGGCGACGGTGCGCATGATGACGGTGTTGGCGTCGGCGTCCCGGACCGGATTGGTGCGGGCCACTGTCGGCTGGGGCCCGCCGTTGGCGGTGAGCCCCGAGGAGTGCAGGACGGCGATGATGATGAGCCCGGCCACGCCCAGGACGGTGAGCTCGCCCAGGGTGTCCAGGGCCCGGTAGTCGACCAGGATGGTGTTGACGACGTTGGTGCCGCCGGTGTCGGCGGGCGCGTTCTCCAACAGGTGGGTACTCACCGCCGAGGGTTCCCGGCGTCCGGTGAGCAGGTAGGCGCCCAGCCCCGCGGCCGTGCCTGCGGCGACGGCGATCAGCGCGGTGGCGGCGGTGCGCGAGGGTCGGGCGCGGTGGAACCGGGCCGGCAGCCGGCGCAGGACCAGGACGGCCACGACCACGGTCAGGATCTCCACCAGGAGCTGGGTGAGGGCCACGTCGACGGCGCCCAGGAACAGGAACCAGAGGGCGACGGCGAACCCCGCGACACCGGTCAGGGCCAGGGCCGCCAGCCGGGACCGGGTCACCACGGCGGTGAGCACCGAGACGGCCACGAGGGCGACCATCATCCAGTCGAGGGGCCGGGAGGTCCCGTCCACCGGCGTCCCGTAGTCCGGGCCCAGGACGGCCACCGCGGCGGCGAACACGATGATCAGGACGAACGGCACGGCCAGGTGCCGGGCCGGTGCGTCGCTGCGGGTCGGGTCGCCGGTGCGCGCGCCCAGGGCGATGAGCCCGGCGTGGACGCGCTCGAAGACGCCCGTGCCCGTCACCGGGAGCCGCAGCCGGGAGGACGCGGGGTCCCGCACGGTGGCGCCCCAGGCCACGAGGGCCCCGAGGAGCAGGGCGGCCGCCGACATCGCCAGGGCCGGGTTGACGCCGTGCCACAGCGCCAGGTGCGCCTGCGCCTGTTCGCCTGTGGCGTCGGCCGCGGCGCGTTCGGCCATGGGGTTCAGCAGCGGCGCCGCCGGGCCCAGGGCCAGGCCGGCCAGTGCGGCTACGGCCGGGGCGGCCAGGAAGAGGGCGCCCGCCTCCCGGGGACGGTCCGGACCGGGGTGGCGCACCCGGGCTCCGCCGAAGGTCCCGTACACGAACCGGAAGGCGTAGGCGACGGTCAGCGCCGCGGCCAGAACCGCCGCGACGGCGGCGAGCGGGCCGAGCCAGGCGGGGCCGGGCGTGTGCAGCAGGGCCTCGAAGAGGTTCTCCTTGCTGACGAACCCCAGCAGGGGCGGCACCCCCGCCATGGACAGCGCGGCCAGCGCGCTGACCGTCGCGGTCACGGGCATGGCACGCCGGAGGCCGCCGAGTTCGCGCAGGTCCCGGGTCCCGGTCTGGTGGTCGACGACGCCGACCGCCATGAACAGCGTCGCCTTGAACAGGGCGTGGGCCAGGGTGTGGACGGCGGCGGCGATGAGCGCCTGGGTGGTGCCCACGCCGATGACGGCGATGAGGAAGCCGAGCTGGCTGACGGTGGAGTAGGCGGTCAGCTTCTTGAGGTCGTGGCTGCGCAGGGCGAGCGCTGCTCCCAGGAGGGCGGTGGCCAGGCCCGTGACGATCAGGGTGGTGCCCCACACGGCCGTGTCGGCGAAGGCCGGGGAGAACCGCATCGCCAGGTAGACGCCGGCCTTGACCATGGCGGCGGCGTGCAGGTAGGCGCTGACCGGGGTACTGGCGGCCATGGCGTCGGGGAGCCAGTAGTGGAAGGGGAACTGGGCGGACTTGGTGAACACCGCGACGATGACCAGCACCGCGACCGCGGTGGTGAAGCCGGTGTCCTGGGTCCAGGACAGGTCGCCCAGGATGGTGCTGAGCCGGGTGGTGCCGGTGCGCACCCACAGCAGCACGACCGCCGCGAGCAGGGCGAGTCCGCCCAGTGCGGTGAGCAGGAAGGTGCGCACCGCGGGCCGGGACGCCGAGGGGCCCGACAGGCCGATCAGGTAGAAGGAGCAGATCGTGGTCAGCTCCCAGAAGACGAACAGCAGGACGATGTCGTCGGCCAGCACCAACCCCGTCATCGCCAGGGCGAAGGCGCTCATCAGCACGTAGAAACCGGTGCGGCGCCCGGGCGGGAAGTAGCGGGCGGAGTAGGCCGTGACGAGCGCGCCCACGCCCAGGACCAGGACGCAGAACAGCCAGGCCAGGCCGTCCATGCGCAGGGACAGCCCGATGCCCAGGGCGGGCATCCAGGGCAGGGAGGCCTCCAGCGCCGGGCCCCCGTCCCAGAGGTCGGGGCCGCGGGCCAGGACGGCGGCGGTGAGCAGCGCGAGCACCGCGGCCAGGGGCCACCCGGTGGCACGGCCCAGCAGGCGGTCGAGCACGGGAACGGACAGTACGGTCACTGTGAGTACAGCAAGGAGGAGGAGCAGCGGCACGCCGCGTCCTTTCACGGTTCCTCGCCGGTCCCCGGGCATGCTGGCGCACACCGGGGGGCGGTCGTGCCCACGGGCACGGGACCACCGGCGATCAGGGAGCGAGGATGGTGTGGGGCACTCCGGGAGTGCCGCGCGCACGACCGGGACGGGGCAGGCCCGTCCTACCCGCTACGGGTGTGTGCTGCCCGGGTACGCCGAAGCGGCCCGTGCGCGCACGTGCGGCGGGAGAGGTCGTTGCGTGAAAGAGAGAGCCCTCTGGCGAGGGAACGGGTCAGCTGCGTCCGGGCGGGCAGGCGCTGAGCTCACCGTGGGCGTTGGTGCCCCACGAGGTGGAGTAGCCGTTGGTGCCCAGGGGGCGGGGGTTGCGGACCGAGATCTTGTGGCGCTCGGCGAAGCGCATCCGCCCGGTGGCTGCGAGGGAGGGCCGCGCGCAGAGGGGCGGCCGAGAGGAACGACGGCTCGGCGAGGACGACGTGAACGGGGAAGGCGACGACTGCACGGCCAACTCCCCTCCCGTCTTACGCAAAACCGACAACGGCACAGACCCTACCAGCTGCTGTTCCGTGAAAAGGGGCGGGGTGCCCCACGACACACCCGCGCCTCCGGGAGGACGCCCCGTCCGGCGGATCCGGTCCGTAGGGGTACCGGGGTCGGGGTCGCGGCGGCTCCACGCGCGAGGGCCCGGCCGCGGCGGGAGCTGCGGCCCGGGGCGGACGTCCTCGAAGACGCCCGCCCCGGGCCTCGAGCCTGTGCGCCGACTGCTCGGCCCCGGGGGCTCAGCCGGTGGATTCGTCGGCGCCGAGGGCGAAGTCCCAGTGGCCGACCCCGTTGCCGGCGAGGCCCACCGTGACCACGCCCATTCCTTCCAGCCAGTGCGCCATTCTCAGGCCGCCGACGTCCAGCGGGCGCAACCCGAGGCTCTCGACGAATACCGCCACGTCCGCCTTGGCCTGCGCGTCGTCGCCCGCGATGAAGACGTCGGGCCGACCCTTCTCCAGGACATTGCGGAAGATGGTGTTGAATGCCTTCACCACGCCGGCGCCGGCCGGGGCCACCCTGGCGACCTCCTGCGCGATCGAGGTCTCCTCGCTGTGGGCCAGGCCGTCGAACGTGGCGTTGAAGGGGTTGCTGATGTCTACGATGACCTTGTCCGCGAGGGCGTCTCCGTACTCGGTGACGACCGGGACGACACCGTCGTACAGCAGGGCCGTGATGACGATGTCCCCGGCCGGGACGGCGCCCCACTCGCCCGTCGTCGCGCCGCCGCCCAGGGCCTCGGCCAGGTCGTCGGCCTTGGACTGATCGCGTCCCATGACCTCGACGGTGTTGCCGCCCGCCACCGCGAGCGTGCCGATGGTGCGGGCCATGTTCCCCGTACCGATGAGGGTGATGCTGCTCATGAGGTGTGCTCTCTTCTTGTTCTCGAGGTGTCGCCCTGTCTCGTACGGGCGGTGTCCGTGCATCGTCGGCAGCACGTGAAGGCGGTGCCCGCGCGGCACTTCGCCGTGTTGCGGATGTCCGCGTTCGGGACCGGTTCGTCGTGGAGACCGGGTTGTCGCGGCCGCGGCATTTCCGGTGTGCGGTTCACAGGGCGGTGGTGCCGCCGTCGGTGACCAGTTCCAGGCCGTTGACGTAGCTGGAGTCGTCGGAGGCGAGGAACAGGGCGACGGTGGCGATTTCCTCGGGGCGGCCCATCTCTCCGCGTGGGATGAGGGACTCGAATGCGGCCCTGGCCGCCTCGTCGAACAGCTCTTCCTGTTTGGCGGTGGCGACCTGGCCGGGGGTCAGGACGTTGACCCGGATCCTGCGGTCGCGCAGTTCGTTGAGCCAGACGCGGGCCCAGGCCTGCTGGACGGCCTTGCTTCCCGCGTAGAGGCTCCAGCCGGGGAAGGCGCCGAGGGAGGCGTTGGATCCGGTCATGAGGATCGAGCCGTTGTCGTTGATCAGCGGCAGTGCCTTCTGCACGGTGAACAGGGTGCCGCGCGCGTTGAGCCAGAAGGCGCGGTGGAACTGTTCCTCGGTGATCTCCCCGAGGACGGCGGACTCCCCCGTCCCGGCGCTGGCCCACAGCACGTCGATCGAGCCCTTTTCCCGCTTGACGGTGTCGTACAAGCGGTCCAGGTCGTCCAGTTCGGCCGCGTCACCCCGGACGGCGGTGACGTTGCGGCCGATCAGCTCGACGGCCTCGTCCAGTACTTCCTGCCGCCGGGCCTGGATGAAGACGTGCGCGCCTTCCTCGACGAACAGTTTGGCGCCCTCCAGTGCCATGCCGGTGGACCCGCCGGTGATCACCGCTACCTTGCCATCGAGCTTTCCCACGATCACTCCGTTGCATTGACGGCTATCCGGAACAGTTCGACCCTTAAGTACACCAAGCTGTGTACGTAACGTAGCCCAATGCCGGACGGAGCACAAGCTATGTAGACCGGTCCGTACCGAACGGCCTATGCTGGAGACATGACGGAGTTGGAGAAGGGCCCCCAGGGCCGGCGCCGCGGCAGGGGCGCACGCGAGCGCATCCTCAGCGCGTCACAGCAGCTGTTCCGCGATCAGGGCATCAACCGCACCGGCATGGACCAGCTCTCCGCCGTCGCCCAAGTGTCCAAGCGCACGGCGTACCAGCACTTCACCAGCAAGGACGAACTCGTCGCCGAATATCTGCGCGGATTCGATCCCGACGTCATGCCCGGAGTGTTCGACCGCACCGACCTCACACCCCGCGAGCGACTCCTCGCCGCCTTCGAGATGCCCGCGTCCACTCCCCTGTGCCCCTACATCGCGGCGGCCGTCGAACTCCACGACCCCCAGCACCCCGCGTCCCAGTACGCACGCGACTACAAGGCCGCCATCGCCGCGCGGCTCACCGAAACCGCCCGCGAAGCCGGCGCCGCCGACCCCGAACAACTCGGCGAACAGCTCGCGCTGCTCATCGACGGCGCCTCGACCCGCACCCGGGTCCTCGACAGCGACTCCTTCCCCACCGCCGCTGCCATCGCCGCCGTCCTCATCGACAACGCCATCCCTGCGTCGTCTCCCCGGCAGCCCGGGGAGGACCGCGGAACCGCCGGGACTGCTCCCGTTCCGGCGAGAGAGCGATGACGGCCCGGTCACGCCTCGACGGCCGGAAGACGGCGTCGGGTCCGGCGCGGCCGGAGCGGTAGCTCCCGGGGCTCGGGGGTGGGGAGCGGGTCGCGAGATCTGGCCGCGGCCATCCGTACGCACCGTCGAACCGGAGCCTTTTCCCCTCGTTCGGACGTGTTGACGGGCAGGGCTTCCCGCTCGTCGGACGAGACCGGGCTACAGGATGCGGCCGGACGGATCGATGGCGGACTAGCACGCGAAGCTCCCGGCGGACCGGTGAGGTGGTCGTGGACCCGTCCACCAGGGGCTTTCTTCCTGTCTGCCGCCGGGGGCGCCGGCCCGACCACCACCCGTCGGGGCGGAGGGGGTCCAGCGGTCGGCCCGCCGTCGCGTCGGCCGTTCCGCACCCCTCGGAAGACGAACGCCGACCGTCGATCAGCCCTTCGCCTCGCGGACGTCCTTTCCCTGCTCGGCGAAGGCTTTGAAGTCCTGCATGTGCTGGTGCGACTGCTTGCGGAAGGCACCGGGCATCAGGAACCCCACCAGCCGCATCATCACACCGCTGAACCGGTACTCGTTCTCGCTCTCCCAGAGGGTCGCCTCCGGACCGGCTTCGGTCAGCCGGTCGCGCACCGCGCTCCACATGCCCTCGCCGACGATCTCGCGGTCGAAGTGAACGACCTGCTCTTTCGGGATCCCGCGCAGGTTGGCCGGTTCCCGGCGCGTGATGGTCTCGGTGCACTCCATCTTCTGCTTTCCCGCCTGCATCACGACCCGCGAGGTGGTACCGACCTGCCCGTGCACCCCGCTCAGCGGCTCGTGCAGTACCAGGCCCCGCAGCCACTTCGACATGTGTGCCGGGTCCGCGAGCAGCTGTGCCACCCTCTCCCGCGGTAGGGCGACCTCGATCGAGACGGTGTACTTCATGGCCGAGCACTCCGGTTCCCGAGTGGTGTGGCATGCATGTGCAGCCTCACCTCATGGTATTCAGCCACGCCATGTGCCCGACGTGTGAACGACTCCCCCGGTCCGCGTGGTCATGGCGCCTCTCGCCCTGTCAGCGGAGGGCGAGGGCGCGGGAACCGGCGCGGGGCAGGGGGCCGTCCGGCCGCTTCCACGACACGGCCTGGGCCGTGTTCTAGGTGGCGGGCGAGTCTTGGACGGACAGTTCCAGGGCCAGTTCCATACAGCGCCATTGGGCCGGGGAGACGTCGTAGGGCATCTTGCGGACGGCTTCGACCGCGCTCATGGAGCCGGCCTCCCGCCTGCCGGAGCCGAGGCCGGCCTCGTCCTCGCCGTCATCGGCGGGAAGGGGGTGCAACGTGTCCCAGGCGTCGAAGAGGGCATCGTCCTCTTTCTCCAGGCCGGTCTCCTCGATGACGGTATGCAGGGCGCTTTCGAAGGCGTGCCGTTCGGCGGCCACGTGAGCCACCCGCGGATCGTCCACGGCGACACTGTCGTCGAGTGCCTCCTCGGCGCCATCGATGCGGTCGGACTCCTCCCGCAGAGCGGGATGCGTGGCCAGGGCGATGAAGCGGGTGGCCTGGACGGCCGCGCCGAGCGGGCCGAAGATCCGCTCGGTGACCAGCAGAGTGTCCAGGTCCGCCTGGCGCAGGGAGCCCTCGGGCAGGCTCTTGAGACGGTCGGTGACGAAGTCGGAGAGCAGGCCCATCCGGCTGCCTTCGGTGCGCATCCGCTGCACGGCGGTCCGTTGCCGCCCCAATTCCGCCTCCTGCTCGGCGAGGGTCTCCTCCAACCTCTCCAGGATGCCCGGGATACCGTCCCCGCTGCCGGCGCCGGCGGAAGCCGTGCCGGTGGTGAAGGCGTCACGGATGTCGTCCAGGGCGATCCCGGCGTCGGCCATCTTGCGAATCCACAGCAGGCGGATCATGTCCTCGTACCCGTAGCGGCGGCGGTCATCGCTGCCCCGCTCGGGCTCGGGGAGCAGCCCGATCTCGTGGTAGTGACGGATCGCCCGCGGCGTGGTGCCGGCGAAGGCCGCCGCGTCACCGATCTTGACCTGGCGGGGCGGCATGAAGGACGAATGCATGGGCAGGGACCTTTCCTCGAGGGATCGGGACGTGAGACCACCAGACCACATACCGCTACGGAAGGTGCAACCCGCAACGGCTCCGGCACCGACCACTGCCGATCAGAAGGATCCCCTCGCCCCACGTCTTGGTCATCACCGTGCAGGGCGCGCATACCCGAACCTCGAACAGGCCCTAGCCCTGCGCCTGGGCGATCTTCTCCCTGAGCCAGTCGGAGAGCGCGTCGTCGTCCCGGGGGAACTTGGCCAGCTCGAAGACATAGCTGTCCGGCGACGGAGGAATCGGGTGGACCCCCAGATCCCTGTCGTAATGGAATTCCGCCTTGAACTTCTCCGGACGGGTCACCAGGATCGACATGGCGAGCCATGTCCCCTTGCCCTCCTCGTACATCTCACTCTTGAGGAACTTGGCCTTCTTGTCGACAGGGCGCGGGTGGTCATTCCTCTCCGTTTTCCCGCTCTCGAAGGTCACGAGGTTCTCCATGGCCGCAACGCCCCCGATGTACTCATACCTGTAATTCATCGAGGTCCAGCCGCCCGGGGCGGCCTCGACCAGCTCAAGAGCCATGGCGCGCACCAACTCCTGCTGCCGGACAAGATCCATCGAACTTCCTTCCACTAATTCCTCGGTGACTGCGTGGTCATGGCGTCTGCCGCCCTGTCAGCGAAGGACGAGGGCGCGCCGGGGCCGACGCGGGGCAGGGGAATCCAGCCGCTTCCAGGACACGCCCTAGCCCTGGGCCTGGGCGATCTTCTCCCTGAGCCAGTCGGAGAGCGCGTCGTCGTCCCGGGGGAACTTGGCCAGCTCGAAGACATAGCTGTCCGGCGACGGAGGAATCGGATGGACCCCCAGCTCCCTGTCGTAATGGAATTCCGCCTTGAACTTCTCCGGACGGGTCACCAGAATCGACATGGCCAGCCATGTCCCCTTGCCCTCCTCGTACATCTCGCCCTTGAGGAACTTGGCCTTCTGGCTGACGGAATACGGGTGACGCTTCCTCTTCGTCTCTCCGCTCTCGAAGGTCACGAGGTTCTCCATGGCCGCAACGCCCCCGATGTACTCATACCTGTAATTCATCGAGGTCCAGCCGTTCGGGGCGGCCTCGACCAGCTCAAGAGCCATGGCGCGCACCAACTCCTGCTGCTGGACAAGACCATCGAACTTCCTTCCACTAATTCCTCGGTGACCGTGTGGGGTGGTTGTCATATTCCAACCTCGTCTGCTTCACGCCATTAAGCCGCCAGTCTACCACGATTTCCGAAGGCGGAGCCCCCAGAGTATTCATTTCCGTGGGACGGTCATTGTCATACCGATTCGCATAGCTATTGAGGTTGTCCTGCCTCGCCTGGAATTCATCCCGGTCGAAATCCGGAAGCGAGTCGTCGTGTTCGAGTTCCACCCGGAACGTGATCGAGGGATTGTCGCCGGCGAGGTCGCGCCAGTGGTCGACGAGCGCCGGCTTCCCGCCCGGCTGGCCCTCCGCGTACTCGGTGCTGTACGCCCGGCCCAGGCGCCCGTCGTCCCCGGAGAGGATCCCGTTCCAGAGGTATTCGAGGCGCCCCCAGTTCTGGAGGAAGGTCGCACCCCCACCGGTGTGGTTCAGGGATTTGAGCATGGGGATGATGTTGATGCGCTCCCCGGGGCCGGCGAAGAGGTTGCTCGCGACGACGTGCCCGCCCTGCCAGGTGGAAGTGTCGTAGACGTACTCCGCGTCGTCGCGCGCGTTGTACTCCTCGAAGTAGTTCCTGCCCTCATGGCCGATGGCGGTCTGCTCGTTGTTGCGCGACTCCCTCCCCGGCCTGAGCTCGCCTTCGATGGAGACCGTCCTGGACTTGGCGTCGGTCTCGTAGACGAGCTGCCCGCCCGTCCTGGGGCTGTCGACGTAGTACGTGGCGTTCGGCCTGGGGTAGACGAGTTCGGGGTTGCCCTGCGTGTCCGTCCCGGCCCGGGTCTCGACGTGGGTGATCCTGCCGTCGGAGTCGGTGATGAAGACCCCCCGGCCCTCCACGCGGTAGAGGGTGTCGGGATCCAGGTGGGCCTCGGCCCCGTTCGACCCTGTTCCGAACCGCTGATTCTCCCCGGGAAAACGCGGGTCCCCCGCGTCGATCCTCTGGGTGTGCTCGAAGGAGGGCCGGTTCGCCGCGCCGTCGTAGGGGTTGCGGTCACGCCACCAGTCCAGCGCCGAGTCGACGTACCCGTCCAGGTTGGACAGGTCGTCGGAGATCCGGAAGTCGGGGTCGGGTGAGGGGATGCCCCACTTCTCCCACAGGTTGAAGGCGTTGGGACCGCCCTCCCGGGGCGCGATGTCGTGCGCGCCGTTCCGGTCTGGGTCCGGCGTGTAGGTGTCGTCGCTCCACAGCTGCGGATCGCGCGAACGGTACGGGACGCCCTCGTCCATCAGCCGGGCCTCGACGTACTCGTGCATGACCAGGCGGCGGAAGTGGGCCGCCTCAGAGGCGTCCAGGGTGCCCGCCTCGGCCTTGCGCCACAGGTCGGCGACGTGGTCCATGGGAGCGAACCGGCCGCTGCGCTGGGTCGTCCCGTCCGGCGGGACCGGGACGTCCGGGTGCTCGCGGAAGAACAGGTGCTGCTTGATCTCGTCGAGGACGTCCGAGTCGAAGCCGGTGTTCTCGGAGATCCGGTCGACGTCGCCGTCGTTGGCGCGGATCTCGTTGTAGCGCTCCAGGGCCTCGGCGCTCTCCGGCACGTCGATGTACCGGTTGCCCTCGGCGTCGATGTAGGTGCCGGTCTCGTCCCGGCGCCCCACCTCGATGTGGTCGCCCTGGCTGTCGAAGAAGCCCGGCCCCTCCTCCAGGTTGGCCGAGGGGTTGTTGTCGCCCTCGGACCCTCCGGCCCGCTGGACGTGCTCCGGGCGCTCCCCGTCCGGGCCGTCGGCGCCGTCGGTGCGGTCCGGGGCGAGGTCGCCGTCCGGGGTGAGGTCGCCGTCCGGACGCTCCGGCAGGCCGCCGCCGTCCGCGCCGTGGTGGCCGCGGTCCGACCCGTCGGACCCGCCGTTGCCGCCCCGTCCCGACCCGGTGTCCGCGTCCACCACGGTCGTGCCGCCCCGCGGGCCGTCCAGCCCCGTGGCACCGTCCACGCTGTTGTCGAACGTGCCGTCGTCGCGGGCGTCGATCTCGTTGCCCGCGCTGTCGACCTCGACCCTCTCGTGGTCGGCCTCGAAGCGGTCCACAGGCGTGTCGTCGAGCGCGGCCGCGTCGTCGGGCACCTGGGAGGCGACCCAGCGGTTCTGCTCCCCGTCCAGCCCCTCCGCCAGGTCGCGGCGCGACTCCGGGTCCACGCCGTCCAGGAAGTCCGCGCCCGCGTCGAGCTGGTCGGCGGTCGGGTCGACGGTCTCCTCGGAGCCGGAGTCCCCGTTCCGGCGGTTGTCGTTCTCCGGCTCCGGATCCGTGTTCGTGTTCGTCGTCCCGCGCGGCACGGACCCCGTGTCCCCGGCGGGCTCGGTGTCGGACCCCGTGTCGCCGTCGGAGCCGTCGCCCGTGGTGCGCCGCCCGTCGCCGTCCGGGAGGTCCGGGGTGCCGGCGGCGTTGAGCCGCTCCAGCGCGTCGGTCATCCGCCCGAGGTCCGCGGGGCTGAGGTCCAGGTCGGCCAGGTCGCTCAGGTCCACCGGGGTGATGGACCCGTCGCCGAACCGGGGCACCCGGGCCAGCACCGACGGGTCGATGCCTCCGGGGAACTCCGACAGGTCCGGCACGTCCGGGGTGCGGCTGCCGCCGACCGCGTTGACGATGTTGGCGCCGCGCCAGGCCATGAGCGGCACTCCCACGACCGCGCCGACACCGGTGGCGGTGAGCAGCGCGCCGCCCACCGTCGCGCCGATGTTGAGGGCCGCCGTGCCGATGACGTACCAGGGCCGCTCGCCCCACTCCTCCCACGGCACGACCGCGTGGGCCGCATCCTTCCAGGCGTTGCCCGCGGTCTCCCAGGAGAAGCCCCACTCGCCGTTCTCGTCCTTGCCGACGCCCACCAGCGCGCCCAGGCCCTCGACGGTGCCGCCCCAGTACTCCCAGAGGTTGTCGCCCCAGTTCCCGGCGAACCACCCGTCCGGGCCGTGCGCGCCGACCATCCCGCCGACGTCCTCGGCGATGCCCACGAAGAAGTCGCCGACGGCGTCGCCGACGTCGTTGTACCAGGCATGGTCGGTCGCCTGCGGCGCCCCCCACTCCATGGCGATGCCCTCGAGGGGCGCGTCGAACCCGTACACGAACTCGCCGTCGCCCGCCGTGACCGACCCGTCGGCCCTCTGGGCGATGAACGTGGTGCCGCCGAACAGCCCGGTGATGGCGTTGGCGCAGGTCCGCTCCGCCTCCTCGAACTCGTGCATCAGGCCCGCGGCCCGGTCGAGGAGGTCGTTGTGCTTGGTGACGTTCTCGCTCTCCTCCTTCCACCAGAGGAAGCCGCTGCCCTCGTCCCAGTCCTCCTTGTTCCCGTAGTCGATGCTGCTGAGGAACGCGTAGGAGTCGGTCTTGAGGGTGGCCCAGCGTGCCTTGATGTCGCGGACCTTCTCGGCGAAGTCGATGAGCGCCCCGGAGGCGCTGGACAGCGCGCCGGACACGTCCTCGGCGTCGCCGGTGAGCGGGTTGAGGACGGTGAAGAGGTCCTGGTCCTCGGGGGCGGTGTAGATGCCCTGCAGCCCGCCCCAGGCGCCGGTGATGTCGGCGGTGGTGTCGGTGAGGTCGGTGCCGTCGGTCTTCAGCTTCGCGGCCACGGCGTCGAGGGCGTACGTGAGGGTCTCGGGGACGGGAAAGCCGCTCGGATCGATCAGGTCGGACAAGGGGGACCACCGTTACCAGTGCCGGGGGAAGGTCGCGGGCGGTGCGGGGCCGCGGTGCTTCCCGGGTTCCGTACATGTCTGCGCGGGGCGGATCCGCGTCCCGGTCCGAGGGGGTCGGGCGGAGCGGGTCCGGGCGGCCGGTGGGGGCTGGCACCGGTGGGAGGGGGCGGGGGAAGGGTTCAGCGGCGGTGCCGTGCGCCGGGCGCACGGCACCGGGGAGGGTCAGGCGCCGGCGCCGTCGAGGGCGTCGAGCCCGGCCTCGGTCTCGGGGGCCCTGGGCTCGTCCCCGAGGTGGGTGGGGAGCGTGCCCCGGTACAGGCCCGCGGCGTCGATGTCGATCGTGCCGGTGGTCGACAGGGAGAAGCCGCCGCCGCGCTCGTACATGCGGATCAGCGGCTCGAAGGGGTCGGGCAGGTCCGGCAGGGACACCCCGGCGTCGCGGGCCGCCGCCATGTGCAGCGCCCACACGCAGCTCTTGCCCACCGTCGGGTACTGCTCAACGATCACCGGGCTCCCCAGTACGCCTTCGACCACCTCGTCGGCGGCGCGCACGCCCGGCGCCGCGAACTCCGCGATGTCGTAGAACGGCCACCCCTTGGCGCCCAGGGCACGCGTCCACACGGCCGAGCGGCGCAGGTACTCGCGCATCAGCGCGACCCGCGACCGCGTGTGCTCCAGGTCGCCGTCCCAGTCGATCGCGTGGATGCGGACGGCGAGGTCGCTGACCGCGGTGGTGGTGCTCATCGTGATCCCTTCACGTCGGGGGCGTCGGGGTGCGGGGCGGGGGGTGGGCGTCAGACGGCCTGGTTGGGGCCGTTCGAGGGGGGCGGCGGGGGCGGGGGCGGGATCACTCCCGCGTTGGCCTGGGCCTCCTCCGCCATCTCGAGGTTGCCGTTCATGTAGTGGGTGGTGGCCTCGCTGGCGCCGGTGACGGCGGCCATGGTCAGGCCCGCGATGTCGCCCATGATCCCGAAGTAGTGCTCGGCGAACTCGCCCAGGGCCATGCCGATGATGCCGCTCTTGGCGTATTCGCCGCTGTCCACCAGGTGTTCCTCGACGTTCTCCATGACGCCGACCAGGCCTTCGCCGCTGCCCTCCTCGCCGAGGTGGCCGGCGACGGCCTGGAGGACGCCGCCCACGGCCGCGGGCTGGATGTTCCACTGCGACACGGACTGCTCCTTTCGCGTGTGCGCCGGTCGGTGTGCGGCCGGCGCGGTCCGGACCCGTCGGTCCCGGGGTGCGGGTCGTCGAAGAGTGCGAGCGGGGGGCGGCGCGCGGGTCAGGCGTCGCGGGAGGAAAAGGTTACCGGTCGGACGTCGCCCGGGGCCACGGCAGCCGGCGGGGCCGGCTCCCGGGACGCGGACACAGGTGTGACGTCCTCTCCGCGTTGAAGGTTTCACCGTCTTCGGACGAAAGGAAACCACCCGCGCGCGAGGGTTTCGGGGGCGCCCGCGACCTGCGGCGGCACGGACCGGAGGTCCGTCCACCCCCTCCGGCACCGGGCGCCCCAGGGGTCCGTCAGGAGCGGGTTCGGCGACGCCCCCGCCGCCGGAGGCGTCGCCGCGGCCGCTCCGGGAACACATGGACGTGAACCTTCCGGACATCCCGGGTATCCCACCCGGCACCACTCCGCCGTCCGACCCCCTGTGTTGAGGAGACCCCCTTGAGCCACGACGCGGTCGCCCTGCTGGCCGACGCCCCCGACCGCCGCGCCCTCATCGACGCGCTCGCCGCAGCCGGGCGCGACCTGCGGGTGCGCCTGGTCGCCGACGGAGCCCTGGTGGAGCTCGTCGACGAGGGCGGCCGGGTGGTCGCCGCCATGCAGGCCGCCCAGAAGCTGGCCCTGTCCGCCGAGGCCGAGCGCCTGCTCGCCGACGGCATCGCCGACGACCTGCCCGCCCAGCCGTACTGGGTGGAGGCCCGCGGCGCGGACCTCCCCGGCGCCGACACCGCCGGGGTGGTCGGCCGCTTCGCCCGCCGCCTCGCCGAGCGCCTGGGCGGCTCGGTGTGGGAGCCCGCCCCCGGGCTGGACCGGCGCGATCCGTTCCTGGAGGGCGCCACCGGCCACCCCGCGGTCACCGCCCTCACCGAGCAGGCCGCCGTCGTGGTGCAGGACCGCCCCCTGGTCCCGCTCTCCCCCTGGATCGTGGACGTCCTGGCCCGCCACGGCCGCAGGGGCCTGCGCCTCCAGGTCGTCACCCCCTCGACCTCGCGCATCACCCACGCCCTGCACTCCTTCCTGATGTCCCCCGCCGCCCGCTGGGTGGTCCAGGCCCCCGGGGGCTCCTACTACGACGGCTTCTCCGGCGTTCGGCTGCGCTGGGACGAGCGCGAGGCCTTCACCGTGGACGGGGACGCCCGGGCCGACGGCCCGCCGGAGGCGTTCCGCGCCGACGACGCCGACCGCGGCTGCCAACTGCACGTGGACCTCAACGTGGAGCACCCCGCCGACAACGGCCTGGTCCTGGGCCGCTCCGTGGAGCTGCTCGCCGAGCGCCTGGGCGGCGGTCCGCCCGCCGTGTGGGGCACGGCGGAGCCCCTCCCCCAGGAGTGGAGGCGGGCCGTGTTCACCCGGACCGTGCGCAACCGAGCCCCCGGCCGGACCTGGGCGGCGTTCTCCGGCCCGCCCGGGGGTGCGCGCGAGGACGGCGTGCGCCCGTTCGCGGGCACGGTGCGGGTGAGCCGCACCTCGTTCGGGGTGCGCGAGGCGATCACGTTCGCCGTCGGGTACCCCGAGGGCGCCGAGCCCGACCTGTCGGTGCTGCCCTCGCTGGTCGGGGAGCTGACCGAGCGGGACGTGCTGCGGACCATGACGGTGCGCCGGGTGGGCGGCCGCGCCGATCTCACCTACGCGCCCCACTGGGCGGGTCTGCCTCTGCCGGTGGGCATGGCCCTGGGCCAGGAGGCGGTGGCCGTCATCGGCACCGCTCGGGCGCTGGGCGCCCCCGTGCGCCCGCTGCCGTTCGGGCCGCCGCTGACCCCCGCGTTCTGGTACCAGGTGGGTACCGGGGTGGAGCACGACTCCTGGGTGCGGTTCCGGGGGCTGATGGCCCACCTGCACCCCGAGGGCCGCCCCGGCGCCCCCGGGGACGCCCCCGGCCCCGGACAGGCGACCGATCACGGGGACGCGCCCGCCGACAGCGCCCCCTCCCCCGGCGACGCTCCCGCGGCGGCTCCGTGAGCCACCGCGTCCTGACGCGCCGAGACGCCCGCCGCGCCCGTGGTCGGCGGGGTTCCCACGGGCCTGTCGGCGCTGCCGGCGGCCACCGATCGCACGGGGAGGGTCATCGGCTGTGCCCTGACCATCCCGCCGGGCCGAACGACCGCTCGGCGCATGAGGCGTTGGACCTCGGCCGGGGAGAGCGCCCGAGTACGTGACGGCCGACGGCAACGCCGTCGAGTTCCGACACGATGACACATCTGAGCAGGAGCGATGCGATGCGTGCAACCGATGCCCCCGACGGGTCCGTGACCCTGGACATGTCGCAGGCCGAGGCGACGGTTCTACACGAGCTGATCGCCTTTGCAGAGTTCGCGTACGACCTGAGCTCGATCGAATCGGCGAGACCGGTCGAGCAGAAGGTGCTGTCCGACGTACAGCAGGCGCTCGCGCCGCTCATCCTCCCGGAACTCGGCGCTCACGGCTACGACGCCGTGATGAACCGCGCTCGCGCCGCCATCGACCTCAGCTCCTTTCGGGCTCCCTGTCCACCCGGCGCAGAGGAAGAGGGTGCGATGGACAAGCGCGCGGTCGCCCGCGCACTCGCCGCTGTGATCGCGGACGAGATCGAGGCGCAACTCGGGGTGTGCCGCCCGGTCGGTGAGATGCCTGCGCTGATCGCCGACGCGGTCTTGGACGCCTTCCGTGTCGAGCGCGTCGACCAGGCCGACCCGCCTGTCGGTTGACCCAGGACGCCGACGGGCGGGTGCTCATCCGGCTCGGCGACCCACCGGCCCCGGTCCCCGAACCCTTCGCTGACCCGCCGCTCCAGGCCAGGGACCGACGGACCGACATGAACACGAACAACCGGGATGCGACCTGGCTGTTTCCCGGACGCAGGGCCGGACGCCCCCTGTATCCGCACAGTCCCGCCGAGCTGATCCGCGACATCGGTCTTCCCGGAACGGCGGTGCGCGCCTCCGCGCTGCGTCAACTCGTGCTCCAGGCCCCGCACCGGTCCTCGCCCAGGCGCTGGGGTTCCATTCCACGACCACCACCCGGGCCGTTGCCCGGGCGGGCGGGCGGGCGGGACCTGGAGCCGCTACGCCTCCAGCGACCACACGCAGTGATCACGGCGGCCGGAGCCACGGAGAACGCAGATCACTCGATCTACAATTCCTGACTGTCTCGACCCCCGGCATCGGCGGTCGCGACGCCGGCCTTCTGGCAGAGCGACGGGATCGGCGACCCGGCGGGCCCTCATCGCCAGGAAGAGGCCGATGTGCCGACCGGTCTTGCGGTCCAGCGTCTTCGGCCACTGCGGCCGAGGGTCCTGTCATGCCCCAATCTCAACGCGGTCCACGCGGTGGGCGTCGTCTTCGCTGTGCGCGCCGGGCACAAGCCGTCGGACGACGCGGAACCCCTCGTTGTGGCCCGCGTAGTCCAGAACCAGTACGCTGGGCGGATGGCGCGACCTCGTGAGTTCGACGAAAACCGCGTGCTTCTCGCTGTCCGCGACGAGTTCTGGGACAAGGGGTACGCGGCGACGTCGATGGACGACCTGCTGCGCGTGAGCGGGTTGGGCAAGGGCAGCCTCTACGGGGCGTTCGGGGATAAGAGAAGCTTGTTTCTCCGGGTGCTGCGGGAGTACGACGACGCGAACCTGCTGGCACTGCGCGAGCGTCTGGCTTCTGCCGCCAAGGGGGTCGACGTGGTGCGCGAGTTCGTCCTCGGCCTGACCGGTGACCCGACCGGGGCGGCTGCGCGCCGGGGCTGCCTGCTGGCCAACAGCAACGCCGAGCTTGCCGCTAGCACCCCGGACGTCGCTGCCGAGGCCCGCCGCAGCTACGACGCGATCACCGCCGTCCTCACCACGGCGCTGGAGCGCGCCCGGAGCGAAGGCGACCTCGATCCCGGTGCCGATCCTTCCGAGACCGCCCGTGCGGCCCTTGTCGCGCAGCTCGGTCTCATCGCGCTCGGGCGCACCGGCATGGATATCGACGCGCTGAGCACGACCGCTCACTCCACCCTGGCACGACTGCTGCCCGCCCCAGCGCAGTAACAGCGCCCTACCGAGCGGCCCGTACCGCCGCAGTCCGCGGCCGGCCTGGCGCCCTGCGGCGCGCCCTCGAGCTGCGCGCCGCTGTTTCCGGGGGGAACGCGGTCCGCCTGCAGGCCCTCTGTGTGCTGCCGGCTGCCGGTCGGCCCGATCCGCGACCGACGACTTGAGCCGCCCCGGGTGGCCGGTCCGCCCCTGTGATGCCGCCGCCTGTGACGGGGTGGGCCCGAGACGCGGAGCCCCGATGTTTCGACACGAGCCACATCTTGACCGATCGGTCCATAACAGGGGTATGGTTATTGACGCACCAGTCCACAATGAAGAGGAGGGCGGCATGGCCGTCTTGGAAGGTAAGATCGCCGTCGTTACCGGGGCCGGCACCGGCATCGGGTTTGCGACCGCTCGCGCATTCCGCGACGCGGGCGCCACGGTGTTCATCACCGGTCGCCGCAAGCACGTGCTCGACGCCGCGGTCGCCGAGCTCGGCGACCGCGTGACCGGCGTCGTCTGCGACGTCTCGGTGCCCTCCGAGCTCGACGCGTTCTACAGCACCGTGCGGGACCAGGCCGGACGCGTCGACGTGCTGGTCGCCAACGCCGGCATCGGCATCGCGGCTCCGTTCGGCGAGGTGACCGAAGAGCTGATCGACTCGGTGTTCGCCACCAACGTCAAGGGAACGATCTTCACGCTCCAGCAGGCGCTACCGCTGCTCAGCAAGAACGCTTCGGTGATCCTGACGGGCTCGACCGCCTCGACCCGACCCGACCAGGGACTTGAGGTCTACGCGGCGTCGAAGGCCGCAGTTCGCACCCTCGCTCGCGGTTGGGCCCTCAGCGCGCGCACACACGGCTTCCGTGTCAACGTCGTATCCCCCGGCGGTACACGCACCGAAGGCCTGCTGGAGCTCGTCCCACCCGAGGCGCTCAAGCAGGCCGAAGCCACTGTCCCCCTCGGCCGGCTCGCCGAGCCCGAGGAGATCGCCGCCCTGACGACGTTCCTCGCCTCGGACGCGTCGAGCTACATCAACGGCGCCGAGTTCCACGCCGACGGTGGATACGCCCAGGTGTAAGTGGCCGCACGTGCGGGCCAGGGCCTCGGCCCTGGCCCGCACGTCCTCGGCGTCCCGGGCGAGGTGGCAGGAGGACTCGGCGCCGACGAGCCGGTGCAGCGGCGTGGCCCGGCGCTGGAGGCGGTCCGGACGGCTGCCGGCGGTGGAGCCGGGGGCGTTGTTCAGCGTGTGCGCCCTGCTGGTCGCCGAGGCGTGCAGCACCGGCCTTCCCCCGTGGTCGAACCCGGGACGAGTCCCCTGACGCCGGGCCGCCTGCAGCAGGTCGACCGCGCCTCTATGTGCGCCGAGCCCCTACGCGCGGCCGAAGCCCACCTCGCAGCGCCCCCCACCCCGTCACCGGCGTCGCGGGGGCGGGGCCGGCGGGAACCCCCGTCCGGGAAGGGCGCGCTCAGCCCCCTTCGGTCTCCTGGCGCACGGTGGCGGCGATGCGGGTGAGCGCGGTCCCGAGGTGGCGGCGCTGAGCGGCGGTGAGCGGGTCGAACACGAGCCGCTTCACCTGCGCGACGTGTTCCGGTGCGCTCTCGACGAGCTTCTGCCGACCGGCGCCGGTCAGGGTGGCGAGGGTGTACCGACCGTCGCCGGGGTCGGGTCGGCGGACGACCCAGTCACGGGCCTCGAAACGGTCCATCACCTTCGACAGGCGGGGCTGGGTGCTGTCGCAGAGCCGGGCCAGCTCGCTGAGCCGCATCGTGGCCTCGTCGGCCGTGGACAGCCGGGCCAGGACCCCGTACTCGAAGTTGGAGATGCCCGCCTCCCGCTGCAGCTGGCGGTCGAGGGCCGCTGGTAGGGCGATGACGACCGTGAGCAGCGCCTGCCACAGGTCCTGTTGGTCGTCGTCGAGCCAGGGTTGGGAGTCCATGACCCCCATCATACTTGCCTGGGCAACTGGCATCACTTGCACAGGCAACCCTCAACGGGCTACCTTTCACTTGCCTGGGAAAGTAAAAACGCTTTCCCAGGCAAGTGAAGGAGCTGGTTTTGACCACCACGAGCAGCCTGAACCCCTCTGTACCGCCGCGCGCACCGGCCGCGGCGTACGACGACCTCCTCGCCCGGGTCCTGCCACAGGCGCGCGGACAGCGGGTGTGGACCCCCTCCGACGGACCCATGCCCAGCCTCTTCGTCAGCCACGGCGCCCCGTTCACCCTCGACGACCCGCAGTGGCTCGACGACCTCTTCGACTGGGCCCGGTCGATGCCCAAACCCCGGGCCGTCGTCGTGGTATCGGCCCACTGGGAACAGGCGCCGGCCGCGATATCGGGAGCCGCGGCCGGCGTCCCGCTCCACTACGACTTCAGCGGCTTCCACCCCCGCTACAAGACCCTTCCCTACGCGACCCCGGACGCCACCGACCTGGCGCGGCGGCTCACCGGCCTGCTGGGCCCGACACCGGTGCACGAGTTCGCCGACCGCGGCCTCGACCACGGCGCCTTCATCCCGCTCATGGCCATGTACCCCGCCGCCGACGTCCCGGTCGTGCAGTTGTCGATGCCCGGCCTGGACCCCGGCGCCCTGCTCGACCTCGGCACACGCCTGCGCCCCCTGCGCGAGGAAGGCGTCCTCGTCCTCGGCTCGGGCTTCATGACGCACAGTTTCGCCGTCTTCCGCCGGCCCGAGCTCGCCGCCGCCACCGCGGCCTTCGACGCATGGGCCGTCGATGCCCTCGCCCGGGGCGACGCCGATGCCCTCGCCGATTACCGCACCAAGGCGCCCGGCGCCGCGATCGCCCATCCGACGGCCGACCACTTCGTCCCGCTGCTGTTGACCGTCGGCGCCGCCGACGACCCCGGCAGCGCCGTGAGCGCGATCGACCGCATGGTGATGGGCAACTCCATCCGGTCGGTGCAGCTGGCCTGAGCGCCTCGACGTGCTTCACCCTCGCGCCTGATCGCCCGTCCTGGGGCGACGACACCATCACACCCTGGAGGAAAGTGTTATGAAGGCAATCCGTTTCCACGAGTTCGGCAGCAGCGAGGTCCTGCGCCACGAGGACGTCGACCGTCCGGTCCCCGGCGCCGGCCAGGTGCTGGTGCGGGTGGCGGCCACCTCGTTCAACCCGGTCGACGACCACATCCGCGCCGGCGTCCTGGCCGAGATGCTCCCGATCACCCTGCCGTACGTGCCGGGGATCGACCTGGCGGGCACCGTCGCCGAACTCGGCGCGGGCGTGACGGGCCCGGCCGTGGGCGACCGGGTCGTGGCGATGCTGCCCCTGGACTCCGCCGGCGGGGCCGCCGAGTACGCACTCGTCCCGGCCGGGTCCCTGGCCCCGGCTCCCCGGACGATCGAGCTGGTCGACGCCGCGGCGCTGCCGCTGACCGGCCTGGCGGCCTGGCAGACGGCCTTCGAGCTCGCAGAGCTGAAGCCCGGGCAGAGCGTCCTGGTCAACGGGGCGGGGGGCGCTGTGGGCAGCCTCGTGGTGCAGCTCGCCGTCGACGCGGGGGCGCACGTGACCGCGGTGGACGCGCCACAGCACGCCGACCGCCTTCGGGGCTACGGCGCGGACCGGGTCGTCGGCCCCCTCGACCTGGCCGCGGGCCCTGCCGCCGTGGGCGGTCCCTTCCAGGTCGTGGTGAACCACGTGCGCGTCTCCCCGGAGGAGCTCGCGCGGCTGGCGGACTACGTCGCCGACGGCGGGGTCGCCGCCAGCACGGCCGGCCCGGTCCCCGAGGACCCCGACCGGAAGGTGCGCACCGCGAGCCTGTGGGTCCGCAGCGACGGCGCGCAGCTGGCCGAGCTCGTCGCCAAGGTGGACGCCGGCAGGCTCCGGCTCCACGTCGCCGACCGCCGCCCGATGGCCGAGCTGGCCGCCGTGCACGGGGACGCCGCCTCCGGGCGGCTGCCCGGCAAGACCGTCGTGCTCGCCCGCTGACCACACCCCGACCGCGTCTGGAGGACGCCGACCGCCCCCGCACCCGTCCTGTGACGGTGCGGGGGCGGCGCCCGGTCCGCCGCCCCGCGGCGGCGGTCGGGCCTCAGTGGCCCTTGGTCACGTCCAGGTCCTTGGGCGTGAGGGCGAACACCACGACCACCGACACCAGCATGATCGCGGCGCCGATGCCGCCGACCAGCACCAGGCCGTGGGTGAAGGCCTCCTGTGCCTGGGCGGCGGCCGCGGCGCCGGCGGGGCCCAGGTCGGCCAGGACGTGCAGGGCGCCGCCCAGGGACTCCTGCGCCGCCCCCACCCCGTGCGGGCCCAGGCCCGCGGCGGCGAGGTCGGAGGCGGGCAGTTCGGCGCGGTAGAGGGCGGCCGCCGCGCTGCCCAGCACGGCCACGCCCAGGACCGCGCCCAGTTCGTAGGAGGTCTCCTCGATCGCGGCGGCGCTGCCCGCGTGCTCGGCCGGGGTCCCCGACATGATGATCGCCGAGGCGATGGCCAGGGATCCCATGCCCGCGCCGAGCAGGGTCAGGAAGATCGCGACCGGCGCGTAGGTGAGCGGTGCGGGGGCGAGGGCCAGGGCGGCGAAGCCCAGCGCCGACAGCGCCAGGCCGCCCACCAGGACGGTGCGGGCGCCGATCCGCTGGGCCAGCACCGGCGCCAGCGGGGAGACCACCGTGGCGGCGACGGCCATCGGCAGCAGCCCGATCCCGGCCTGTAGGGGCGACAGCCCCTGCACGAGCTGGAACCACTGCGCCGCGAGCAGCAGCGCCGATCCCATCGCCAGCATGGTGAACAGCGCTGCCAGCGTCCCGGCCGTGAAGGAGGGGACGGTGAACAGGCGCACCCGCAGCAGCGGCGAGTCGCTGTGGAGGCAGCGCAGCACGAACCAGACCAGCAGGGCCAGTCCCGCCGCGAGCGCCGCCAGTGCCAGGGCGTCGGCCGGTCCCTCCTTGGCGATGCGCTTGATGCCCCACACCAGGGCGGTCATGCCCGCGATCGACAGGGCGGTGGCCAGGGCGTCCCAGCGACCGGGGTGGGGGTTGCGCGCCTCGGGCAGCAGGAACAGGCTCGCGACGATGGCCGCGGCCATCAGGGGCACGTTCAGCAGGAACGCCGCGTGCCAGGAGAAGTGCTCCAGCAGCAGACCGCCCACGATGGGTCCCACGGCCGCTCCCAGGGAGGCGACGGCCGCCCAGATGCCCAGCGCCTTGGCGCGTTCGGCCGGGTCGGTGAACAGGCTGCGGATCATCGAGAGCGTGGCCGGCATGATCATCGCCCCGCCCACGCCCAGCAGGGCGCGCACGGCGATCACCACGGGGGCCGACTCGGCCGCCAGGACCAGCAGGGAGGCCCCGCCGAAGACGGCGAAGCCGGTCAGGAGCATCCTCTTGCGGCCCCACCGGTCGCCCAGGGTGCTCATGGTGACCAGGAGGCCGGCCAGGACCAGCGAGTAGATGTCGACGATCCACAGCTGCTGGGCCGCGGTCGGGGACAGCGCCGCGGCCATCTCGGGCAGGGCGACGTTGAGGATGGTCATGTCCATGACCACCACGAGCAGGCTGGCGGCCAGCACCGCCAGGGCGGCCCAGCGGCGGCCGGCGGACAGGTGTCCGGCGGTGGCGCCCGGTGCGTCGGAGGTGTGGTGTGGAGTGCTCACGGCTTCTCTTCCAGGGATGTGCTCATCAGGGCGGCGATCGCCATGCGCAGCGCCGCTTCGTCCAGGGGACGGTCGTGGAGCAGGGTGTACAGGATTACCCCGTCCAGGTAGACGGCCGTGGCCCGGGCCGCTTCGGGCGCGGCGTAGGCCTGCAGGATCTCGGTGACCCCCTGTACCCACTGCTGGGCGAACGGACGCAGCTCGGGGTTGTCCACGCCGGCGAAGTAGAGCAGGCTCTCGGCGCGCAGCCGCTCGCGGTCGCCCAGGTAGGCGGCGAACAGAGCGGCGATGCCCTCGGGGCGGCCGTCGCAGTCGTGGATCTCCTGCGCGAACTCGCGCAGCTCCTCGTCGGCCTGCTCGGCGATGGCCTGCAGTGCGGCGGCGCGCAGGTCGTCCAGGGAGTCGAAGTAGTAGGTGGTGGCCCCCAGCGGCACCCGGGCCAGTTCGGCCACCCGCCGGTGCGTCAGGGCGGAGCTGCCGTTGGCGACCATCTCCTGCGCTGCGGCCTCGACCATGGCGCGTCGGCGCCCCTCGGGGTCCCGGCGGGAGGTCATGGGCGCTCCCCCTGTGCGCGTCGCCCAGAGGTCCGGAACAGCATCTTTTTCACCCCAATGTCTGGTACGTGCGTACAAGTACAAACGTACTAGAAGGGGGATGCCGTCCGCCCGTGTCATGCGCCACCACCGCAAGGCCCCTCGTGAGGCGGACCGGGCAGGGGTTGTTGACGGCCTCGGGGATGCCAGTGGATCGGCCGCCAACTCGTCAGTACTCCTCCTCCGTCTCTTCCTGTGCTGACGGTGAGTGCTCGGGGAGAAGACTGAACCGCACAGCCGGGTCGACGGCGAGTTCGCCCTCGACGGTGACGGCCGTCAGCCCGGCGTCGGCCAGGCCCTCGGCGCCCGTGCTCCAGTCGGTGCCGTGCGGGGCCGGGCCAAGCCCCAGCAGCGCGGTGCCAGCGGCCCGGCCACCTGTGGGTGGTGCTCGTCGCGCAGGTGGGCGGCGAGCAGGGCGTGGAAGTCGCCGACGCCGCGGACGCGCTGTTCCCACGCCAGCGTCCGAGTGTGCGCGGCGCGGTAGACCTGGTCCACGCGGGCGGCGCTCCCGCCGCCGCATCCGGGCCGGTCGGAGGAATGTTCCCGACACCCCGGCAAGGGCAGCTCTGTGGTCACGAGGCCCCCGAGCGGCGTTTCGCCGTTCGGGGGCCTCCCCGCGTCCGGGCTGATTCCAGGGATTGTTGCAAAACGGCTGTCAGTTGTTTGTGGCCACGAGCTCGGCCAGGCGCTCGGCCGGGGTGGGGTGTCCCAGCCGAGCGTCTTGCGTGGGTGCCCGTTGAGCTCCTCGGCCTCAGGTTCCTTCACCGGTCGCCACTTCAGGCGGCGGGCGACCTCGCGCAGTTCCCTGATCGGGATGCGGAGCTTGCCCGAGAGCCGCGCCAGCGCGGGGGCGGGCACCGCGGTCAGGTCGGGGGGGGAGGGGTGACCGTCAGCGAACAGCCAAACGGGGAGGCTGAGCGTTGGGTTTTCCGCCAGAACTACCGCGACCCCGTGATCTCGCCGTGGCTTCGGACGGGGTCTGGCGCTAAATCGGCTCGACATCGAGATCCGCAAGCACGGCGGCCGCTGGTCGAATCACACCTGCAAATGATCGACCAGCACATCGCAGATCTGGGCATCGACCGAGAGGCCCTGCTCGAATGCCTCGCTCAGGCAACCCGCGAGGATCCGCAGCCACCGCCAGGCTGACCCGGTGCACCTTCTACGCGCCACCAGCTCCTACACCGTCATCTGTGAAGAGCCGCTAAATCCTGGAGCAATCCCCCTCGCCCCCGGCTCCCGGCTCCCGGTCCCTGAATCGCTCGCCGAGCTGCTTCGGACCTTCGCCGCCCGCCCGCCGGCCGAACCCGACCACTGCGACCAACCCCGGGGCGCACTGGCTCTGCCCCAGGCGCCGGGCCGGCCAGCCGATGGACACCAGCACGCTCGCCGGCCGGGTGCGCAGGAACGGGCTCCCGACCTTCCACGGCCGCACCGCCGCCATCCGCCAGCCCGTGCTCCAAGCCCCGGCGCCGGTCATCGCCCGGATGCTCGGCTACCACCCCGAACACATCACCGCGCTGCCCGCCGAGGCGGGAAGCCCGTGGTCCCACTACGCCCCCAACGATCACGCAGAGTGACTACACGGGGCGGGAAGAGGCGAAGACCGAGTACTCGATCACCGGCCTCCACCAGAACCGTCCCCAATGTGTGACGCAGGGCACCTACCCCTCGCGCCAAAGTTGCGACAAAACGTCGTAACTTGAAGTTGCGACAGATCGTCGCAACTTTTGGAGGGGTGTCCCGATGACACAGCAGGACAAACGCGCGCTCGTGGTGGGACTGGGCATCGCGGGGATCTCGGCGGCGATCGGTCTGCGCAGGGCCGGATGGGAGCCCGTGATCGTGGAACGCGCCCCGCAGCGCCGCACGGGCGGGTACTTCGTCGGCGTCTTCCCCGACGGCAAACAGGCCGCCGAGGACCTGGGCATGACCCCGCACCTGCACGTGCGCAACCCCACCGCCGGCCAAGACTGGAACGTGGGCCCCTCGGGCCGGGCCACACCCGGCGCCGGATTCCTCGACCAGCCCGGCGCCCCCTACGCCGTCCTGCGCGGGGACATCGAGCAAGGCCTGTGGCGCACGCTCCAGGACCTGGGGGACGTCCAGGTGCGGTTCGACACCCGCCCGGTCGCCATCACACAGACCCCGCAGAGGGCGAAGGTGACACTCGAGGAGGCAGCCACCGGCGCCCACACGGTCGAGGAGTACGACCTGGTCGTGGGCGCCGACGGGGTGCGCTCAAGCGTGCGCGAGCTGGCCTTCGGCCCGCACCAGGACTACCTGGACCAGTGGCAGGCCATCATCTGCGCCTTCGAACTCGACCGGCAGGTCCCCGGGTACGGGCCCCAGGACGGCATCATCAACGCCCGCTCCCGCCGAGCGGCCTGGGTCTTCGGCTTCGCCGACCGCACCCCCACCGTGCTGCTGACCTACCGCACCAAGGACGTCGACGCGCAGTTCACCCGACCTGCCCTGGAGACCCTGCGCGAGGTGTACGCAGGCATGGACCACCCCGCCCTGACCCACGCGCTGGACGAGCTCGGCCGGGCCCCCGACTTCCTGTTCGACTCGGTCAACCAGGTCAAGATGCCCACCTGGCGCTCGGGAAGGGTGGTCCTGGTCGGGGACGCCGCCTGGTGCCTGAACCTGTACTCCGGCATGGGCTCCACCGCGGCAATGCGCGGCGGCGCGGACCTGGGCAAGGCCCTGGCGGCCCACCCTGGCGACCTCCAGGCCGCCCTGGCCGAATGGGAGAAGGGCATGCGCCCCTTCATCACCCACCACCAGCGCCGTGCCCGCATCATGCAGCAGTTGTTCGTGCCCTCGGGGCCGGTGGCCGAACGCGTGCGCGCCCTGGTCCTGGGAACCATCGGCGCGGTCGGGCGGCTGAAGTCGCGCAAGACCGGCGCCGACGCCCCCGTGGGCGGGTGATACTGGGCTCATGGCACGTATCAAGGGCGCCACCTTCCAGGCCCACCACGAACAGGTCTGGGACGACCTGACCGAGGCGCTGGGCGGTCTGCTCGACGAGCAGGGCTATGACGGGTTCAACCTCGCGCACGTGGCCGCCCGGGCCGGGATCGCACGCAACACGATCTACAACTACGCCAAGGACAAGGCCTCCCTGGTGGCCAAGGCCGCCCAGCTCGCCAGCCGCGACGTCCTGGAGCGCGTCGACAAGATCGCCGCAGGCCCGGGGCCGGCCCCCCAGCGCCTGGCCGACATCGCGGAGGTGCTGATGCGATCGTTCACGGCCCCCGCGCTCCGGCTGATGCTGCACGCACCCCCGGACACCGTGCCCCAGGAGGTCCTCGAACTCCCCGAGGGCCCCTTCGCCCAGGTTGCCGCCGCAGTGGAGAAGGTCGTGGCCGACGGTGTCGCCGAGGGCTCCTTCCGCCCGCTGGCGGACGTTCCGCTGACCACCCACCTGCTCAGCGGCATCGTGCGCGCCGGCGCCGACCGGATGGCCCGCCGTGGGGCGGACGTCGAGGAGGTCCTGCCCGCGGTCCAGGAGTTGCTCTTGGCCGCTCTCGCCCCCCGCTGACCCTCCCGCGGCCTTGGCCGCCCCGGGCCGCAGGTGCGCAGCGCGAATCTCGGCCGAAGGGGTGCCGTTGAGGTAGCGCACGTTCTGGATCCGATGCCCCCGGCGCCTGCCGCCGGGGGCGCTCGTTTTCCTGGACCTGGCCTCCACTGAGTGAATCTGCCGGACCGCTACTCCTCCTCCCTGCCGGAGACGGCCGTCGGCCGAGCCACGATCCAAGCCACGTAGCTACTGACGGGTTGCTTTGCCCCTCGCCGCAGCTTCGGGAGAACCACCCCTACACGCTGTGCCAGGCGCTCGACCGGCCGCCCCCGCTCAAGGCCGCACTCGACCACCTCCAGGCCCACCCGGACAGGGCCGGGGCTTGGGCGTTGCGCCGCACCGGAGCACACACCTACGTCCTGGGGCCCGGATGGGCCTGCTCACCGCCGAACAGCGGGCCGCGCTGGAGAAAGCCGCCGGGCGGGTGATCCCGATCGGAGCGGAGGAAGCCGGGGTCCTGGCCGCGCTGCCGGGGTTCGGTCCCCCTCCGCGCGGCGCGAACTGGGACTCCGGTCTCCGAGGCCTGGCCGCAGCAGGTCTGCCAGCGGGCACCGTCGAGGACGGGTTCGCCGTCGCCCCGGACGTCCGGTTCAGCCTCTTCCCCGAGCACTCACCGTCAGCGTGAGAGGAAGCAGAGGTGAGCACTGACGTGTTCGGGGTCCTTCGCCCCGACAACAGCACCCCGATAGCCGAGCTGATGTTGACCGCCGCCGTGACACGCCAGCTGACCCTGGGCATGAGCGCGATCATCGACGCGACCGGACACACCAGGGCCCAGCGCCGCAGATGGCAGTCGATCACCGAGCGCCTGGGCGGGACGTTCATCGGAGTGGAATGCGTCTGCTCGGACGAAGAGGTCCAGCGCCTCCGGCTGGAGGGCAGGTCCAGGGGCATCCCCTGCTGGCCGACGACGGTCTCGTGGGAGCACGCCGAACGCATGAGAGAGCTGTGGGAGCCGTGGGAGGAGCCGCACCTGGTGCTGGACTCGGCGATCAACCCGTCCGAGGAGAGCCTGCGCCGTGTGCTGGACCTGATACCGGATGAGGACCGGTGACGGAGAAGTCGCTGTCATCCCCATGGCCGAATCGACTGTCATGTTCGCGGCCGTCAACAGGGGACCCCGCGACACGGGCCCCGGCCGCCCGGGGGCGCCCCTGGACGGCCCGGGCGGGACTCAGCCGGCCGGGCCGGGCAGCGCGACCTCCTCCAGGACGCGGACCGCCTCCCGCGCTCCGCCCTCCGCGCGGACCCGCTCCCCCAGGTCCGCGGCGCGCGCGGCGGTTCCGGGACCGGTGAGCGCCTCGGTCAGTGCGGCGGCCAGGCCGTCCTCGGACAGGCGCCGGCCGCCGAGCGGGGCGGGGGCGACCCCCGCGTCGTGGACGCGCGCGGCCCAGAACGGCTGGTCCCCCCAGAACGGGCACACGACCTGGGGACGTCCCGCGGCAGCCGCGGCCCCCGTGGTCCCGGCCCCCGCGTGGTGGACGACGGCCGAGCACCGGGGGAACAGGCGTTCGTGCGGAGCACGGTCGATGAGCAGGACGTCGCTGTCCGCCTCGGCGGCGTCGATGCCGCCGCACCCGGCGGCGACGATCGCGCGCACGCCCGCGCGGCGCACGGCTGCCGTGACGACGCGGCCGGTGGCGGCGGGATCGAGGGTGGGCAGGCTGCTGAATCCGACGAACACGGGGGGCTCGCCGGCGGCCAGGAACGCCTCCAGCTCCGCCGGGGGCTCCCACGCGGTGTCGGGCGGGGCGAACCAGAAACCGGTGGTCCGCACCTGCGGGGGGTAGTGGGCCCCGGCGGGGAGCAGGTGCCGGCTGAAGGCGTGGAGCACCGTGGCGGGTGCGCCGTCCGGTCGCAGGAGGGGGTCGTGCCGCCCGGGCCGGGACGCCAGCCCCAGTTCCCGGCGCAGGTCCTCGGCGACGCCGCGCTGGCCGCGCAGGGCCAGGGCGGCCAGCCGGTAGGTGAGCGGGTTGAGCGCTCCGGGGGCGCGCTCCGGCCAGGGCACCCCGGGGGCGGGGAAGGCGTGGATGGGGACCCAGGAGGGTTGCAGGGCCACCGGCACGGCGGGCACGGCGAGGCGTTCGGCGACGTGGGCGCCTGGCATCCCGGGGATGTGCACGACGACGTCGGCCCCGAGGTCGACGGTGGCCGCCATGTCGGCGTACACGCGCCGCATGAGCGGGGTGATCTCGCGCAGGAGGGAGACGGTGTGGGCCGCGCCGCGCAGGCCGCGCAGGCCCGTCTCCATCACCCCTTTCATCCCGGGGTCGTCCATGAGGGCGTTGGGGCCGTCGTCCACCGGGTGGTAGGCCACCGCGTGGTCGGCGGCGAGGGCGGCGTAGGACCGGGGGCCGGCGACCGTGGCCGTGTGGCCGGCGTCGGCCAGGGCGCGGGCCAGGGCCAGGAAGGGCTGGACGTCCCCCCGGGTTCCGTGGGTGAGCAGCAGGGCGTGCACGTCATTCCCTTCGTGCGGTCAGACCGCGCGCGACGATGTCGATGAGCAGGTCGAGCGTCTGCTCGTAGGAGTCGGGCGCCGCCAGCCGGTCGGCGTTCATGGGCAGCAGCATGACGGTCTGGATGACGCCGACGACGGCGGCCAGAGGGGCCGGGACCAGCTCTCCGCCCTCCAGGCCGGCGGTGACGAACGCGTTGAGCGCGTTCACGGGGTTGTCGGGGAACCCCTCCAGGCGGGCGGGGTCGGCCTTGCGCAGGACGGCGTCCATCTCCTCGGGGTGGGTCATGAGCCGCCGGTACAGGGGGTCGGTGTCCAGCACCTCCAGCGTGGCGCGCAGGAAGCGGCGCAGCGCCTCCTCTGTGTCGTCGGTGGTGGTCAGGGCCTCGTCGATGACGCGGCGTTTCACGTCGGCCATCCGGCGCAGCATCAGCTCCAGGTAGAGGGCCTCCTTGGAGTCGAAGAACACGTAGAAGCTGCTCTTGGCGATGCCGGCGGGGGCGACCAGGTCCTCCAGGGAGGTCTTGCGCAGGCCCCGTGCGGTGAACAGGGCCTCTCCCGACCCCAGCAGCAGGTCGGTGATGCGGGCCTTCTCCCGCGGTGAGAACGCCGGTGGCATGTCCGCTCCCCTCTCGATGTCGGTGCGCGCGGTCACCTGGTGACCGGTCGCGTGTCCCGGTCGCCGTGCCGGGCCCCGGTCAGGGACAGCGGCAGTCCTCGGCGGCGGGCCACGAGGACGACGGCGGCGGTCGTGATCACCATGCCCGATCCCAGCGGCAGCAGGGTGGCCAGCCCGTCCGCGCCGGAGTTGGCGACGGTCCAGGAGATCTTGGCGGCCAGGCCGCCGTTGACGACGATCAGGCCCCATCCGAGGGAGCGGTACCAGAAGGCCGCGCACAGGGATCCGAGCAGGACGGGGACCAGGGCCAGGCTGGCCCAGGTCACCCACGTGGGGTCGGTGAACAGCTGTTCCTCCATCGCCAGGACCGCGGCCATGGCCGGGTCGACCTCCTCGGGTTCGGGGAACCAGAAGAAGCTCGACAGCATCGCGGCGATGGTCAGGGACAGGGCCAGGGGTCGGCGGGTCCAGCAGAAGTAGGCGACGGGCAGGAAGAACAGGGGTCGGATGTACCAGCTCAGGGGGTTGAGGTGGCGCGGCCAGGCCCAGGCGGCGAAGTCGGCGAGCAGGTCCACGGAGATCTCCTTCGATCAACTGCATACATAAAAACACTTTGTACTTTTGTTTTCAAGAGCCCTCTGCAGCCTCCTCCTGAGCGGTGGGGCCGACACCCGCCGGTCCGGCCGGAGCGCACGCCAGGGGGATGACCTGTTCGCGGACGGGGCCTTGCCGCCAGCGCCCCATTGGGTTACTTTGTTCGGAACGATCCGAACAAAGCGATGAACGGTGGCGTATGGACGACGTGGAGGCCTTCGTCGAGGAGGCCGCGATGTTCTACGAGCGCCTGGGGCTGAGCAGGACCCAGGGGCGGGTCATGGGGTGGCTCATGAGTTCCGCCGAGGAGGACGCCGACGCCCCCCGGCTGTGCGAGGCCCTGGCCGTCGCCAAGAGCAGCATGAGCGTCGCGCTGAGTGGGCTGGAGCGGAGCGGGCTCGTGGAGCGGTTCCGGCGCCGCGGGGAGCGGCGGGACAGGTACCGGCTCGCCCAGGACGTCTTCGAGCGCGCCTTCCGCGCGAAGATGGCCGAGTTCGAGGGGTTCCGCCACCTGGCCGAGCGCGGTCTCGCGGCGGTGGGCGACGACCCCGCCCGGCGCGAACGCCTCGAGCTCATGCGCGACATGTACGGGTTCATGGCCGACCGCTTCCCGAAGCTCCTGGACGAGTGGGACCGGGTCAAGCAGGAGGGACGGCGATGAGGGCGCTGATCGTCACGACCGGGAGCAGGGGCGACGTCCAGCCCTTCGTAGCCCTGGCCCGCGCGCTCACGCGGGAGGGCCACGGGGCCGTGGTCGCGGCGCCCCGCCGGTTCGCGCCGCTGGCCTCCCGCCACGGAACGGACTTCCTGCCGATGGACGAGGGCGTGCTCGCCCTCCAGGACGACCTCGCCCACCGGGGAACCCTCGCCGCCCTCACCTCGGCCCGCGCGGTCGGGCCGCTCATGCGGGCCTGGCTGGACGACGTGGCGCGGTTGTCCGACGCCGACTGCGACGTCGTCGTCCACGCGCCCAAGGCGCTGGGCGCCGCCGACCTGGCCGACCTCCTCGGGGTGCCCTCGATCGCGGTGCTCACCCTGCCGCTGTACACACCGACCGCCGAGTTCGCCTCCCCGCTGGTCCCGGTCCTCGTGCCCCGTTTCCTCCACCGTCCGAGCTGGCGGCTGGCCGCCGCCGTGGAGGCCCCCTACCGGGGGCTGCTGCGCCACTGGCGCTCCGAGGAGCTGGGCCTGCACGGGCGGCCCGCGTCGCTGTCCGAACGCATCGCCGCCGGCGGGGCACTGCACATCTGGAGCCGGCACCTGGTGCCCTCCCCCGCCGACTGGCCGCCCGACGCCGCCCCCTCGGGCGCCCTCCTCCTGCCCTCCGAGGACGGGTGGACCCCGCCGGACGAGCTGGCCCGGTTCCTCGACGCGGGGAGTGCGCCGGTCTACGTCGGGTTCGGCAGCATGGTGTCGAGGGATGCCGCCGAGCTCACCCGCACCGTCGTCGAGGGCGTGCGCCTGAGCGGCCACCGGGCCGTCCTGGCGACCGGGTGGGGAGCCCTCTCCGCCTCCGGGGAGGCGTCGGACGACGTCCTGGTGGTGGACGAGGCCCCCCACGACCGGCTGTTCCCGCACATGGCGGCCGTGGTGCACCACGGCGGGGCGGGGACCACCGCCGCCGCGCTGCGCGCCGGTGTCCCCCAGGTCGTGCGGCCCTTCGTCGGGGACCAGTGGTTCTGGGGCGACCGGGTCCGGCGGGCGGGTGTGGGCCCCGCCCCCCTCACGGGGACGCTGACGCCGCAGCGGCTGGCCGCCGCGATCGACCGCGCCCGCGAACACGCCGACCGCGCCCGGCTCCTGGCCGGGGACGTCCGGGAGGAGGAGCGCACGGCGGCCGAGCGGGCCGTCCAGCGCGTGCTGGCGGCGGCGCACGGCCGTTGACCCGATGCGGCCCGCCGTGGCGGGCGGGCCGCGACCTCCGCCGGAACCGTGCGGGTGCCCTCGGGCCGGCTCCGCGTCCGGACCTGCGCGGGAGGATTCACCGGGCGCGCCGTGGCAGGACGCCGTTCCCCCTGCGCCGTCGGCGACGGGCTACCGGGCCCCGGTGCCGAAGGGGTTGTCGATGGCATACCGCCAGCGCCCGTCCGGGCCCCGCCGGGCGACGTCGGTGGCGGTGCCCTCGATGTGCACCGCCTGCCCCTCGCGGCCGGTGCCCTCGATGCTCCAGTCCACGATCAGCAGCGCCAGGTCTCCGCTGGTGTGGACGTGTCGCGGGCGGACGGAGACGGGAACGCCGAGCCCCTGCAGCCGGGCGTTGGCGGCGTGTGCGTCCGGTCCTGTCAGCGGCGTCCGCGGGTCCAGGACCAGCACCGCCGCGTCCTCGTAGACCTGGGCCAGCGCGTCGGGGTCGCCGCTGTTGAACCGCTCGGCGAACACCGCTGGCACGTCTTCGGGCCGTTCTGCCAGTTCTCTCATGGTCGACGGACGTCCTTCCGGTTCGGGATCATGAAGGTGTCGACCACGCTAGGAGGCGCTCTCGTGACTCACCCAACGGTTGGCCACCCGGGGCTGCCCGAGGATCCGCGCGCGGACGTCGCGGAGCCCACGCCCACCTGCCCCGTGGAGATCGCCCTCTCGGCCGTCCAGGGCCGTTGGACGACGCTGGTGGTGCGCGAACTGCTGCGCGGCGACCGCTCCTACAGCGAGCTCCGCGAGGCCCTGCCGAAGCTGTCGGACAAGGTGCTGTCCGACCGTCTCGCACACCTCTGCGCGGCCGAGGTGGTCGGGCGGGAACGGCGTCCGGGCTGGCCGCCGAGGGTGCGCTACTCGCTGACGCCCCGGGGCCGCAGCCTCGGCCCGGTCCTCCAGGCCCTGTGGGACTGGGGCAGCCTCTAGATCCGAGGCCGCGAACCGGCCCCGCCGACCGCCCGAGTCCCCCGCCCCTCGGGCCGGTGCACCGAGGGCGCGGTCGCATGGCATCCGCTGTCCGACGCGTGCGCGCGGATCCGGGTACTCGCGTGCCGGTCAGTTCCGCCGGTACGCCGACGGTGTCCGTGCCGAAGCCGTGCCGTTGGCGTTCTCCGCAGTGGGAGGCCTGCCTCCCAGCCCCTCGTCGTGCGTGAGGGTCTCCAGCAGGGTCATCGCATCGGCGAACATCTGATCGCTCGGGGTGTAGACCTCCAAGCGGTGGTCGGGGCTGTCGGCCTGGAGCCAGATCTGGAACTCCATGCTCAGCTCGCCGACCAGGGGATGGCGGAAGCGCTTGGTGCCACCGACGCACTCCCCCACGCGGCCGGACGCCCAGAGGGAGGAGAACTCGGGGTCCTTCATGCTCAGCTCGCCCACGAGTTCGGCCAGACGGGTGTCATCGAGGTACTTGCCGCTGATCCGCCGCAGGTAGGCGACGTTCGTGGACGCCTCGGTCTTCCAGTCCACGTAGGAGTCCCGCACACGCGGGTCCAGGAACAGCAGCCTCGGCATGGACGGCCGTGTCGCGGGGTCCGCGGTGCTGTCGAACGGCAGGTGCGGGGCCAGCAGGGCATGGCCCGTCCGGGTCCAGGCCAGCGCGTCGTTGCGTCGCCCCAGGAGCACGGCGGGCTGACCGGAGATGGCCTCCAGCATCGCCAGCGCCCGGGGGTGCGGTCGCTCGGGCCTGGTCCGGGGCGCAGGACGCAGTTGCGAGGGTTTGGCCAGGTCGAGCAGGTGCTCGACCTCGGTCGGCGTCAGCCGCAGCGCACGCGCCAGGGCGAGGAGCACCTCGGTCGAGGCGTTGCGTGCCTGCCCCTGTTCCAGTCGCGTGTAGTAGGCGACGCTGACGCCGGCCAGCTGGGCGACTTCCTCACGCCGTAGCCCGGGGACCCTGCGGCGCCGGCCCCAGCCGATGACATCGGCCTGTTCGGGGTCGAGGGCAGCGCGACGGGAGCGCAGGAACTCACCCAGGTTCCCCGATGGTGTGCTCGCCGAAGGTGTCATACCTACCAGGGTAGGTACTCCGGCCCGAACCAGCATGACCCTGTCAGTGGTAGGAACCCCGGGCGCACACCCGACAGGTGTCTGGCTGCCGTATCCCGGTCCGTCCAGGCTGGTGGGCATGCTTTCCCACGACAACGCCTCACGCACCCGGCTGGTGCTGCTGACCCTGGCCGCCGGCGCCTTCGGGATCGGCACCACCGAGTTCGCGATCTCCGGCCTGATGCCCGGAATCGCCATCGAATTCGGCATCTCGGTCACCACCGCGGGCTGGGCCGCGACAGCCTACGCCCTCGGCGTCTTCCTCGGCGCCCCGGTCCTGATCCTGGTCGGGCAGCGGTTCGAGAAGAAGAGATTCCTGCTCGTCCTCATGGGCCTGTTCGTGGTCGGGAACCTGCTGACCGCCTTCGCCCCGTCCTTCGCGCTGACCCTCCTGGGCAGAGTGGTCTCCTCACTGACCCATGCGGCCTTCATCGGCATCGGCTCGATCATCGCCTCGCGCGCGGTTCCCGAGCACAAGAAGACCAGCGCGATCGCGTTCATGTTCTCCGGTCTGACCCTGGCCACGCTCATCGGCACCCCGATCGCCACCTGGGTCTCCACGGAGTTCTCCTGGCGGACCTCGTTCCTGGGCATCTCGGCGATCGGCCTGGTCGTCCTGGTCGGCATCCTCGCCTGCATCCCGGCGAGCAGGACCGATGAGTCGTTCGACTTCGCCGCCGAGGTCCGCGCCTTCGTCAACCCACAACTGCTGCTCGCGATGCTGATCACCGTCCTCGGACCGGCGGGGTTCTTCACCTCCATCACCTACATCGCCCCCATCACCATGAACGCGACCGGCACCCCGGAGAGCTGGATCACGGCCTACATGCTCGTCTTCGGGCTCGGGCTGTTCATCGGCAACATCCTGGGAGGACGGCTGGCCGACAGGAACCTCATGGGGCTGCTGCTGGGAAGCCTTGCCCTGCTCACGGTCACGCTGCTCGTGTTCTGGCTCGCCGCGGACAACGTCGTGGTCACGTTCGCCGCGGTGTTCCTCATGGCCGCCGCGGGCTTCGCCACCGTCTCCCCGATCCAGCGCCTGGTGATGGAACGGGCCGAACGCGCCGGCGCCCCCAACCTCGCATCCTCGATGAACATCGGCATGTTCAACCTCGGCAACGCCATCGGGGCCTGGTTGGGCGGCTACGTCATCAACACGGGACTCGGCGACAGCAGCCCCAACCTCGCCGGCGGACTGCTCGCTACCGGCGCGCTCGTGGTCGGCGTCGTCATCTGGCTGCAGTCGAAGAAGTCCGCCCACGGCCGGCGGCCTGCCGGGCTGGCCCAGGTGGGGTGACCCCGAGAGGCAGGGCTCCGGCTCGCACAGGAGAACCGCACCCCGTAGCCGGACGGGGTGCGGTTCTTCGCGTGCAGGATGTGGGGGGGGTGTTACCGGCCGCGCACCGCGTTCACCAGCGCGATCCACTCAGGAGCTGGGGCATCGAGATGCCCCAGCTCCCGGTTCTGGGTATCCCGGATACCGGTGACCAGACCCTCTGCAACCTCGACGCAGTGGCCCTGCTGGCCGCTGTAGCTGGATTTGTGCCACACTCCATCGTCAGTCATCGAGATGCCCTCTTCTCACTTCAATGAACCGCACAGTCTCTTCGTGCGGAAGCGCCTGCGAGCGCAGCGCACCGAACTTCCTCTGGGAGTTTGCCACGGTCTGTGCATCAACGATCACGTGCCCTGCGCCCGGCACTTCAGCGTAGACCAGACTCTCGGCCTCACTCATCTCGAGTACGACGTGTTTCGTGCCGGGTGTGATGGAGGCTCTCAAACCTGGGAAGGATGAGGGACATGCCAGCACCGAGGAAATACCCCGATGAGCTGCGCGAACGCGC
>NZ_JBHSUF010000022.1:0-3404 GCF_042660575.1 Nocardiopsis tropica
GAAGGCGTAGCCGCGGTCGGGGGGATCGCACGGGGCCAGGAGCCCGGCGTCGATCAGCCACTCCCGGCGCCGCCGGTCGCCCACAGAGGTGCGGTAGACGAGGATGTGCGGTCTGGCGCCCAGGTCGTAGAGGTCGACGAAGCGGGCCGGGGTGAGGCGGCCGGGCATGGGGGGCTCCATCGTGTCGGGGTCGGTGGTGGGGCCTGCGCCCGGGGGCGGCAAAAGCGGCCACCGCCACCTTGGCCGGTCCCTCCGACAGTCCGCACCCGGCCCCGGTCCGCCCGGGAGCCCGGGGCTGTGCGGCCATGGTCGCACGGTGTCCCGTGGAGCGCGGCGCGGGCGCCGGCGTGCGGACCGGCCTCCGGGAAGGCCGCACCGACCTCGTCGGGGAGACCTCCCACAGCCGGGAGGGCTACTTCGTGTAGTTGTAGACGGTCGCCCGGGAGACGCCGAGCCGGTCGGCGATGAGCTGCGCGGAACTGCGGGTCTCGAAGAACCCCTCGCGATGCAGCTGCCGGACCAGTTCGCGCTTCTGGTCGCGGTTGAGGCCGCGGGGGGTGCTGGAGCGCTCGGCGGCGAAGGAGTCGATGGCCGACCGGAGTTCGCGCCCGGTGCGGTCGCGCAGCGTCTCCAGGCCCTCGCCCCGGTGTTCGACGTCCGTGGCGACGAGGTTGGCCAGGGTCAGCGCCAGCGGGGACAGCGCGCTCACGTCCAGGTTCAGGCACAGGGCCGCGACGTAGCGCCCGCCGGCGTTCTTGATGCCGATCGAGGTGCTCTTGGCCGGGCGTCCGTCGGGGAACCTGTTGCTGTAGTTCTGGATGACGCTGGGGTAGTCGGGGTCCTCGATGCGGCGCAGTCCCAGTTCGGTGGCGGAGTCGCCGACCCGCCGCCCGGACAGGTTGTTCTCGATGGCGCGGATGGCGCTGTCGGGCCGGCGCAGGTCGTGCAGGACGACTTCGCACAGGCCCGGGAACATGCGTCCGACGGCGACGGCGATGCGCTCGGCCTCCCGTATGAGGTGCTCGTCCTCCTGATCGGGGTGTTCGTCGGTGGGATCCTCCTGGGAGGGGTGTGTCATCGCGCTCTCCTTTCCCGGTCAGGGCTCAGTCGGCGGGCCCGGTGAACACCGAGGCCATCTTCTCGGTGGACTTCAGCCCCGCACCGGTGAGCACGACCACGGTCCTCTCGCCCGGCGCGATGTCGCCCGTCGCGATGAAGTGGTCGAGGGTCGCCGCGGCGACGCTGCTGGTCGGCTCGGCGTACAGGCCTCGCGCGCTCAGTGCGCGGACCGCGGCGTGGATCTGCGCTTCCGGGACGGCGCAGGCGGCGCCGTCGGAGCGGCGGATGGCCTCCACCGCCTCAGGAAGCCGGACCGGGTGGGCGATGGACGCGCCCTCGGCGATCGTCGGTACCCGCTCGCCGCGCTGGGCCGAATCGACGCCGTTGAACGTATCGGCGATGGTCGCCCAGTGCTCGGGCTGTCCGACGAACAGGCGCGGGCGCCTGTCGATCTGGCCGGCGCGGAGCAACTCGCCGAAGGCGATGTCGCACCCGATGACGTTGCTGCCCGCCCCGGCCACCAGGACGACGTTGTCGGGCGCGGTGAAGCCGAGCGACTCCCACATCTCGTAGGCGATGGTCTTGGTGCCCTGGATGAACATGGGGTGCCAGTTGTGGCTGGCGTAGGGGATCTGCTCCGACTGGCGGATCGCCTCGTCCGAGACCTCGTCGCGGGTGCCGCCCACGAGCTCGATCTCCGCTCCGTAGGCGCGGGCCTGGAGGATCTTGGCCTCCGAGGTGGCGGCGGGAACGATGATCCTGGCGCGGATGCCGGCAGCGGCGGCGTAGGCGGCCACCGCGGAACCGCCGTTGCCCGAACTGTCCTCGAGTACGCGGTCGACGCCGTGTGCCGCCAGGTGGGACATCATCACCGATACGCCCCGGTCCTTGAAGCTGGAGGTCGGGTTGAACCACTCCAGCTTGAAGTGGACGCGCCGACCGGCCCAGTCGACCGGGACCATCGGCGTGCATCCTTCGCCCAGGCTCACCCGGCGGGCGGCCGGGACGGGCAGGGCCGCGTGGTAGCGCCACAGGGAGCGTTCGGCGGTGTCGATCTGCTCCGGACGCAGGCCCGGCAGGGCACTGACGGCGAGGGGGCCGCCGTCCTCGCCCCGCCAGCGGGGATCGTCCAGGGAGTAGCGCTTTCCGGACCGGTCGTACAAGTCGGGGACGGTGGCGGCTGGATGCTGCTCGGCGTTCATGGACGGTTCCGGCTTCTCCTCGTTCGGCGTGCCGTCGCCGGGTCTCACGACCCGGCGGGCACTCTGCTCCCATGTTAGATGAAATTTCCAGGTGTGGACTGAGAGTCCAACTGCTTGTCGATGGGCTCCGGACAGCTCCGGCACGTGCTCGTACAGGGGCGAACGGGGCACGCCGGGCAGGCGGGCGATGGAGGCCACGCTGTTCTCCGGCTGGACGAGAAGGGCCCGTGCGTGGCGGACCTGCTCGTCGTCCATGGCCGGAGGACGCCCGAGGCGGGTGTCTGCCGCGCGGGCCGCAGCCAGGCCCTCGCGGGCGCCCTCGACGATGAGTTCGCGGATGGACCCGGCCAGGGCGGCGAAGACCTGGAACACGAGCCTGCCGCCGGGGGCGGTGGTGTCCAGTGCTGCGTGCCGGGATCAGAAGCCCACCCCGGCGCGGCGCAGATCGCCCACGAGGGTGGTCAGCTCCTGGAACGAGTGGGCCAAGGGGGTCGTCGGGGATCGCGAGGGTGGTGTCCAGCCCCCGGGTGTACAAAAACGGTGCCTGCGGAGTAGATGAACACCCCGAGTTTCCGACACGTTTTTCCGCCACTTCGGGGTCCGGTCCGGCGCCCTCCGGGGTCGTTCCGGCCGACTGTCCGGAAAACGATCGTTCCTCGCCACCGACGAGCGTCGAGAACGCGGCTCTCCCCCCGTCCGTCCGGGCTGGCCAGGAGCGTCACCGTCGTTTGCGGCTGGTGCCTCGTTCGTTAACGGCGCCCCGCGTTCGGTGAAAGCGGCAAAGCGTTCATACAGGGCGATGGTCTGCGGGGGTGGGGCCGGGGGGTCTGTCGCCGCCTCCACGTGGCCGGTGCGACGAGATCGAGCGCGGACGCCCGGCTCACGCACGAGGCGGGGCCGGCTCAACGGTGTTGGCCGCGGGTGTGGACGGGAAGCGGACCCTGCCGAACAGGGGAGCCACACCACGCACTTCACGCGGGAGACCTACCGGGTGGTGATCTCGGGCAGGGCGGCCGTGGCTGTCTTCTAGAAGATGCCCCAGAGCCGTGCGGTGCCGTCGTCGCTTCCGGTGGCGAGGGTGGTGCCGTCGTGGTTGAAGGCCACAGCGTTCACCCAGTCATCGTGGTGGAAGGTTCGGACGGG
>NZ_JBHSUF010000022.1:3502-126385 GCF_042660575.1 Nocardiopsis tropica
CGGGGGTGGGTCGGTTGGTGGTGGTGTCCCAGAGTCGTGCGGTGCCGTCGTCGCTTCCGGTGGCGAGGGTGGTGCCGTCGTGGTTGAAGGCCACAGCGAGCACCTGGCCGTCGTGGTGGAAGGTTCGGGTGGGGGTGGGTCGGTCGGTGGTGGTGTCCCAGAGCTGTAAGGTGCCGTCGTCGTTTCCGGTGGCGAGGGTGGTGCCGTCGTGGTTGAAGGCCACAGCGCGCACAAACGCACCGATCGGTAGCACGATGTACCCATCGAAATGGAGCACCGAGGTCGTTCCCATGAGTAGCACCACCGTTGCGAGGGTGACCGCACCATGCAACCATCGGCGAACTCGAGAACCGGACCGCCGGCGAATGTCGAGCCAGCGGAGGATGACTCCCCGGGCCGGGGGCGGTCGGCGCTTTGAAGGCCATTGTTCGGCGAGGTGTGTGCGCAGCAGTTCATGGCGGAGCTGATAAGCAGGACCTACTTGACGAAGGACTCCTTTTTCGTGTGCTGTGCGCAGGAAGCGCATGAGGCGCCAGGGAAGCCTTCCTCGGCAGGCGAGCCACAGTCGGGCGACCGTGTACGAAAACCATGCCGAGCCGGATCCCACAACGACCACCGCCATGATTGCGAGCCCGACCACGCCACTTGTCACCCAATCGGCAAGCGTGAGGTCGGCGATCCCCCAATCGTCGGTGGTGAGGTCGGCGTTCCGCCGATCGTCGGTGGCGAGATCGGCGTTCCGCCGATCGTCGTCAACGGTAAAAGCGAGGAACCCCAACGCGGTGAGCGCTCCGCTCGATAGCGCTGCTGTGAGGAGTGCTGTGCGATCACTGCGGAGTACAGACGCCGGAGAACTCGCCTTACGCTCCTCTACGGGCGCTGCCAGCCATCGAACGATGCCCATGGGTATGCCGATCATGGCGGCTGCGAAGGCGTAAGGGGTAATATTAAAATCGTCGAGACCGTAACTCATTATCTCAAGCGTGACCCACAGTGCCGAGAATGACAGGCCCAATAACAACCCTGCCGTCAGGCTGGGCAGGAGGCGGCGTAAATTTGGTGTGCTGCTTTTTGGAGTTCCCGCGCGGAACCCCAGCAGGTTGATGACCAGTATCGCCTGACAGACCAGGAGGGCGACAGGAATGGCACTCAACCATGCTTCGCTGTTGAACGTCCTCAGGTGAAAAATTGTTGTGGCGATAGTGACGGCGGCGTCGCCCAAAAAACTATGATCAGTCATCCTCGCCCCGAGGACCACAAGGATGCCGAGAGTGCAGAGGGCGGCGATCAGGAATTGGATGCCTGTAAGAGTGTCGCTGAGCGTGCTGAAACGGCCGCGATGTGTTCTCGGCTGCTCGGATTCTTTTAGGGAGCGTACGGTACGCAAACCCCCCAAGAAGCCCACGGCGGCTCCCAGGGCGGCTCCCGCTGCGGTTGCGTAAGCCATAGATTCCCAAAAGTCGCTCGTAGGGGTGATATACGAGTCCGTCCAACTGCGCGAGGCCGCAGTGATCCCGAGCAGAAGCGATCCACACAGCGTTGACACAAGGGTGATGAGTAAGAGGAGCAGCCATCGTGGCACGGCCCGAGTCAGGTGCCACCATTCGAAGTCGGGGCCGCCTTGCTCATGCAGGTGGTTCGACAGGAACGACAGCCAGTATTGCGCCTTGTCGTGCTCGCCGGCGGTGAATACCGTGGGAAGGTATTTCTTGAGGAGATGGCTTGTTATCTCCGGCGTCGTCGTGAAACCGGTGAGCTCTTCAGGGGGACTGCTCGACGGCCGATAGATCGAACGGGTCAAGTTGATCATCAGTGGGGTCGACAGGGCATGGGCGAGTGGCCCGCGGGGTTCCCTGCGGATCCGCTCGATGACCACACTCCAACGGTGTGAGTTCGCGACCTCCGGCTCCGTCAGATAGGCAGCGGTGTCTTCGACGCGGATGGGTTCGATGTCGACGACGGCGGCGTGCGCAAGGGCGCCACGGTCGTGGACGGCCTGTGCGAATTCGGCACTGCGGCAGGTCAATACCATCCGCAGACCGATTTCCGCGGCACGGTCGAGATCGGCCAGCGCTGTGCTCAACACTGAACGGGGCATCTCGTCCAACCCGTCCAATACCGGGATAATGCGACGGTCCAGGAGCAGGGCGGATACCTGGTCCGTGTTGAATGTGCCGTTCGCGCCGAAGTCGAGGTAGTCCTCCGTTATTCGACGGACGCACCAGTCCTCGATCCGCTCGGCCGGATCCCACCCTGCCACCGACAACAGGACCGGCACGGGACCCCGGTCCGTGTCCTGCTCGATGACGGCCAAGGTGAACAAGGCCGCCAGAGTGCTCTTCCCCGCGCCCGGTGGCCCCAGTACCACCAACTGCCGACGTGACATGTCCTGGAACGCCGAGGCGAGAGCGTCCGCCGAGCTCAGGTCACCGACTGTTCGGACCAGTTCTCCTCGGATGGGAACGGCATTGGGCCGCTCGGTATCTGAATATGCCCTCTCGACGGGACTCGAGGTCGGTCGCCATCGCAGACGAAGGGGCCGCGGCCTGTGTAAGCCCCGGTGGGACGTCTCGTTCCGCCATTGTGTTCGGACCTGGTTGCGCAAGCGGTTCAGCGCCGATTGGGGAGGGTCACTTCCGCGCGCTCTCTTCCACAGGACCCATATGACAACGAGGAGAACGGCGGCACCGAGCGCCACCACTCCAGCGGTGACCGCCAGGCGCTTCTCAGGGACGATGTTCCATGCGCCCACTGCCAGGGCGGTGGTGGCTGCAAAGGTGATCAGGGCACTTGTGGCAGGCCAGAAAAGACCGGGGCGATGGGGAGCGTGAAGGTGGATATCACCATGAATACTGCCGGTTTGTATCACATGGCCTGAAATGGTCCCTGCTGTCTCGTTGTGTATGGTTGGGCGAGAAGATGCCCGTTTGCTCGGCTCAGGCATCCACTGCTCCTCCATGTCGGCTGCGCTCAAAGGCTGAGAACAGTTCGAAAGCGACCATGGGCGGAACAAGACCGGTGTAACCACAACGGGAACGGAAAGACCGGGCCGTGGCGGCGGCCTCCGCCGCTGCGGTGGTGCCGCTGATCGTTGTCGCTTTGCCGGAGGTGTTCGGGCCTTTGCCGACGGTGAGTCCTTCACCGAACCACAGCGCGCCCCCCAGTACAGCCAGAGCCGTGTAGGTTGCCGCCCAATCCCGCTCCGTCTTGTCCATGTGACCGATTGTGGCGGGAAAGCCCCTGCCCGGTAAGGGGTTTCGGCGGTATCGGCCGCATCCGGCCTGTGGAGCTGAACGGGCGCGCGCGGAGGCCGTCATGGGGCCATGGCGGGCGGACGCGGGTGAGCGACCGCTGGTCGGCCGCGCTGCGTTCGGCGATCACCGCGGGATCGAATACGGGCCTGTCCAGGCCCGGCCGCCGCTCCGGTCCCCTCCACAGGAGGTCGACGCGGGCCCGGACCGCTTCGGCGGTCCGGGCCCGGTGAGCCCCCGGATGAGCGCGGCGTACCGAGCGGCTCAGGCGACCGCCGACACCCCGGATCCGTTTGTCGCGGCAGGGTAATCGGTGTACCCCTCCGCGCCACCTCCGTACAGGTTCTCCGTCGGCGGCCCCGCGAGCGGAATGCCCTCGGCCAGGCGGGCGGGCAGGTCCGGGTTGGTCATGAACAGGCGGCCGAGGGCGACCACGTCCGCATGCCCGTCCCGTACCAGCCGCGCCCCCTCGCCGGGGCTGCTCGGGGTCGGGCCGTTCGTGTTGGCGACCAGCGTTCCCGACCAGCGTGTCCGCAGGTCCGCGATGGCCCCGTACCCGCCGTTCTCCAGCACGTGCAGGTAGGCGAGGCCCAGGGGGTCCAGCGCGTCGACCAGTGCACGGTATGTGGTGCGCGCGTCGGTCTCGGCGAGCTGGTTCTCGGCGTTGTCCGGCGAGATGCGCAGGCCCACGCGGTCCGCGCCGATCTCGGCGGCGACCGCCTCGACGACCTCCGTCGCGAACCGCAGGCGGCCGGTGACCGAGCCGCCGTACCCGTCCGTGCGCAGGTTGGTGTTGTCGGCGATGAACTGCTGGATGAGGTAGCCGTTCGCGCCGTGGATCTCCACGCCGTCGAAGCCCGCCCGGACCGCACGCCGGGCCGCGGACGCGAAGTCCCGCACCGTCCGGGCGATCTCACCGACGGTCAGCTCACGCGGGGTCACGTGATCGAGCATCCCGTCCCGGGTGAAGATCTGCTTCCCCGCGATGGCGACGGCCGAGGGGGCCACCGGCAGTTCGCCGTCCGGCAGCGTCAGCGGGTGCGTCATCCGTCCCACGTGCCACAGCTGGGCGAAGATCGTGCCGCCCTCCGCGTGCACCGCGTCCGTCACCTCCCGCCAACCGCGCACCTGTGCGTCGGTCACCAGTCCCGGGATGCCGGGGCCGCCCTTGGCGAGCGCGTTGACGTACACGCCCTCGGTGATCAGCAGCCCGGCTCCGGAGCGCTGCCGGTAGTACGTCGCCGCGTGCGGGCTCGGCACCCCCGTCACGTCGTCGGCCCGGCCCCGTGTCATCGGGGCCATCGCCACCCGGTTCGCCAGTCCCAGCCGTCCCGCCCGGTACGGCTCCAGCAACTCCCGCATCCTCACACCCTCTTCCGGCATTCCCGTGTCCCGCGCCCGTTCTGTCACGGCCCCGGCGTTCATGCGGTTCGCCGGTCCAGCGCGATGACCTCGACCTCGATCTGCCAGTCGGGCTGGGCCAGTGAGACGACCTCGACGAGGGTGTCGGCGGGGTAGGGCTCGGCCAGGAACTCGCCGCGCAGCGTGATCACGTGCGGGAGGTTCGTCGCCATGTCCCGTACGAAGATGCCGACCTTGACCACGTCGGTGAAGGCCAGGCCGGCCGCCTCCAGCACCCGTCCGACGTTCCTGAACGCCTGCCGCCCCTGCTCCAGGAAACCGCCCTCGACGGTCGTCCCGTCCTCCTCGAAGCCCGCCTGTCCGGACACGTACACGAAGCCCCCGGCCCGGACGGCCTGCGATATCCGGTACGGCGCGTACCAGTCCGGCGTGGTCGCGATCTTCTCGACGTGCCCCACGGTGGCCGCTCCCTCTTCGCTGGACATGCTTCTCCCCTGTCTCGGCGGTGCCCGGAACCGGGCTCGAACGATGGCGTTACGAAACGTTTCGTAACGCCATGGAAGCTAAGTCATCCAAGGCGACTTGTCAAAACGAAACGTAACGTCACGCGGGCGGTAGGATGTGGCCCATGACCTCTGCCCCGAACAGTGAACGGCGTAGCGAGCGCGCCCGCCGGGCGATCCTCGACGCGGCGTTCGACCTGGTGAGCCGCAAGGGCTTCGCGAAGGTGACCATCGAGGGCATCGCCGCCCAGGCCGGCGTGGGCAAGCCCACGATCTACCGCTGGTGGGGCTCCAAGGGTGCGGTGGTGCTGGAGGCGATGAACGAGGAGCTCGGCGACGACTTCGCCTTCCCCGACACCGGGGACATCGCCGCCGACCTCACGACCCAGATCACCGCGGTGAGCCAGCGACTGGTCACCGGCAGGATCAGCGAGGCCTTCAAGGGCGTCATGGCCGAGGCGCAGAACGACGCCGCGCTGATGAAGGCGTTCCGCGAGACGATCCTCGAGCCCAGCATCGCGGAGTGCCGTGCCCGCCTGGATTCCGCCGTCGCCGCCGGGCAGCTCCGCTCCGACGTGCCCACCGACGTGATGGTCGACCTCTTCTACGCGCCGGTCCACTACCGGCACTTCCTGGGCTTCGGCGACGATGCGGTCAGGCGCAGCGCCGATCTCGTCCAGGACGTCCTGCTCGGCCTGCGGCCCCGGCCGGACGCGGGCTGAGCGACCCGTACCCGGCCGCGGCGGACCGCTTCCCCCGCACCGGACCGTCCGCCGGCCGGCCGACGCCTCCGCGCCATCCGTCGTCGTCCCATCCGGATCCCAGGCGCATGCGGGCGGGGAACTCGGGGGAGGGTGGAACGGACCCCTGGGGGTTGTTCACGGCAGGCGCATCCGTCTCCTCGTGCGCTCGTGCGGAATGCGCATTCGGGAATCTTCAGCGGTGCCGACTCCGGTTCTCTCCGGTGTCACTCGCGCGGTCGCGCGAGCGCGGAAGAGGCCGGTCGACGGACGAATCCCACCGGTGGGAAGAAAGGTCGCCCCCCGGTGGTCGAAGTTTCTCTACCCGACCACTCCCACCAGGGCCAGTGACGTTCGCGGCCCGCCTTGTTTGACTTTCCTTGAGTGGGCGACAGGGCGCACCCGGGTCCTGCGACCCGCGCAAGCGATCGGAACATCGGCATGGGCACAAATGGAGGGCGCCGATCCTCGAAAAAGGGGATCGGCGCCCACGACCGGCCATACGGAAAAGAAAAGGATGATCCGACGGTCCTGCGGATCACGGGACTGACCAAGACCTACTCCCGGGGCGTCGTTCCCGTCCATGCCCTGAGAGGGGTGGACGTCGTCTTCCCCCGAGGGGGGTTCACCGCGATCATGGGACCCTCCGGATCGGGGAAGAGCACCCTCCTGCACTGCGCGGCCGGACTGGAGCGCCCCGACGCCGGCGCGGTGCTGGTGGAGGGCCGGGACATCACGGGCCTCTCCGAGAAGGACCTGACACGGTTGCGCGCACGCGCGTTCGGCTTCGTGTTCCAGTCCTTCAACCTCCTGCCCGTGCTCGACGCGGAGGAGAACATCACCCTCGGGCAGCGCCTGGCCGGCCTGCCCCCGGACAAGGCCCGCCTGGCCGGACTCGTGGACTCGCTCGGCCTGGAGGACCGCCTCCGTCACCGGCCCGCCGAACTGTCCGGAGGGCAGCAGCAGCGGGTCGCCGTGGCGCGTGCGCTGCTGCACCGGCCGAGCGTGCTCTTCGCGGACGAGCCCACCGGCAACCTCGACTCCCGCTCCGGCGCCCAGGTCCTGGAGGCTCTGCGGCGTGCGGTGTCCGAGCACGGCCAGACCGTCGTCATGGTCACCCACGACCCGGTGGCCGCGGCGCGCGCCGACCGGGTGCTCTTCCTCCGCGACGGCGGCATCGAGGACGAACTGCCCGACCCCGCCCCGGACACCGTGCTGGAGCGGATCAGGCGCTTGGAGTCCGTGTGATCAGGCTCGTGCTGCGGGGCGTGGCCGACCGGGCCCGCCCACTCGTCCTGTCCGTCCTGACCGTGGCCCTGGGGGCCGGGCTGGCCGTGGCCGCCCTGTCCCTGCAGGGTTCGGCCGACCGGGTGGCCGCCGAGGGGGCGGGTGTTCCCTGGCGGCTCTCGGAGCCGCCGATCGTCGTGGTGGCCGCCCCGGAGGACGCCGGCCTCACCGCGACGCCCTCCGGGGAGCCCGCGCGACTGCCCCCCGCGACCGTGGAAGCGCTGGCGGGGGTCCCCGGGGTCGCGGAGACGGAGGTGGAGGCACCCTTCCCCGCCTACGTGGTGACCGACGAGCGCACGCTGGGGCACCAGACGCAGCGCTCCTGGGGGCACTCGTGGGCACTCGCCGAGGCCGAGCCCCTCACGCTCGCCCAGGGGCTGCCGCCCGGGGCGCAGGGGGAGGTGGCGCTCGACGCCGGGACCGCGGCCGACGCCGGTGTGGCCCCCGGTGACCGCACCCGGGTTCTCACCCCCGAGGGCACAGCCACCGTGCTCGTCACCGGGATCGTGGACCGCGACACGGCCGACGGGCGGGACAGGGGCGTCTTCTTCACGCCGGACGAGGCCGCCGCGCGGGGCGGAGCCCCGGTCCTGGCAGCGGTGTGGCCCCGGGAGGGGACGGACCCCTCCCGGCTCGCCGAGGCGATCCGGGAGGAGCTTCCACAGGTCAGCGTGTTGACCGGGGCCGAGCGGAGCGAGGCCCTCGCACCGGGCCGGACCGGCCGCGAGCTGGCCTCGGGCATGGGGCGGTTCCTGGGCACGGTGTCCGGACTCGTGCTGGCGGTGGCCGCCGTCATGGTCGCCGGCCTGCTCACCACGACGGTGCGCAACCGCGTCCGGGAATTCGCCCTGCTGCGCCTGGCCGGGGCCGCACCCGGGCTCGTCCGACGCCTGGTCCTCGGCGAGGCCCTGGTCCTGGGCGCCGTCGCCGCGGTGCTCTCGTGGGCGGCGGGTGCGCTTCTGGCGGTCCTCCTGGCCCGGTTCTTCGAGGCCATGGGGGTACTCCCGCCGGGGTTCGAGCCGGAGGTGGGGCTGCCCGCGCTCGCCGCCGGAACGGTTCTGGCACTGGCCGTGCCGCTGCTGGCCTCCTGGGCGCCCGCGCGTGCGGCGGGGCGGACGGCGCCGGTCGAGGCCATGCGCACGGCCCAGGTCGCGTCCGCGCCCCTGTCACGGGTGCGGGTCGCTCTCGGTGGGGCGGTCCTGGGCGGGGCCGTGGCGCTGCTCGCCGTGGCATGGGCGGCGGCGGGGAGCCGGGGCGCGGTGGTGGCGGCGCTCGCCGCCTCGATGGTCCTCGTCCTGGCCGCGGCCCTGCTCGCCCCGGTCCTCGTCCGGGGCGTGCTGCGCCTGGCGGGCCCGCTGACGTCGAGGGGGTCGGTGCCCTTCCTGGTGCACAGGGAGGCGTACGCCGACACGCGCCGGGTGGCGGGTGTGATGACGCCGCTCATGGTGACCACCGCCGTCGCCTGCCTGCTGCTGTTCCAGGGGCCGACCACGAGCGAGGCACGCATGCACTCCTACGGGCAGCGCCTCGCCGCCGACCTGGTGGTGTCCGGGCCGGTGGGGGTCGGGCTTCCCGAGAGCGCGGCGCAAACAGCCGCCGGGGTTCCCGGGGTGTCCGCCGCAGGAGGGTTCCGGCAGACGGTCACGGCCGGCACCGGCGCCGCCCTGACGACCTACCTCGTCGACCCCGGGACCGTGGCGGACCTCTACCGGATCGACGCGGAACAGGGTGCGTGGGAGGCGTTCGACGCCGACGGGGTCGCGCTCGACACCGGGACGGCGGGGCAGGAGGGCTGGCGGGTGGGCGACACCGTCACACTCTCCGGGCCCGACGGGCAGCCGATCCGGGCCCGGGTGGCGGTTCTCTACGAGGCGGGGCTCGACTTCCCCGAGGTCCTGCTCCCCCGGCAGGTGCTCGCCCCCCGGATGCTGGACGCGATGGAGAGCGCCGTCTACGTCACGCTGGACCCCGGGGCCGACCCCGCCGCGGTCGCGCGCCTGCTGGAGGGGGCGATCGACGCCGGTCCCGGAACCCTGGTCACCGACCGGCCCGGACACCTGGCCGACGTGGCGGCCCAGGGGGAGGGCGACGACTGGATCACCTACCTGATGGTGGCCGTGGTGGCGGGATTCGCCGGGATCGGCGCGGTCAACACACTCGTCGTCTCCGTGGCGGCGAGGGCGGGGAACTTCTCCCTGCTGCGCCTGGTGGGGGCCTCCAGGGGACAGGTAGCGGGCATGGTCGCCGCCGAGGCGCTGGCGGTGTCGTCGGCGGCGGTGGTCCTGGGGAGCGCGGCCGCGCTGGCCGGGCTCGCGGCCTCCGGGTACGCCTTCACCGGTGACACGGTGGTCCTGTCCGTTTCCCCGGGCCGGTACGCCCTCCTCGCCGCGGCGGTCCTGGCGCTGGGCCTGGCGGCGAACCTGGCGCCGGTCGCCGCGGCCCTGCGTGCCCGGCCCCTGCACGTGGTGTCCGCCAACGGGTGAGGTCCCACTGCCCGGACGCGGCGACCGGGCCGGTCGGGCGCTCCCGGCCGGCCCGGCGGGGGCGGGTACGCGCGGGGAGCTCCCGCGCTCCTCCGAGGGCTGCCGCGACCTGTCGGGGACACGTCGGCCGTCCACGGCCGTTGAGCCGCGGAAGGGGCTCAGGCGCCGGTGCGGCCGGGACCGCCCCGGGCGCCCGCGGGCGGTTCAGGGGTTGTCGACGAGTCCGGTGAGCACCCGGCGCACCACCCGCTCGAACAGGGTGTGCGTGTCCTGGGGCGCTTCGGAGCCGGGACCGTCCGCCAGCGCGGCCAGCAGGAGCGGATGCCGTTCCGCGGTCGCCGCGGAGGCCAGGTGGGAGGCGTGCGCCCGTCGGGGGTCGGCGGACGCGTTCCGGCGCTGGAGCTCGGTGCGGGCGAACAGGGTGACCAGCCCGTTCAGCACCCCGACGGTCTCCAACCGGGCGGGGGAGGACAGCGGCGCCGGAGCCAGTGCGCGCAGCGCGTACTCCAGGTAGTCCATGCCCCGGGGGCCCACTGCGGGTTCCGCGGGCAGGTCGAGCAGCCAGGGGTGGCGCAGGTGGACCTGCTTGGCGCGGACGGCGAGGGCGGCCAGGTCCTCGACCGGGTCCCCGCTCAAGGGGACGCCGAGGTCGATCTCCCCGGCGGCGGCGTCCGCCATGAGGTCGAGGAGGTCGTCCCGGGTGGACATGTAGCGGTACAGCGAGGCCGGTCCCGTGCCGAGCTGTCCGGCCACCTGGCGCATGGACACCGCCGCGAGGCCGCCCCCGTCCGCCAGCCCGATCGCGGCGGCGGTGATCTGTGCCCGGCTGCGCTCCGGCGCGGGACCGCGTGCACCCCGTTCGGGGCGGTTCCACACGGTCGTCGGTTCCTCGGCCATCGGTCCCCGTTCCACTCCTGTTGCGACGCCCCCTACCCTAATACTGAGAACACTGATCGCAGTATTGTGAGGAGTGGGAGCATGGACCGACGACCGTGGACACCGACCCGGTGGGCACGCAACGGCGACGTCCGACTGGCCTGCGACACGTGGGCCGGCGCGGACGGGAACGAACCGCTCCTGCTCGTCATGGGCATGGGCGTCAGCCGGCGGTGGTGGCCGGACGGCCTGTGCCGGATCCTGGCCGACCACGGCTTCTCGGTCGCCCGCTACGACCACCGCGACGCGGGCGAGTCCACGCACCTGCCGCCGACGAGGACCCGCCTGCCCGCCACCGCACTCCTGGGCAGACGCGGCGAGGCCTACACGGCCGAGGACATGGCCGACGACGCCGTCGCCGTGCTCGACGAGCTCGGCTGGGAGGCGGCGCACCTGCTCGGTGTGTCCCTCGGCGGCGCCGTGGCGCAACGCGTCGCGATCCGCCACCCGGACCGTGTCCGCACCCTGACCTCGATGTCGGCGGTCCCCGCGGACGCGGCGGGACTGGGCGTCCTGCGCTACATCCGCGTCCACGCCGTCGCCGGGCTCAGCCGGATGCGCTATCCCGACACCGAGGAGGGCACCGTCCGGGCAGGCCTGGCCATCGCCCGGTTCTGCGCCTCACCCGCCCAGCCCTTCGACGAGCGGGAGGAGCGGGCGAAGGCCGAACGCCTCGCCGACTCCGGCACCCGCGACACCCGGGCGCAGAGCCGTCAGATCGGAGCCCAGTGGCACGGCCCGGCGATCAGCACGATCACGGCCCCCACACTGGTGCTGCACGGCCGGGACGACCCCCTGATCCGGCCGAACGCCGCCGCCGCGATCGCCTCCCGCGTCCCCGACGCACGCCTGGTCCTCCTGCCGGGTGTCGGACACGACATCCCCGCACCGGTGTGGCGCACCGTCGCCGCAGAGGTCCGCGCACTCGCCGACGGCTCACCGGCGCGAGCGAACCGGGGAGAGTGACACCACGGTCCATGACCGGGGCGACGGGGACCGGAGCGTCGGCGACCGGTCTGACGCGGAAGCGGTGACGCCTCCGGCGCCGACCCCTGGTGAGGGTAGGTGCCGGAGGCCGGTGACCGCCGATCCGGTGTGCCCGGTCAGAAGCGGTCGACCAGAAGCCGCCCGTCGGCGGCGCGCTGGCCCGCCAGGCCGCCGCCGTAGTTGGCCTCGACCCGCGCGCGCTCGGAGGCGTTGGGGGCGCGGACGGTGCAGTTCACACCGCCGGTGGAGCCCGACATCAGCGAGGAGCACGGGCCGGGCTTGACGTCGGGCAGGCCCAGGCTGTGGCCGAGCTCGTGCGCGGCGATGCGCACCGCGTCGTAGCCCTGGGCGGTGCCCTGGCGGCCCATCCAGACGGTGACCTGCCCCCCCCGGGCGCACCGGGCCCAGGTGGGCGCGGGGCCAGCCGTCGTCGGCGATGATGCGGATCTCGGCCCGCCGCCCGGCGGGGGCCGGCTCCAGGCGGACGTTGTTGACGCTGGAGTTCCACACGCCCACGGCCGAGGCGACGGCGGAGGCGTACTCCGCGGACTGGCTCGCGTCGTAGTACAGGGTGGTCTGGCGCAGGGGCTGGACCTGATCCGCGGGTTCCGCGGAGGCCGGTACGGCGCCCACCAGCGTCAGCGCCAGGGCGCTCAGCGCGATGAGGAGGGGTGTGAGGATGCGTCTCAGCATGGGGGTCTCCCTGGGATGAGGGTGCTGATCTCTCTGGTGACCCGGTGAGGTCGCCCTGATGCTATGTGTAGTGACGTGTCGCCACAAGACGGGCAGAACGTCTGATTGCGGCGCGGCGCACCGGCGCGGAGGGCCGGGGCGGGGGAGCCGGCTTCGCCGTGGCGGGGCAACGCCTCGTTGCCCCGTCGGGGAGCCCTGCCGGAGGCGCGGCGGCGTCGCGGGGCGGGAGTCGGGGCCGACGCCGGGCCCGCGGGCACCTCCTCGGCCGTCGCGCAGCGGAGTACCGCCTGGTGGCAAAGTCGCTGTGGCCTACGTTCATGATATTAAAAATCATTATCAAAACCGTAGGGGTCGCATCGACCCTCGCCCTGGCCGGGTGCGCCACGGCGCCCGCCCCCGCGACCGACTCCACGGCGGCAGCGGAAGGGGGCGCGACCCCCTACCCCCTCAGTATCGAGAACTGCGACGCCGAGGTGACCGTCGAACAGGTTCCCAAGCGCGCGGTCTCCCTGAACCAGTCGGCCACCGAGATCATGATCCGCCTCGGCCTCGCCGCCCGCATGGCGGGCACCTCCTACGAAACAGTTCCCGTCCCGAGCGACATCGCCGACACCCACGAGGGCATCCCCCTGTTTGCGGACCACACCCTGGTGAACCTGACGCCTCACCGGGTGGTGCTCATGTCGGACCAGGGGAACACGGTCACGCTCGGGCGCTGCGAGCAGCCCGCTCGCGTGACCACGGCCCGGGTGAGAATCTCCCCGCCCGGCCACCCGTGGACCATGGTTCACGAACGTCCACTGGGCTCTATCGATCTGCCCGAGCGCACGGCCTCATGGCTCGTGGTGGCCCGTGTTGTCGCTGCCCGGAAACCTCGGGGCACCTCAACCCGAACCGCAACGAACTGCTCGTGCCCACCGACCTGTCCCGGGACGAGCACGGCACGGTGCTGTGGGCGCGAGCCCTGGCTCGAGTCGGGATCTGATCTTGCAGGCGAGCGCCCCACTTTGACGACACGGTCTGGAGCGGGGTGAGGCCGAGGTTGACCAGTCGCCGGAGGTTGAGGGCTGCGGCCCGGTTAAGGAGCCAGGTGTCGTTCCTGAGGATTCCGATGTAGCGCAACCGGCGGTTGCCCCGGGCGACCAGCCAGGCGATGCCCCGTTCGACGGGCGGGCGCCAGCGCCGGTAGGCGTCCTTCCAGGCGGGGTCGGCCGCCTGGCGGAGGGCATCGGCCAGGCGCTGGTGCTGGGGGTGGACCCGCAGGACCCGGCCGGTCTTGGAGGTGGTGCAGCGCTCACGCAACGCGCAACCCGCGCACAGCTTCTTGAACTGGGCCTGGCGGAAGCCGCCCTTGAGCGGTTCGCCGAGCAGGCGGGTGTGCCCGGCCGGACAGGCCACCTGGCCGCCTGCGGTGTCGATGCGAAAGTCGTCGCTGGTGAACCCACCAGGGACTACCGAACGCAGCGGCGGGGGCTTGAGCACCTGCCCGTGACCGGCCTCTTCCAGGTGTTCACGCAGGTCCGCGGTGCCGTAGGCGGTATCGCCCAGTACCTGGACCGGCTCGGCCTCCTCGGCCAGCAGGTCCTCGGCGACCCTGGCCTCGTGGTTGTCGGCCCCGCAGCCGCTGGTGAGGGCGACCCCGGTGAACAGGCCGCTCTCCGGTTCGACGGCGACGTGGCCCTTGTACCCCGCCTGGTGCCGGGTGCGGTTCTTATGGATGTGCCTGGCCTCGGGGTCCACCGTGGAGACCAATCGAGGTCCTCGCGCAGCTCTTCTACAGCGGCCAGATCTACGCGTCCATGATCGCGGAACCGAGCCGAGAAAACAGATACTTAACGAAGTACTACTAGATGGGAATGTTGTTTCCCCTCGTAGGGGCGATGAGGACGGGATCACCCGGTAGGTGTCCTCGCCCATCGCCAGTTGCTATCCCTCGTAGGGGCGATCAGGACCGGTGCGCCAGGAGCTGCGCCAGCTCCCGTCCATGTGGTTGCTACCTCTCGTAGGAGCGATGAGGACCCGTACTGCTCCTTCTCCCGCTCCCGCCAGTCCGGTTGCTACCCCTTGTAGGGGCGATGAGGACGCGGGTCGCGGGGCCGCCAGATCCCACCCGGACGCCTGTTGCTACCCCTCGTAGGGGCGATGAGGACCACCACGCGGGCGGGGTTCGAGACGCGTCCGCCCCGTTGCTACCCCTCGTAGGGGCGATGAGGACCCGCACGGTCCTGCGCCGTGGTCAACGCCGTCCTGTTGCTACCCCCCGTAGGGGCGATGAGGACCCTGCGCGCCCTGGCGGCTGATGCCCAGCACACCGCGTTGCTACCCCTCGTAGGGGCGATGAGGCTTCGGAAGATCGCTGGGGAGGAGGCGTGACCGTGTGTTGCTACCTCTCATAGGGGCGATAAGGATGCCTACGTGGGTGAACCCCACCAGTGGCGGTGGGTGTTGTTACCCCTCGTAGGGGCGATGAGGACCTGTCCCCGCCCGTGGAGACACCGCCGTCCCCGTGTTGCTACCCCTCGTAGGGGCGATGAGGACGGCCCTGGCCGCCATCACCCGCGCCCTGGACGCCATGTTGCTACCCCTCGTAGGGGCGATGAGGACCCCAGGCCGCCCAGGGCACCACCGCCGGCAACCGGTTGCTACCCCTCGTAGGGGCGATGAGGACGGTAACGCGGCCGTCGGTCACCGTGGCGCCGGGACGTTGCTACCCCTCGTAGGAGCGATAAGGACGACCACCGCAACAGCTCAGAACCAGGAGGTGACTGTTGTTAACCCTCGTAGGGGCAATGAGGACCTTGGGGGTGTGGGGCTAGTGTGCCACCACGGCCCCGTTGTTACCCCTCGTAGGGGCAATGAGGACCGGAGCCTCCCCCCGCCAGCTCACCGCGGCCTACGGGTTGTTACCCCTCGTAGGAGCGATGAGGACATGGGCGGCCTGGCCATGGACCAGCGGCGCCTGCTGTTGTTACCCCTCGTAGGGGCGATGAGGACATCTCGGGGTGGTCGGCGGCCAGACGCTTGTCGTGTTGTTACCCCTCGTAGGGGCGATGAGGACGGCTGGTCGGCCGGGAGCCCTCCGGCCCGGTAGTGGGGTTGTTACCCCTCGTAGGGACAATGAGGACCCGACCCCGGCGCCCGCGCGGTCTACGAACCCGAGTTGTTACCCCTCGTAGGGGCGATGAGGACTTGGGACGCGACCTCGACAGCGGCCGAAGGCTAGAGTTGCTACCCCTCGTAGGGGCGATGAGGACCAGCAGCCAGGACCAGCCGTGGCGGCTGAGCGCCTGTTGCTACCCCTCGTAGGGGCGATGAGGACGAGACGGCCTGGGAGACCACCCGCAGCCGCAGCACGTTGCTACCCCTCGTAGGAGCGATGAGGACGGTCGTCTCCGATCGGGTGCAGGGCGGTGATGTGGTTGCTACCCCTCGTAGGGGCGATGAGGACCACAGGCGAGTGGCTCCACCGCGAACTCCCGCTCTCGTTGCTACCCCTCGTAGGAGCAATGAGGACGCTGGTCCCTGGAGACCCACACCGACGCCCTGGCGGCGTTGTTACCCCTCGTAGGGGCAATGAGGACACCGAAGCGGGCATCGCCAACCACCGGGCGCTCCTGTTGTTACCCCTCGTAGGGGCGATGAGGACGATCCGGAGGGCCTGGGCGCGGTCGTACCGGCATTGTTGCTACCCCTCGTAGGGGCGATGAGGTCCCCCGTAACAACAGGGACACCGACCAGGCCTACAAGCTGTTACCCCTCTTAGGGGCGATGAGGGCGCTCGGCTTGGCCGACCGCGTCGAGGAGCTGCCAGGGTTGCTACCCCTTGTAGGGGCCCACACCAAGGCGATGCAGGGACCGGGGACCATGGGTGCGCCGGGTCTTGGGGTAGTGCGGGATCGCGCCCTGGGCGTCGACGCCGACCTGGCGGAGCCGGTAGGAGTAGTGCACGGCTTGGGCTTCGTCTGCCGCGGTGGCGTGGGAGGAGGACTTGATCTCGTGGACCCACAGGTTGCCGTCCAGGTCGTCCAGGCGTGCCGAGCCCAGGTCGGCGGGGTGGGCTCGGCGGTAGGAGGTCTCGTGGACCGCCTCGCCGAGTTGGACGGTGGAGCTGGTGGCTTCGGGGCGAAAGCCCCGGGCGTACAGCCATAGCTGGCGGGGGCAGTGGTAGAGGTACTTCATGGGCACCCCTCCGACATCTTCGACGCCGATCACAGGATCGCTCCGGGCTGGTAGGAGCCCGTGCTGGATGTTGACCTGATCGCGGTGAGTCCACGGTCGGCTTTGTACTCGGCGTCGATGACCAGGACCTTGAGCTTGTGGTCCCAGGTACCCAGGAATCGGGCGTAGTGGGGGAGCGGGATCAGGTACTGCGAGGCCAGCAACCGCCCGGTCCCCGGTTCCTCGTTTGCTGCCTTCTCGAAGAGTGCGTCTTCGTAGTCCTGCCGGTCCTTGGCGAGGATGCCGTCCACGCCGTCGAACATCTTGTCGAAGGCTTTGGAGAGCTCGGATGTGTCGTTCAGAGGCTGTTCAAAGCCCAGGAAGTAGTCCTGGAAGTTCGCGGCGGACTCTTCCACCTGGGCTTGCCACGCATCGCCCCAGGAGCTTGTGTAGATCTCGTCGAGCCACGTGGTGAACAATCGCTCGTCCAGCTCCTGGCCGTCGTCGCGGGCCAGGATGTCCCAGCTCAGCTTGGTGGGCTCGGCATCGTAGACCTTGTCGGCGAACTCGGGTCCGCTCCTGCCGCGCGGGGCGTAGTGGGCTTGGTGCACGATGACCGGCGCCGGTCCTTCCAGGGCGCCGACGCGGTTGACGCGTCCGAAGCGCTGCAGGAGCGCTTCCAGGGGTGCGGCGGAGGTGTGCAGGACGTCGAAGTCCACGTCCAGGGACACCTCGACCACCTGGGTGGCCACCAGCAGCCCGGGGCGGCGGGGTGTGATTTTGGTGCCGAACCGGTCCCGGATGGCCTTTTCGATCCTGCTGCGGTCGCCGGTCCTGAACCGGGAGTGCAGGAGCAGGGCGGCGTCGTCGCCGTGGAGTTCCTTGGCCAAGGGAGCCAGCTGGTCGTAGAGGTTCCAGGCGTCGGCGACGTTGTTGGCGATCACGGCCACGCTCTGCCCCGCGCGCAACGCGTCCCTGATCTGCTCCACGCTCGTGGGGTCGGTCAGGTGTTCCTGGCGCAGGTACAGACGGTGGCGACGCGGCCAGGCGTAGTCGGCGTCGGGCTCCACCAGCTCCACCCGGTGGTTTTCGCCAAGAGTCTCCCGAATGGTGTCCAGGAGCCGGTCGGGCAGGGTCGCGGAGATGACGCCGATGCGCCCGCCGAGGTTAGCCCACTGGCGCATCATTGCCAGGATCATGCCGAGGCGTACGGGTTCGTAGGCGTGGAGTTCGTCGAAGACGAACACCGAGTTGGCGCTGTCGATGAGGGTGGCCGCGTGCGCGGTACCTCCCAGAGCTCCGCGCAGGAGCTGGTAGGGGGTGGTGACGCGCACGAGCTCCCGGAACAGGCGACTGGCGTTGGCCTGGGCGACAGCCCGGGAGGCCCGTCGGCGTTCCTGGCCGGCATCGCCCAGCTGGTGCTCGTCGCAGGAGGCGGTGGACAGGTAGAAACTCGCCGCGCGGGAGTGGACCACACCGACCTGGTCCTGGCCCAGCACTTGGCGCAGGCGCGTGGCCATGGCGTTGATCGAGGCGAGGTAGGGCAGCGAGTAGAACAGGCGGGGTGTGCCGCCTGTGCCGGCGGCCAGGTCGCGGGTGTGGGTGTGGGACCACAGCAGGGCGGCTTCGGTCTTGCCCTGCCCGGTGGGAGCACGGAGGACCATGTGCGTGGTGGTGGCCTCGGCCCGTTCCTGGTGGGGGTAGGCGCTGTTGCCCCTGCCGGCCAGTTCCAGGCGCAGCCGCCTGGGGTAGTCGGCGCCGACCAGGGGGTGGTCGGTGAGCAGTGGGCTGTGGGCGGAGGCCACGTGGTCGGCCAGGGTGACGGCCCCCTGGAGCAGGGCGGCGGTCAGCCCGGCCCGCTCATCAGGGCTCTCCCCGTGCTCCCACTTCTTGAGGATGCGGTCCAGCATCCGGTGCGTGGCCTGGGCCAGGTCGGACTGGTCGACGGGTGCGGGTGCGGGCGCCGAGGCGCGTGCGGCCAACCAGGCGGCGAGGGCGTTGGCGGAAGCGGTGTCCACGGGCCCGAAGCTGTCCTGCACCTGCTGGGGGTCGGTCAGGGTGAGCTGTTCATTGCGGATGGACCCCTCACCTCCGGCCAGGGGCCGGTGGTGGGTGAGTACTCCGAGTCCGACCCAGGTGCGTTCCTCTTCCGGTAGGTGGGCGAGGACGTGCTCGACGAAGGCGAGCGAGTAGATCTCGTGCCTTTTCCCCCACGGTTGGGCGGGAGGGGGGTTTCCCACCATGGTCTGGAACCCGTTCGGGATTTTCCCGGCGTCGTGGAACAAGCACGCCAACCGTGCCCAGGTCCAGAAGCGCTCGTCCATCCCGGGCAGGGCGCCGACGCGGGCGCGCAGCAGGTCCAGGGCCCGGGTGGTGGCCTGGAGGTGGGTGGTCAGCGCCTCCCCTGGCTGGGGAGGTCGGATGCGCTTGTCGAGGCTCTTGGCCCAGATGTGCGGCAGCTCGACCTGTTCCTCGGCACTCGCGCGGGGGTGGACCGGGGGCAGGGGCACGACTGCCTGACCGCCGTCGGTGCGCAAGGAGGAGTCGACCTTCGCGGCGCTGCCCTTGGGGGCGTAGCGGTAGGTGCCCCACTGGATGCGGGAGCGGTCGGGGCTGATCGCGTGCGGCATCCGCACCTGCATCCCCGAGGTGGACGCCTCTGCCGGCAGCAGGGCATGTCCCTGGGAACCCGCGCCCGCGTGGAGGGTGATGCGGCGGGTGCGGGCCGAGGCCAGGTCCTGGCTGCGGCCCAGGCGCAGCGGCCACACCGGCCGGCGCAGAGCCCGCTCCCACAGGTCCAGATGGTTCAGCACCCACACCGTGAGCGTCGTGTCGGCGAGGAACTCGTGGTCCTTGGGGGTGGCGTCCCGCCTCTTGCCTTCGGCGTCCAAGGGGTGGAAGGTCTCCAGGTCCACCCCCTTGCCCCGGGCGGTGAAGGCCATGGCGATGCGGGTGTCCGCGGGCATGCGGTCCCAGCCGCCCACCGCCGCGGCCAGCAGGCCCGCGACGGTGGACGGCGGGGGGCAGGGCAGGGTGACCTGCACACCCGAGTACAGGGGGTTGCGGAAGGAGGCCACCGGGGCGGTGACCGTGATCTCCAGAGCGGCGGTCATACGGCCGGGTCCTCGAACCAGGCGTCGCGCTGACCAGACTCGATCTCCTTGGCCAGGGTCCCCAGGACGGTGCGCGGGTGGTCGATCACCACACGCCCGGCCGTGATGTGCTCGACCAGGTCGTCACGGACCTGCTCGCGCTGGGCTCCGAGGAACCCCGGCGCCCAGCCGATGTGGACGGGCCCGTCCAGCTCATCGGCCCAGGCCCGCATCTCCTCGGCGAAGACCGCCACGTCGAAGAACACGCCCTGCGGCCCGGTGGCCAGCACACGGGTGAAGGGGTTGTTGCCCCCCTTGAGGGGGGCCAGGAGCACGAAGGAAGGGGCACGGTCGCCGTAGTGCAGGGCGCGGCTGGCCCCACCCTGGACCTGGGCCAGGGTGCGCAGCAACACAGCGGCCCGGCGTCGGCGCTCCTGGATCGGCAGACGCAGCGACCCGACGCCGCGCAGCACGTACTCGTCGGCGCCGGCGTTGACGGCCTCTTCGGCTGCGGCCGGGGACAAGGCTCGGCGCAGGCCCCCTCCGTCCTGTTCGAAGGTGCCCACCCGTGGCAGGTCCAACAGCACGTCCCCGGCCATCTCGGCGGTGTAGTGCTCGTGTTCGTGGATGACCGGGTCGGCGTCCGCCGGGAAGCCGCGGCTCATCGTGCCGAAGTCGGTGCTGATGCGCTTGGATGCCAGCGAGACGAGGGTGCCGGTGGCCAGGACGGTGTCACGCTGGTAGTTCTCTTTCTTGATCGCGACCATGTAGCCGAACAGGTCGTCGTCCAGGTGCAGGTCCGGGCGTCCCGCGGTATAGGCCTGCTGCTTCTTGCCGGTGCCGGACCGGGTGACCGGGGAGCGCTTCTCGGTCGCGGGCAGCGAGTCGCGCCACCACCGGCGCAGCGCCTGCGCGGAGATGTAGGGGACGCGTTCACCGCGTCCGATGGTCAGGTACTTGACCTTGGCCGTGTTGTCCTCGCCGCGGCCGTTGTTGGGGGCGCCGGCGGTGATGTCCAGGGCGATCTTGCCCACCAGGTAGGTCATCAGTTGTTCTCCGCATCCAGGTCGGTGTCGGGAATGAGGTCGTCGGTGGACACGTCGTCGTGGTCGCGTCCGCGCCAGGAGGGTTTGAGTTCGTGCAGGTGGTTGAGCACGCCGATGAACAACAGGTCGCGGTGGAGGAAGACCCGGTCCTCGGCGTCGAAGAGCAGCCGCCACTGGCGCTCGGTGATGAACGGCTCGGCTTCCTGGGTGCGCAGGGTGCGGTCGACGGAGGCGCGCTGCAGCCAGGCGCGCAGGGTGGCGAGCTTCTTGCGGGCCTGGAGGAACTTCTTCAGTTCCTTGTCGTCCTCGGTGTTGAGGGCCCGGGCGATGCGTGCGGCGAGTTGGTTGATCTGGTCCAAGTCGGTGGTGGACACCTGGAGCACCTTCGTGGCGTAGGAGGAGCATGTGGCGGAAAGCAGCGGGGTCTGGGCGCAGATACCGTCCTTGCCCAGGGCGCGTTCGCGCAGGAAGTGGGCGACGGTGGGAATCACCCGCTCGGGCAGGTCGAAGAGGTTGCGGGCGAGCATGGACCGGCCGGGCACCCTCTCCCAGCGGTGGGCACGCCCCAACCAGAGCAAGGACGGCTTGGGCAGGTCGCGGATCCACTCCGTGGCGGGCTGGTCCATGGCGTGCACCGCCAGCTCCTGCTCCTTGTTGCTGTTGGTGAAGACCATCAGCTCCACCCCCTCGGTCACCGTCTCCTCATAGCCCCGCAGACTGCTCAGCGCGGCGAGCTGGCGGGCGTAGGAGGGACGTTCGCCCGCCGGGGCGCCGGCCACGGCCTGGCGCCGGGTCCGGTCGACCTGGAACTTGGTGAGCGCGCGGAGCAGGTTGTCGTCCCAGCTGTGCAGTGCCGTCGCCCGCCCGCCACCGATCGCGCACCCGTAGGGCAGCGCGTAGAAGCTCAGCAGGCAGCCCCGGCACAGCGCCATCCCCTCATGGGTGGGGATCGTGGTGTTGCGGTAGGAGGAACTCTCCAGCAGCGGAACGTCGACCTTGCCGTAGAACCCGCAGGCCGGGTGGTCGCACAGCACACATCGGGCGTCCAGGACGGTGTCGGCCTCGGACAGGTCGCGCCACTGGGCGAGCTTGTCCTTGAGGTCCTGCCCCAGAAGGGACTTGCGGTTGGTGGTGTTGATGGGGCAGTTGGGCCAGAACAGGTAGCTGGTTCCCAGCCAGAACCCCCCGGGTTCCTTGCTCGTCGCGACGGTGGTGGTGCGGCCCAGGTCGCGGGTCATGTTCGCGTTCGCCGCTCGCAGGTCCTGCTCTGTCAGCTCCAAGGGGTGGGCGAGCTGCTTCAGCTTCACCGGCTTGCGGTGCACGAGCGAGGACAGCGCGAACGCACCCACCCGCTGGAGGGGGTGCGCGGTCAACCGCACACTGAGCCCGGTGGTTGTGGTGCTCACGCGACCACCCACCCGAAACCCGCGGCGTTGGCCTGGCCCAGACCCCAGCTCCAGATACACCGCAGGGTTTCCGGGGCACCGTGGACCTCGGCTTCCACGGCGGCTCCGGGCTTGCGGCCCTTGCCCACGGCGAAGCTGCGTTTGGGTCCCACCCAGGTGATGGCCTGCACGCTGACGTCGGGGTCAGTCCCCACCGTCAGAGCCTTACGGCGCAGGTTGGACTCGAAGTAGGCGGGGAACTCCGGTTCGGTCGGCAGCACCCACGCCTGCCGGGTGGTGCGCTCCCCGTACTCGTCGTGCCCGGAACCCTTCATCACCACGGGGGTGGAGGTCCTGAACACGGCCTTGCCGGAGGCGAAGTCCGGCGGGGGAACGACATCGACCGAGTCGACCCGCAGCGCTACACCACCCCAGTCCACGACTGTCTGCCCGGCCAGTCCTTTGGCCACGCCTTCGACAACCTCCGGAAGGGGACTGCCGAACTCCAGGACACCGACCCCGCCCGCCGCGTACTGGCCGCGCTTGCGGCGAGCCGACGGAAATGTCGGAGCGCTGTGTCCGAAGGGGGTCATACCGGTCGCTCCCCAACCGCGTTCGTGCAGTTGGGCGCCGACCTCAGGGGCACCGCGCGAAAGCAGCTCGTAGATTAGGCCGCGGCCTGGGCGAAGCACGTTCTCCCAGTCCAGGGATGTGGCAGCCGTGCGGACCGTCATTCGAAGACGCATGGGTCACCTCCTCCGCTTTTCGGAATCATCTTTGAGCACCGTAGAGAGAGCTGGTGACAGTGCAGGCTTGAGAGTTCCGTTTTTGGCCAGGTCGGGACATTGTTCGGTTTTCCTGCGAGAGTAGGGCCAGTATGGTAGCTGGCACGGCAGGGGGTGCAGCTGTGTGGCTATCCCTTCTTGTCCGGAATGCCTTCTTCTGTGAATTTTACGTTCACTACTTCCGTGTCTACCTTTTTCGGACTTTTTGACCAGAAATACCAAAAACCACGCTGCTCTGAACAGCGTTTGACCTGGAGCTGTATGTCTCGTTGGCTTCGCTCCTGAGGCTCCTCTGTCACGCGAACTCCCTAAGTCGTTAAGAAAATGACTTTACTGTCGATCGATGATGTGATCACAGCCCACTTGGGCAGCAGGAAGGGCGAGCGCTAAGCGCTCGCCCTCCACCCTCACAGGGGAATTATATATAATAGGACATTGTAGACATTTGCTTAAATTTCTACCCCTTGCAAGGGTTGATGATGGGGGTTGATAAGCGGACCCTGCACTACCCTACGTGGCTGTGCTCCGCAGGGGGATGAAAAGGAGGGGCTCTGCTGTTTCCGGGTAGGCTTTGAACCGCCTATCTCATATGGCCAGTCGCATCTCCTGATGCGCCTCAAGGTGCCGTGGCGTGATCGCTTCGCATCGGCTACTCCTCCTCGGTCCGGGGCAGCAGCCCCATCAGCTCGTCCAGGTCCCCATCCGGCTCCCACAACCCCCGGTACCGGTACCGGCCCGCTTCCCACCCGTGCTCGTGGGTCTCACCCAACCCCGACCCCACAGGAGGAGGCGGGGCCTGGGCCGCGACCTGGAGCACCTCGGGCACGCGCCCCTCCTGAGGCGCTCCGGCGGGGGCTGGAGGCAAAGCCATACGTTGCTTATGGCAACGACCGTAGAGGGCGCGGACCCGGCCCGTGCCGGGTTCGGCCGCAGCGGCCAGCGACCACTTCGACGGTTCGGCCCTGCGGGGGGCTGTCGCGCTGCCACACTGGCCCCGCGGACCGGGGCGGGTCCGCCGCGGAGGCGGACCGGCGGGTGCGCCCGACCCGGACGGGTCGCTCAGGGGCGCGAAGCCCCGGTGAGGGTGCAGTCCGGCTGCGCCAGGTCCAGCTCAGACCCGGTGGTCAGGCAGTCCGTGACCATGTGCACCTGCTGGCCGTAGGCGCGGCCCTGCCCGAAGGTGACGTTCCCGTCCCCGTCCACCTCACAGGGGTTGTTGTCGGTGCACTCCTCGCCGTCCCGGTTGTGGGTGTTGTGGACCCCCACCACAGTGGAGCCGTCGGGGGCCAGCAGCGCCGAACCGGACATGCCCGGAAAGACATCGCAGCCCTCGCCCGAGGCGTAGCGGATCGCGTCGTCCTGCTCGTAGCCGCCCTCGCGCAGGTGCGGGACCACGGCTTCGGCCGAGCACTCCAGCCGGGTGTAGGGGACGAGCATGCTGAGCGGATCGCCCGAGCGCACGGGTTCGGAGGCCAGTTCGAGGACCTTGGCCCCCTCCGACTCCAGCTGCCCGTAGGTCGTGTCCAGGCGGTAGAGGGCGACGTCGGTACCGGTCATCGTCGCGTACACCAGGCGTTCCAGCCGGGCGGTGGCCTGCGGGTAGCCCTGGGGGTCGGCCACGTGCACCTCGCCGTCGGCCGGGCGGTCGACCAGCGCGCTTCCCGGGGCGGGCCGCTCCTCCTGCACGCAGTGGCCGTTGGTCAGCATGAGCGCGGGGTCCTCCGGCAGCGAGGAGGCGGTGCGCACCACCGACCCCGCGCAGCCGCCCAGGTACGCCGCCCCCTCCACGTCCGGGATCTCGTCGTCGGCGGGCACGTCGGTGCCGTCGATGATGCCCTCGACCCACGCGGTGTGCAGGGTGGCGTCGGTGAACCAGACCGGGGCGTCGGTCCCGCTCGGGCCGCTGACCACGCCGGCCACGGCCCACTCCCCGTCCTCGCGGACCAGCGCGGGCCCGCCCGAGTCCATGTTGGCCGCGTTGACGCTGCCGTCACGGCTGCCTATGCACAGTTCGTCGGTGTCGTCCGTGGTCCCGCACGCCGAGTCCGGCTGGACGACGGTGTCGGCCTCGTGCAACCGGTTCGGGTAGCACGCCGGGTCGTCGCTGTCGTCGCAGGTCATGCCCCAGCCCAGGAGCCTGGTCGGCGTGCCCTCCGCCGGGGTGCTCCGGGCGATCCGCACGGGTTCGGCCTCGACCGGGGCCGCCAGGTGCATCAACGCGAGGTCCCTGCCCCAGAAGCCGCCCTCGTCGTTGCTGGTCGCCAGCCGGTAGTAGTGGTCGACCTCGGCCACCTCACCCCCGGAGGTGCTGTCCAGCGACCCGATCCGGACCTTCCAGTCCCGGGGGACGCCCACCTTCGCGTTGGTCGGGTTCTTGCCGGCGCAGTGGCTGGCGGTCAGCACCCACTGGGGGGCCAGGAGCAGGACACCGCATCCGTGGCCGTCCTCGCGCGGGGGAGCGGGATAGGAGGGCTGGAAAGAGCCCATGAAGGAGTAGGCGCTGGTGGACTCGGTGCCGCCCACGATCGCCTGGGCCGGGATCGCGGTGAACAGGGGTACGGCGAGCGCGCACAGGGCGCCGAGCAGGAGGAGTTGTCTACGCATGCGCCGGACCGTACTCGGCCCCGTGTTGCGTCGATGTGTGGTGCCGCGCCACAGCGGAGGCGTCCGCCGGAGGACGCTCCGGCCTCCGGCCCCGGCGGGCTGGCCGGGGCGAAGGATCAGACGTGCGCCGCCGTGGCCCGGAGGCCGGCGAGCACCACGCCGACGATGCGCTCCGCGTCCGCGCGGGTGAACGAGCGCATGCCGCGGTTGACGATGAGGTGCACCGGGCCGGAGATCATCTCGCCGAGGAAGGAGCTGTCGACCGGGGGGAGCTCGCCCCGCTCCACGGCGGTGTCCACCCGCCGCTGCATGGCGGCCACGCGCTGGTCGAGGATCCTGCTCAGCGCCTGGACGGTGGGGCCCTGGCGGGCGGGTTGGACGGCCTGTTCGAGCGTCCGGCCGAACGGCGTCTCCAGACCGCCGGCGAGGGCCTCCAGGAAGTCCACCAGGTCCCGGTGGATGTCGCCGGTGTCGGCGACCGAGGCGAGGTCCTCGGCGTAGCGCAGCAGGGCTTCGACCACCAGCTCCTCGCGGTCGGGCCAGTTGCGGTAGACGCTGGTCTTGTGCACGCCGGCGAACTCGGCGACCTCCTCGTAGCGGAAGCCCGCGATGCCGTCGCGCGCCACGAGCTCGGCGGTCGCGGCGAGGATCTGCGCCCTCACCCGTGCGTTGCGGCCACCGGGGCGCCGTGCGGGCGGCCGGTCAGTGTTCCCGTCGGCCATCGCCGCGCCCACCTCCTGGTCCTCTGCTCGGGTGCCGATTGTCGCCCGGCTCGGCGTTGCGGTGCAAGCCGGTCGTCAGTAAGCTCTCTAAAAGCAACAGATGATTGCTTTAGTGTCGTCGGGTCGCCGTGGCAGCGCCCCGGACGACGGCCGCCCTGCTCCGCGGTTCCGCCCGCCCCACCCGCGAACGGCCACCGGCCCGCTCGCACACCCCACCCCAGCGAAACCTGGAGCGCCCACGTGAACATCCTCGTCTCCGGAGCCGGTGTCGCAGGGCTCGCCTGCGCCATCGGACTCGGCGCCCGCGGCCACGACGTCACCCTCGTCGAGTACGCCCACCACCTCCGGATCACAGGAACACCCGTCGACATCCGCGGTGACGCGATCGAGGCCGCGGACAGGATGGGACTGCTCGCGAAGATCCGGAAGCAGCGGATCCGGATGTCCGAGCTCGCCCAGTTCGTCGACAGCGCGGGCGAGCCGGTCGCCCCGCTCCCGCTGGCGCAGATCAACGATTCCGACGACGACATCGAACTCCTCCGCGAGGACCTCGTGCGCATCCTCGCCGACGCGCTCCCGGCCACCGCGGCGATCCGCTTCGGCGACTCGATCCAGGCGCTGAACGACGACGGAAGCGGCGTCGACGTCCGTTTCGCCTCGGGCCGCACCGGCCGGTACGACCTGGTGCTCGGCGCCGACGGCCAGCACTCCGCCGTCCGCGGGCTCGTGTTCGGACCCGAGAAGGACCACCTGCGGCACCTCGGCGTCTACTTCGCCCTCGCCGACCTCCCCGGAGAGGCCCACACCGGGGGCATCAACCCGATCCACAACGTCCCCGGCCGGATGGCGGGCGTCTTCCGGTACAAGGGCAGGGCCGTCGCGGTCTTCCAGTTCCGCTCGGACCCGATCGACCACGACCACCGCGACCTCGGCGCCCAGAAGAAGATCCTCCTCGACGCCTTCGCCGGCCACCGGTCGTGGCGGATCCCGGAACTGCTCGACGCCGCCCGCGCCGACCCCGGTTTCTACCTCACCTCCGCGAGCCAGATCCACCTGCCCTCCTGGCACCGCGGCCGCGTCGCCCTCGTCGGGGACGCCGGGTACAGCCCCGCCTACCTGTCCGGCCGGGGCACCTCGCTCGCGCTCACCGGCGCCCGCTTCCTCGCCGAGGAACTCGAACGGAGCGGCGGCGACCACACCGCCGCGTTCGCCCGGTACGAGGCCCGGCAGCGCCCCTACGTCACCTTCGCCCAGGGCCGCGTCCACAGCGGCCGCGACCGCATGCTGCCCGCCACCTGGGAAGACATCGCCGCCCGCAACGAGGCGCTGCGCGCCTCCGGCGCCGGCACCCCCTGAAACCGGCGCGGGACGACCGGCGCCCGGGGGCACCGCTCCCGGACCGGCCCCGCCGCCCGCGCCTCGTGCCCTCCGCCGGGCCCCCGCCCCCATGCACTGGAGAGAACCCACAGTGAAAGACACGCCGGCAACGCCCGCCCCGGGCGCCCAGGAGCACCGCTGGAGCAAGCGGCTCCTCCTCTGGGCGGCCGTCCTCACCCTCGCCAACGTCCTGGCAGACGTGGCCATCGGCTCGCCCATGATGGTCCTGCCCCAGCTGCTGGCCCACTTCGACACCGACCAGGCCGCATGGCTGAACGCGAGCGCGATGCTGGCCGGGGCCATCTGGTCGCCGCTGCTCGCGAAGAGCTCCGACATCTTCGGGCAGCGCCGGGTACTCGTCGCCACCCTGCTCCTGGCCTGCGCGGGAGCGCTGGTCTGCCTCGCCGCCCCCAACGTGTGGGTCTTCCTGGCGGGGCGCTTCCTCCAAGGCGCCGCCTTCGCCGCCGTCTTCATCACGGTGGCCCTCGTCCGCCAGATCTGCACCCCGGGTGTGGCGATGGCCGTGGTCGGGATCGTGACGTCCGGCTCCGCGGTCGTCGGCATCGCCGAGCCGTTCCTGATGCAGCCGGTCATCGAGGTGTTCGGCCACCGCAGCGTGTTCGTCGCGGCGGCGCTGCTCGCCGCGGCGGCCGCGCTCTGCGTGCGCTCCTTCATCCCGGAGTCGCCGATCCGCGGCACCGGCCGGATCGACGTGGGCGGGGCGCTCCTGCTCGGCGGCGGCCTCGGCGCGGTACTCGCCTACATCAGCCTCGGAAGTGACCTCGGATGGCTGTCCGGGGGCACGGTCGCGCTGCTGGCGGCCGGAACCGCCGCGCTGACCGGCTGGGCGTTCCTCGCACTGCGGGTCGAGGAGCCCGTCATCGACATCCGTGCCCTCAGCCGCCCGATCCTGCTCACGCTGCTGGCCCTGGTCCTGGCGGCGGGATCCTTCCGCAGCATGCTCCAGCTGACGGGGATCATCGCCCAGGTGCCCCCCGACCTGGGGCTCGGTTACGGGCTGGGCCACGGGGAGGCGGTCGCCGTGCTGCTCGCCGCGCCCAACCTCGGCATCGTCGTCGGCGGCACGTGCGCCGGATGGATCGCGGGGCGGTTCGGCCCCGCACTGCCCCTCCTCGGCGGCATCGCCGTCGGGGCGGTGGCGACCTTCGCGATGCTGGCGGGGGTGTCGGTGCTCCCGGTCGCGATCGCCTGCGGAGCCATGGTCGGCATGGCCGCCGGCGCGATCGGCGCCTCCGGCTACAACCTGGCGACCGGCATCGAGGCGCCCGAGCGGCAGGGCACGGTCGCCGGACTGGTGTCGGTCGTGCTCGCCCTCGGCTCGGTCGTCTTCAACTTCGCCGGGGGAGAGGTGCTCAAGGCGACCCAGATCGCCGGGACCTCGGCCGACGGCGCCCCGGTGAGCACGGCGGCCGGCGTGTACCTCTACGTCGCCATGGCGGGGGTGCTCTTCGTCCTCGCCGCGGTGCCCGCGACCATGCTGGTACGCAACCGGACCGCCGCGCCGGCCGCGCCCGAGGGGGCGGAGGGTTCGGGTTCGCCCGCGGTCGGCCGGTAGCCCGGGGGCGGAGCGGCACGGCCCGTCGCCGCTGCTGGCAGAACCTTCGTGGCGGACGGCCGGGCCGTCCCGCGCTCCCCCGTCGACGCTCGGCCGACATCACGCATACAGGCCCATCAACTCAGGAACGGGTTGGAAGACAATGGCGGGATTCGCCGAAAGGCTTCTTGGCATGGCCGGCATCGGTCCACCCTTCTCGTTCGACGAGGACGAGTGGGGTGCGGTCGAGCGCCATGTCGGATCCCCTCTGCCACAGGACTGCAAGATGAACTCGTCCGCACGTGAAAACCTCAGGACCGGCGCTGTCTCCCTCATGCCGGGAACTTGAACGAACTCTGGCCTGGGCGCGGTCCCGTGTGGCGGGGAGGTATGCGTGAAGCGGTCACCACTACGCGAGAGAACTCCGCCCGTATTCGGTGGCCTCGCATGTGAGAACCGTGAGCTACTCGGTCAGGGCCGACGAGATTCTCAGGACCGTGTCGGCCCTCCTCGCGTCAGTGCCGCCTCCCACCAGCTCATCAGAGCCGTTCCGGAGCCGGGCCCGGCAACGGAGAAGCACCCTGGGGCCGCAGCCCGTCGAAGAGGATGGTGAGGTGACGCCGCCATGAATCTGGAGTTTGTTCCGTCCGGAGACCGACCGTGTGAACGAGAGCGCAGAGAATCAGAAGGATATCGGACCCGGTGACGTCAGAACGGATTCCACCGGCTTCCTGGGCGCGGTCGACCAAAGCATTGGTTCTCGCATGCAGCTGATTCCGACACTCGGTCACTGTTGAATCTCCTTCGGTGACCGCCTGCAAGAACACAAGATCCTGGTGCTGCAACTGTTCTGCCGCCACAGTCAGGAACTCCAGCAACGCACCCGTGGGATCAGCGGATTCCAGCAGATTTCCCGCGACGGCGCCGAGCGAGACGAAATGACCGCCGACGACCACGGCGACCAGTTCCTCCTTCGTGGCGAAGTGTCGAAAGACGGTCCCCTTCGCCACGCCCGCACGGCGAGCGATATCCGCGATCGAGGCATCCATGCCCCGCTTGGCGAACTCCTCCTCTGCGGCAGCGAGGAGTAGTTCTCGGTTTCGCGCCGCGTCTGAGCGCAGTGAACGGGCAGACAGGGTCATGCACGCCATCCTAGCAAGTTGACCAGGCGGTCATCTTGTGGTCCACTGTCGGCTTAAGATGACCGATCGGTCATGTTCTTCCTCGTCGGGCAGCCCCGCAAGCCCAGATCGGACAAGGACCCCATGCAGCTACAAGGATCCACAGCCCTCGTCACCGGCACCAACAGCGGGCTGGGTCGCCACTTCGCCATCGAGCTCCTGCGTCGCGGGGCGAAGGTCTATGCCACGGCCCGCCGCCCGGAGCTTGTCGATATCCCCGGTGCCGAGGTGCTCTATACCGACATCACCGACCAAACGTCCGTCGAAGCCGCCGCCGAGGTCGCCACCGACGTCGACCTGCTGATCAACAACGGTGCCTACACGGGAATCGGAAACCTTGTCAGCGGAGACCTCGATGTAGTCCGGCAGCTCATGGAATCGCACTACTTCGGCACACTTTCCATGATCCGAGCGTTCGCCCCCGTGCTGGCCGGCAATGGTGGCGGTGCCATCCTCAACGTCCTGTCAGCGGTGGCTTGGACCACCGTCGAGAGCAACACCGCCCTCGCCGCCGCCAAATCCGCGCAGTGGGGACTTACCAACGGTGTGCGGGTGGAGTTGGCGGACCAAGGGACCCTGGTGGCCGCCTTCGTCCCCGGGCTCGTGGCCAGCGAAACCCTGAAAGAAGCCATGAAGGCTTCCGGGTTCGCTCTCCCCGAGGATCCGATGATCGAACCGGACTACCTCGTTCGACTGGCACTGGACGGAATCGAGGCAGGGGAGGTCGAGATCCTTGACCGCTTCGGAGCCGCAGCGAAGGCAACCCTCTCGGGCCCTCCGCGCACCTTCGACCTGACAGCGCTGGCATAGCTATGGCATAGGTATAACCCCCTGGGTGTCGCGACGGGAACACCGGAGTGCGAGGTCCTGCCCGCCCATTTTCGCGGACGGCCGCTGTTCGGTGAGGAACGGGGCCGGTGAGGTGTGGTCGGATGGACTGTGCCGGGTGCCCGGAGCGGGGTGTTCCGTGGTACGTCGAGGGGATTTCATGAACCATCTGCAGTGGATGAAGGACAGATTTCCCGGGGCTGGGTCAGGGGAAGGCCCTGCTGACTGGAACGCCTTGGAATCGGAATCCGGGATCTCCTTTCCCGAGGACTACAAGGCTCTGCACGATTATTTCGGACCCTTCGCCCTGGATGACGGCTTCGCTGTCCTGGGTCCTGCCGCCATCGCGCGGGTCCGTGCGGGGGACCGGGAGGATCTGGGGCGGGCGACCGGGGGGAAGGCCGGTTTCTTCAGCGGCAGCGGGGTCGGGTTCACCCGCCTGGAGATCGAGGGTGAGTTCATCCACTTCGACGACCTGCTGAGATTCGGAACGACCGACGTGGCCTACAGCCTGTATTGGCACACCTCCTCGGACGACCCTCGGAAGTGGGGGATCGTGGTGGGAGATGCAAGCCGGTGGTACGTGTTCGACACGGGGATCACCGAATTCCTCGTCTCCATGCTCTCGAGGAACCTGTCCTGTCCTCCGCTGGTCCAGGACGACTGGCCCGATGAGAACACGGAGCTCTCTCCTCTCCGGTGACGCGTGGACCCCGGGGGCTCGGCGGGCGGGTGGAGCCCGCGGACCGGGGAGCACCGGGACCGGGCGGTGCGGGGCGTCCGGCCGAGAGCGGCGGGGCCGGGCACGGGCGTCGCCGCCGGTCGAACGGGCGCGACCACCCCCGAGAGGACGGCTGCGGGGGTGGTCGCGGGTCGGTGTGGGCACGTCCGCGTCGAACGGTCGTCGGGGGCGGGTCCGGTCTCCCCCTCCAGCCTGTCGGCCGTTGTGCCGAACCCGTCGGGACGACCTCGTCACACGCGATGGAGGGCGCCGGTCTCCCCTCGGCCGATCAGCTTGTCGAGGGTGATCGGCAGGTCGCGGACCCGGATGCCGGTGGCGTTGAAGACCGCGTTCCCGACCGCGGCGGCGCTGCCCACGGTGCCGAGCTCGCCGAGACCGCGAGCCCCTGTGGCACTGAAGGCGGTGTCGGAGTAGTCGAGCCACGTCACGTCGATCGGTGGGACGTCGGCGTTCACGGCCACCAGGTAGTCGCCCAGGTTCCCCGCGGCGAAGCGCCCGCTCTCCTCCACCGGGTTCGCCTCCAGCAGCGCGCCCCCGATGCCGAAGACGACGGCGCCGACGAACTGGCTGCGCGCCGTGCGGGCGCTGAGCACTCGCCCGACGTCGAAGGCGCTCGTGAACCGGCTGACCCGGGGCTCGCCGGTGAAGCGGTTGACCCGTACTTCGCAGAAGTGCGCACCGAAGCCGTGCGCTGCGAGCCGCGCGGCGGAGGGCTCGGCCACCGGTGTCGTGGCCTCGACCGCGGGCAGCCGGGCCATCCCGAGCAGCTCGGCGAACGAGGCCGAGTCCGCGCCCGCCTCGACCCGCCCCTCCCGGTAGGTCAGGGCGGACGGGTCGAGCCCCCGGAAGGGCGACCCCTCCGTCCGGACGGCCAGGTCCAGCAGGGCGGCGATCAGTACCCGCGAGGTCGACTGGATCGCCGGGGCCAGGGCGCCGGCGGCGCGGGAACCGGCCGCGGGGGCGCTCGCGGGCAGGGCGGAGTCGCCCAGCTCGGCCGTCACCCGTTCGATCGGCACACCGAGCGCGTCGGAGGCGACGATCGAGGCCACCGTGTACGTTCCGGTCCCGATGTCGGGCGTCGAGGCCGACACCACGACGGTTCCGGAGTCGCGCAGCTGCATCCGCACCGGCCACGGTTCCGCGTGCGCGGGGTAGACCGCGCTCGCCATGCCGACGCCGATCAGCCAGTCGCCGTCGACGCGGGAGCCGGGGACCGGGTCCCGGTCCTCCCAGCCGAAGCGTTCGGCCCCGATGCGGTAGCACTCGTCGAGGCGCTTGCTCGTCCACGCCTGCCCGCTGCTGGGCACGGTCGTCGTGTAGTTGCGCAGCCTCAGCTCGAGCGGGTCCATGTCCAGGGCGACGGCGAGCTCGTCCATCGCGGTCTCGAGCGCGAACGCGCCCGGCGCCTCGTTCGGTGCCCGCATCGCCCACGTGGGCGGGGTGTCCATGGTGACCAGCCGCTGGTCGATCGCCAGGTTGCGGGTGCGGTAGAGGACGCCGGTCGTCTCCGTCGCGGGGATCTCGGGCCAGCCGCCGACAGCGGGCAACTCGGCGGCGCTCTCGTGGGACACCGCGTTGAGCGTGCCGTCCCGGTCGGCGCCGAGCCGGACCCGCTGGGTCATCATCGGCCGGTGCCCGGACAGCACGATGCTCTGCTCCCGGGTGAGGGCGAGCCGGACGGGGCGGGCGAGCTCCCGGGCCGCCACCGCGGCGAGCGCGGCCTCGCTCCAGACCGGCACCCGGCTCCCGAAGCCCCCGCCGACGAAGGGGCTGACCACCCGGACCCGGTCCGGGGGGATCCCGATGCGGGTCGCGAGCAGCATGGCGTACATCTGGGGTGCCTGAGAACCCGAGTAGACGGTGAGGTCGTCGCCCTGCCACACCGCCGTGATGCCGTGCGGTTCCATCGCGACATGGCTCTGCGCCTCCTGTTCCACGGTCGTCTCCACCACGACCGCGCTCGCCCGGAGCGCGTCGTCGATCGTGTCGACGCCCGGCGCGAGCAGGGTCGGGTTGGGCGACGGACCGTCCGGCGACATGCCGGGCGAGGGCAGGCCCGGAAGCCCTGCGGAGAGGGAGGTCCGGGCCGGCGCTTCCTCGTACTCGACGGTGACCCGTGCGGCCGCGTCCCGGGCCTGTTCCGCGGTCTCCGCCACCACCAGGCCGATGATCTGCCCGCGGAAGCGCACCTCCCGGTCCTGCAGCGGCGCGTAGTTCTCGCCGAAGCCGGGCGCGGCGTGGATCGGCAGCGGAGCGAGCGGGGTGTAGACCGCGATCACGCCCGGTTGTCTCCGGGCCTCGTCGACGTGCATCGCCCGGACACGGCCGCGGGCGATCGCGCTCACCACGACGTGGGCGGCGGCGGCGCGGTCGACGGGGTGGTCGGCCGTGTAGCGCGCGGCGCCGGTCACCTTGAGCCGACCGTCGACGCGGGCGACGTCACTTCCGATCGGGGTGTTCACGACCGGCCTCCCAGGGCGACGAGGGCGCGCACGAGCGTGCGGCGGAGCAGGGCCGGCTTGAACATGTTGTGGGGGAGCGTGTGTGCGCCCTCGCCCGCCGGTGCGGCGGCCGCCTCGTACGTCGCGAGGGCGGCCGGCCTGCCGACGAGCGCCCGTTCCACCGCCTCCAGCCGCCAGGGGCGGGTGCCCACCCCGCCGGCGGCGACGCGTGCGTCGCGGATCGTGCCGCGGTCGATGTCGAGCGCGACGGCGACGGACGCCAGGGCGAACTCGTACGACCGGCGGTCCCGGATCTTGAGGTAGGCCGACCTGGACGCCCAGGGCAGCGGCGGCACGGTCAGCCCGGTGAGCAGCTCGCCGGCCCGCAGCTCGTTCTCGACCTGTGGGGTGTGGCCGGGCAGCCGGTAGAAGTCCGCCAGCGCGACGGTGCGCTTCTCCCGGAGGCTCTCCAGGTGCACCCGGGCGTCGAGGGCGACGAGTGCCACCGCGACGTCGCTCGGGTGCGTGGCGACGCACGCGTCGCTCGTGCCCAGCACCGCGTGCATACGGTTGTGACCGGTCAGCGCGGCGCAGCCGCTGCCGGGCTCGCGCTTGTTGCAGGTTGTCGTCAGGTCGCGGAAGTAGCCGCACCGCGTGCGTTGCAGCAGGTTGCCGCCCATGCTCGCCATGTTCCTGATCTGCGGTGAGGCGCTGAGCTCGAGTGCCTGGCTGATCATCGGGTACCGGGAGCGGACGTCCTGGTGGTCCGCGACGTCGCTCATCCGCTCCAGTGCGCCCACGTGCAGACCGCCGCGATCGACGGTGATACCGCGCAGTGGCAGCCGGTTGATGTCCACCACGCGGGAAGGGGTCATCAGCTCGAGCTTCATCAGGTCCACCAGGGTGGTGCCGCCCGCGAGGAAGGCGCTGGCCTCGTGGGCGTCGCCCAGGGCCGCACCGACCGACCGGGGGCGGGTGAAGTCGTAGGGGCGCATCAGCCCACCTTCCCGCGGACGGACCTGACGGCGTCCACGATGAACGGGTACGCGCTGCACCGGCAGATGTTGCCCGACATGTGCTCCCTGATCTCCTCGTCCGAGCCGGTCCGTCCCTCCTCGACCAGGGACACCGCCGACATGATCTGTCCGGGGGTGCAGAAACCGCACTGGAAGCCGTCGTGGTCGATGAAGGCCTGCTGCACGGGGTGCAGCTCGTCGCCGTCGGCCAGACCCTCGATCGACGTGACCCGGGCGCCGTCCAGGGCCGCTGCCAACGTCAGGCACGACAGCACCCGCCTGCCGTCGACCTGGACGGTGCACGCACCGCACTGGCCGCGGTCGCAGCCCTTCTTGGTGCCGGTCAGCGCGAGCCGGTCGCGCAGGGTGTCGAGCAGGGTCGCCCGCGGGTCGGTCTCCATCCGGACCCGGCTGCCGTTCACCCGCAGGCTCACCTCGACCGGGTTCTCGCCGACGGATTCCACGGTCGCGGTCGGGGCGTTCTCGGCCACGGTCGGCACGGCGCCCGCCGCCGCTGTGGCCGTACCGGCGCTACCGGGGTACTGCGGGCGGGACGTCCCTGGCCCAGGGCGCGGACGTTCTCGCGATGGATCGGTGGGAGGCATGGCGACTCCTGACGTGCGGGCCTGTGCGAATACCGGAAAGGCGGGGCGGGGGAACCGCCGGCCGTGCGGGGAGGTGGCGATGGCGTCCATGCTGGCGGCTCGGGGAAACCTCAGCCAGGACTCACCGATCCCCCTTTCGGGGGAACCTTCGCGGGATCGGGCGTTCGACCGTGCGGCGGTACGGGCGATCGCCCCATTGCGGGTGGCCGCGTCCCTGCGAGCCCCCACCGTCATCCGCGTCGCCTCCCGCCTTCTCCATCGCGGAAGCCGCCATCACCTGCCGTGTCCTGTACACCAGCGTGGATGACCGCAGCGGACCGGGAGCAGGGTATTCGAGCGGCGGGCAAGTACATCAAGGGCGGCGCTTCGAATACATCAGGACCGACGCAGGAAACGACTGGCAGAGCTGGTTTTGCGGAAATCTGCCTGGAATTCGTTCCGGAGTCTATATTCGCCGGAATTTTTCAGGCTGCTGAAAACCCCAATCCTCGGGCGGCGGGATCGGAGCCATCGTCCATCTCTGAAGGGGAGGAAGGCAGGGGCTGTCGAGCCTTGGCCGTCCTGATATGGGCCTGGTTCTCTCGAAGCTGCGGCGAGGGGCAACGAGGGAGCCAGGTAAGCCCGAAAGGGGCTATGGGTGAACCGAGGCGGGCAGCCCGGTCGGCCTCGCGTGGGTGTCGTACTTCTGGAAACGAGCATTTCCGGGCACGGGCTGCCGGGGTGGCTTCTGGAAACACGCATTGCAGGGGCCGCGCCCCCGGGGGAGCCCCCCGGGGGCGCGGGAGGGGTCAGACCCCGAACGCGGCGGGGTAGCCGATGGTGCCGGTCGGGACGGGGCGGGCACCGTCCAGGGCCATGGCCATCATGGCCTCGTCGGGAACCTCGAAGGGCGCCCGGATACCGAAGCGGGAGGCCGGGGTGAAGCCGAACCGCGGGTAGTAGTCGGCATGGCCCAGGACGAGGACGAGGTTCTCGCCCATGGCCCGGGCGGCGCCCAGGGCCGCGCGAATCGCGGCCGAACCGGCCCCGGTGCGCTGGGCGGAGGGCACCACCGCGCACGGGGCCAGGGCGAGGGCGGGCTCGCCGTCGACGTGGCAGCGGCTGAGCAGTGCGTACCCGACCGGAGTGCCCTCAGCGGTCGTGGTGACCATCGACAGGCCCTCGATCCACGCCCGGGGGTCGGCGCGCAGGGCGTCGACGATGTCGGCCTCGGCGGCGGTGGGGAAGGCCGCCAGGAGGATGTCGCGGATGGCGGGGATGTCGTCGGTGGTCTCGGGGCGGGTGGTCCAGGTGGTCATGGTTCCGTTCTCGGTGTCGTCGTGGGGGCGGAGCAGGTAGGTGGCGTAGTCGTAGTCGCTGCCGTACCGGCGCCGCATGTCGATCTCTGCCCGGTGTGCGGCCAGTGCCTCCGGCATGCCGGGGTACTGCGGGTCCGCGCGGGCGATGCGCTGGGTGAGGGGCGTGTAGTACTCGTCCCACCAGTCGCTCTCGGGCAGCGGCCAGTGCGCGAGCACCTCATAGCCGGCCGCCCGCGCGGCGGCGGCGTTGGCGGCGTGGGTGCGCAGCGGGTAGGCCGCCTCCCAGTAGGCGCGCGCGGCAGCTGCCGGATCGGGGCCGGTCCATTCGATCTCGGTGAGGGCCAGGACGCCGTCGGGAGCCAGCAGGCGTCGCCAGGAGCGCAGGGCACGGTCGAAGCCGATCGTGTACACCGACCCCTCGGCCCAGATCAGGTCGAAGCTGTGATCGGGGACGGGCAGCGTGTCCATCGAGCAGTTGAGGACCCTGACCTGCTCGTCCAGGCCCCGGCGGGCCGCCTCGGCAGCGAGGCTGTCCAGGAACGGCTGGTGCAGGTCGACCGCGAGCACGCGGGCGCCGGCCTCTTCGGCGAGCAGCAGGGCGGCGCGGCCGGGGCCGCAGCCCGCGTCGAGCACCCGCGGGCGCTCGGGCAGAGGACCGGCCGCCCTGAGCAGGCGGCGCGTGGTGGCGTCCGACCCCGGGCCCTGCCGGGGCAGGTCGTGGTGCAGGGACAGGAGCGCCTGCGTCACCGGGTCGTCGCCGGCGCCCTGGTGGGTGTTGTCGGTGTCCTTCACTGCTGGCGCTCCCGGAACCGGTAGGTGGCACGCAGGTGCCGGGTGATGTCCTTCTTGTCGGCTTCGCGGCCGGCGCGCAACCGCGCGTCGGTGCGGGAGGCGGCGTAGGCGTTCTCCCGGAGTAGCCGGTGGTAGCTGTCCAGACGGCGGTGGGGGATCTCTCCCGCCTCGACGGCTGCCAGCACCGCGCAGCCCGGTTCACTCGTGTGGGAGCAGTCGGCGAACCGGCACTCCTGGGCGAGGTGTTCGATCTCGGCGAAGGTCTGTTCCAGGCCGCCCTGGGCGTCGTGCAGGCCGATCGCCCGCAGGCCGGGGGTGTCCAGCAGCACGCCCCCGCCGGGCAGCGGGAGCAGCTCCCGCCAGGACGTGGTGTGCCGTCCCTTGCCGTCCGCCTCGCGCACGGCGCCGGTGGCCAGCAGGTCCTGGCCCAGCAGCCGGTTGCCCAGGGTGGACTTGCCCGCCCCGGAGGGGCCGAGCAGCACGATGGTGCCGTCGAGGACGGCGGTCAGGACGTCCAGGCCCTGCCCGGTCCGGGCACTGGTGACCAGCACGTCCACACCGGCGGCCACCTGTGACACCTGTTCCTGCGCCGAGGGCAGGTCCGCGCACGCGTCGGCCTTGGTCAGGACCACGACCGGTTGGGCGCCGCTTTCCCATGCCAGGGCGAGCATGCGTTCGGTGCGGCCGTGCTTGAGCGGTGCGGCCAGGGAGACCGTCACCACGACGGTGTCGACGTTGGCGGCCAGGAGCTGGCCGTGCGAGGTCCGTGAGGCCGAGGCGCGCACCAGGGTGGTGCGCCGCTCCAGGACCTCGTGCAGAACCGGTGCGGCGCCGGTGAGGGGACGCAGGGCCGCCCAGTCACCGGTACACGGTGCCGTCAGCGGATCGCTCTGGTCCGCGGCGCCGGGGAGGTCCGCGCGGACGGTTCCGGTGTCGGTGACGGCTTCGCACGAGCCGCGGTCGGCCCGGACGATGCGGGCCGGGATCAGCCCGTCGGCGCGATAGGGGGCGAAGGCGCGCTCGCACGCCTGGTCCCAGCCGTAGTCCGCCAGGGAGTACGGCTGAGCATGATGCGAAAGGGATGGAGACAACGTAGAGACCCTAGAAAAGGGGCCCCGATGAGCACGGAGTACCGCCTCCTGTGAGCCGTCAGGGCTCCGACAGGGGGATCAGCGTCAGGTCAGACCGGGGCCCGGGACGTGAGGATGGTCCAACGGGCGCTGCACAGGGCAGCGGCCTTCACCGCAGACATCAACTCACCTCCCATTTCTGGTCCCGCAGCCGACCGGGTTGTCTCTGCGCCGGTAATGGTAGCACGAAGGCGAGAAGCCCCGGCCTGTCGCGCGGGGACCTGCCTGACCGGGCCATCACACGGGGTCACCGCGAGGCGGAGCCGGTACATGCCAGAGCCTCCGGTAAAACCGGAACGGGACAGAGGGATCGACAGCTGACCGGTACGGGGGTCACGGCCGGGGACCACCGGCACGGCCGTGAGGGGGCAAGCGCAGACGGGTCCGTGCCTGTGCCGCGGCCGGGACGGGGTCGGCTACAGGGGCTCCAGGGCGGCGGAGGTCATGACCGCCGCGTACACGACGCACACCAGGGCCAGGAGCAGCGTGCCCACGATGCGGGTGCCGCGGCGCGTACGGTACCCCTCCAGCACCAGCATCATGTACAGGAACGACACCGGCAGGGCGGCGTAGAGCAGGTACAGGGCGATGGACAGCAGCGGCCCGTCCCAGGGGTGCGCGCCGTTGGCCGTGGCCATGTACGCACCCATGACCAGGACGAAGGCGCCGCCTCCCAGTACGACAACCCCGACGGCCCACAGGGGGAACGCGAGCCAGGGGTGACGGTCCAGGAAGGCGGCCGGTTCGGTGTATGCCATGCGCCCATTCTGGCCAGGGGCGCGGCCACGCACATGAGTAGCCGTACCCGGGTGCCGCGGCCCTCTGCCTCGGCGGAGCCGGGCGTGCGGTCCGCGTGAGGCGACGCGTCTACGCGCCGGGCCCGCGCGGGCACGCGGGCGGTGGCAGAGGGGGACCGCCCACCGCGGAGCGCCGGGCGCGGTGCCCGGCGTCCGGTCCACCGCGGGCTCAGGAGCAGTTCTCCTCGCACGGCCAGACCGGCTCGCCGTCCACGTCCACGACCTGCCGCTCGCCCACCGTCACGTCGGACCTCACCTGGGCACGCAGGACACGGAGTTCCCCGCAGCAGGAGACGTCGCTGGAGGAGATCGTGGCGCTGACGGTGACGGTCTCCTCGTCCTCCTGCACCACCCTGGCGAAGACCTGTCTTCCGGTACAGGCGCCCGGAATGACGTAGAGCGCGAACCCGGAACCGTCCTGGCTGTACCCGCTGATGCGCCCCTGGTCGGAGGCCGCTGTGGTCAGGCGATGGGTGTCGGGGTCGGCGTCGGCCGGCTCGAGCTCCCCGGCCGGGGCCGAGGGGGAGCGCTCCTGACGTGGAGAGGCGGAGTCCGAGCCGGACAGGTCGAAGGCCTGCACCCACGCCACCAGACAGAGCACGACCATCACCACCGCGCCCAGCCGGTAGAGCGAGAAAGCGGTGTCGCTGGGCTCGTTGGCCTCGGGATCGCGGTAGGCCCAGGCCCTGACGTACCAGTGCACTCGGGGTTTGACGGCGACCAGGACGAACCATCCGAGGGGGACGAGCAGGAACAGGTGCATCAGGTTCATGGGACCTCCAGGGGACAGGGCTGTCAGGGGTTCGAGGCGCGAGGTGAGGGGGCCCGCGTTCGCGTGGGGACCCCGGTCATGGGGGTGCGCCGATCTGCCGGTGGGCAGAGGGGCCGCGACGACGATAGTGGGGAGCGCCGACCGGGACGCATCGTGAGCGCCCGGCCGGTGGCGGACAGGAACCCTTGCCGGCAAGGCGTTCCCGTGTCACCGCGGGATGGTAGAAGGGATCTGTCCATGACCCGGCCCGAGCCCTCGAACCGCGCTCGCGCGGTCGGACAGGCGATCGTTGCGACACGGCCGCCGCCGATGCGCGAGCGGCTTCCCCCGACCACCCCGTTGAACGAGCACGCAGAGGTGTCGATGTTTGAAGACCTGGTGAAGGACGGTGTGGCCGTGGTGGTCAACGCCATGGCGACCGACGCATGGCCGCTCGCCCGTGACGGGGTGGTGCGGCTCTTCCGGAGGAAGGGGGAGGAGGAACAGCAGGCCGTCGCCAGGCGCCTGGACGAGGACGCGGAGCTGCTGGCCCGAAGCGACGCCGACACCGCACTCGAACTGCGTACCGGCCTCGCGCCGCACTGGCGGGTCCGGCTGCGTCTGCTGCTCGAACAGAACCCGGAGATCGCGGAGGAGCTCCGGGCCCTGGAGGCGGAGATCCGGAACGCCACGGGTCAGGCACCCCAGACGGTCCAGAACAACACGGCCAGGGACGGAGGCCAGGTCTTCGGAGCGCTCCACGGCAACGTCATCGTCCACCAGCTGCCCCCGGACCCGGGACGGCCCGAAGGCCGGGGCACCGAAGGGCCGCTGGATGGATGAGGAAGGCCGGGACCGGCACTCCGCCGCCGACCGTGTCCCCCCGGTGCGGCAGGTCGTCAGCGCCGAGAACGGCGGCTACGCCTACGCGGTCGCCCACGGCGACATACACGTCAACCAGCAGTCGGGCCCCGTCTACCTGCTCCACGAACACCGCCGCCCGACAGCGCCCGAGGAGGGAGGCCCGCTCGAACGCCCCGGCCACCTGCTCGACGCCCGGTCCAGGGTCGTCGGCTTCACCGGCCGCGCGGACGAACTCGCCGACGTCACCGCCTGGAGGGACGCCGACGGCCCCCGGGTCTCGGCGCTGTGGGTCCACGGCCCCGGCGGGCAGGGCAAGACGCGGCTGGCCATGGAGTGTGCCGACCGCGGGCTCGACGACGGGTGGAAGGTGGTCACGGCCGTCCACGGCGCCGGGGCGGTCTCGACCGACCACGCAGGGCAGGATCTCGGCCTCCGGGGGGCCAGGGGGCTGCTCCTGGTGGTCGACTACGCCGACCGCTGGCCGCTCACGCACCTGAACTGGCTTCTCAGCAACTCTCTGCTGCACGCGGATGTGCCCACCCGGCTGCTGTTGCTCGCACGGTCGACGGCCATGTGGAGCCCGGTCCGGCACAGCCTGGAGAAGGCGTTCCACGCCCGCACGCGGAGTCTGGCACTCCCACCCGTCCGGAACGGCGCCTCTCAACGCGAGGAGATGTTCACCGCCGCCCGTGACTCCTTCGCGCGCCGCTACGGGGTGTCCGACCCCTCTGCCGTTCCGGCGCCTGCCAGGATCGGCGATCCGGAATTCGGTTCGGTCCTCACCCTGCACATGGCCGCCCTGGTGGCTGTGGACGCCCACGTCCACGGGGTCAGGCCGCCCGAGGACGCCGTAGGGCTGTCGACCTACCTCCTGGACCGTGAAAGGGAGCACTGGACACGCCTGTACGAGAACGCCGCCGCGGGCCTGGACTACGCGACGGCACCGGGGACCATGCACCGGTCGGTCTTCACGGCCGCGCTCACCGGGGCCCTGCCCTACTCCCAGGGCGTGACCGTCGCCGACCGCCTCGGTTTTCCCGATCCGCACCGACTCCTGGCCGACCACAGCGTCTGCTATCCGCCCGCGGAGCCGGAGAAGGTACTCGAACCGCTCTATCCGGACCGCTTCGCCGAGGACCTGTTGGCGGTCGCCCTGCCAGGGCACGGCATCCCGGAGCACCCGCCCTCGCCCTGGGGACGGCACACGGTGGACCTCCTCGTCGACACGGCCGCCCCCGACCGGCGCCCGACCTATCTGCCGCGCGCGTTGACCTTCCTGGTGGCGGCGGCCGCGCCCGACCGGTGGCCCCATGTCGCGGGCCACGTCGAAGACCTGTTGGGACGCGATCCCGCGCTCGCGACCTCCGGCGGCGGCGAGTGCCTCGCGGGGCTGGCGCTCCTGGACCTCTCCCTGGAGACGCTGGAGTCCGTCGAGGCATGCTTCCCGGACCACCGCCGGATCGACCTGGACGCCGGTATCGCCGCGCTGGGCAAGCGCATCGCGGGTGAACGCCTGCAGAGGATCGACGATCCGGCGGAGGAGGCACGCGAGTACCGCCTGCTCGGCCTGAGGATGTCCCGGGCAGGCCGCCACGAGGAGGCCCTGGTGGTGACGGAGAGGGCGGTCGACCTCCACCGGACCCTCGCCGCGGAGGACGCCCGCGCCCACGAACCCGAACTGGCCCGTTCCCTGACCCAGTCGGCTCGGCACCACATGGACCTGGGGAACTGGAGGGAGGCCTTGAGCGCCGGCGAGGAGGCCGTGAGGATCCACCGGGAGCTGCCCGCCGACGACATGAGTGCTCGCGCCTCCGACTTCGCCACGGCGCTGAGCCAGACCGCCGACCTGGTCGTGCTCGACCGGCGGTGGGACGACGCGCTGTCCCACCAGCTGGAAGCGGTCCGGCTCCTGCGCGCCCGCACGGTTCCCGAAGGCTCCTTGGAGGAGGCGGAGCTGGGGAACGCCCTCAACGACCTGGGGGTTCTCCTGGAGACCCTCGGGCGCTGGGACGAGGCGACCGTCGTCCTGGAGGAGGCCATCGGGATCCTCCGCCGTTCCGTCGAGCTCCGTCCCGGTGTCCACGAACCCGAGCTGGCCCGCCTCCTGAACTCCTACGCGTCCGTGCTGCACTTCCTTCGCGAGTCCCAGGAGAGCGTGCGGTGGTTCGAGGAGGCCGGCCAGGTCATGCGGGAGCTCGAGCGGGTCAACCCCGAGGCCTTCGCCGCCGACCTGGCCGCGGTGCTCGGAAACCTGTCGACGACGCTGCGGCGTGTCGACCGGTGCTCGGAGGCCGCCGCGCTGGCGGCGGAATCGGCCGAACGGTACCGGCGGCTGGCGACGGCCCGGCCTTCCCTGTACCGGCGAAGGTACGCGGACGCCCTGACCCACCAGGCCGACTGCCTCGCCCACCGCAAGCACTGGCACGAGGCGGTCCTGGTCAAACGCGAGGCCAGGGAGCACTTCTGGCGGGCGGGGCTGGAGGGGGCGATCGACCCGACACTGATCAGCAGGGTGGAGGCTGCCGAGCACGTCCGCAGGGCCGATCTCCTGCGCAGGGACCAGCCGAGCTGGGCCCCGGAGGACCACTGGATCATGCTCCTGGACCAGGAAGAGGTCTGGAAGGGCAAGGACGGGGTCGTCCGCCAGATCTCGGAGATGGACCACTCCCACCGGAGGAACGTGCTGCGGTTCATCCTCTCCCAGCCCCAGGGGATCTTCGAGACCCTGATCCGGACCGAGAGCGACCAGCCCGAGGACTGGCGTCCGGACGACACCCCCGAGACGTGGCTCGTCCGCCGCCCCCTGGTCCGGGCTCTGGACCGTCTCGTGAACGGGGGCCCCGGCTGACGGGTGGACCTGCTCCGCATCGACGAGCTGGGCTGCACGGAGCTGGACCGGCGCGGGCCGAGCCGCTGCGGGCCGACCCAGGACCCGTCCCGCGGCGAAGGTCGCAGCCGCATCCGACGCATCCCCGTTCGGTGACCCGCCGGAGCGCTTCGGTCAGGTCGGCCGGTCGATGACGTCGTGGAGGTAGCGGACGGCAAGCCGTTCGGCGGTGCGGCGGTGGTCGAGGGCGGCTCCGGTGTCGTCGCGCCAGCGTCGGTAGAGGTCGACCGTGGCGAGGATGGCCCGGCCGGCCTCGTGGGCGTCGTGACCGCAGAGTGTCGCCCGCAGCTCCCGGGCCTCGTCCGGTGCGACGGATTCGAGGTGGCGGACGCCGCGGGACGGCGCTCCCGCGCGCTGCGCGGCCAACGGGCCCAGCACGGCATCGCGCAGGTAGCCGAGAAAGCCGATGACCTCGAACAACTCTCCGCGGCCGAGCTTCGCGGCACCGTAGTGCACCCATATCCAGAACCGGTCCTCGATCCACTGGAGGTCGAGCGGATCGGTCGCGAGCGGGTGCGCCGCGAGGACGTCGGCCAGGGCGCCGTTCCGGTCCCACAGGATGGCGGGGTCCTCGACGCGCTCGGCGAAGTCGCGGACCCGCACGAACTTGAAGTCGACATGGAGAAGAGGCGGGCCGACCAGAGTGATGATCAGACGGGGTTCGCCGACGTGCTCCCCGGTGAATCCCGCCACGAGGTCGGTCCACGAGCCGATCAGAGCGAGGCGCTCGGCCATGACGGAGTCGAACGCCTCGTCCTCGACGGCCACGACCAGATCGACGTCGGAGTAGATGTCGGACAGTCCTCCCGCGATCGAACCCGCGACGGCCACGCCGGCAATTCTCGGCTCCTGCCGCATCCCGGGAAGCACATCGTCGAGGAAGCGGCGGTGCGGGGAGGGCATGTCCATGGAGTTCCTTCCTGCGCGAACAAAGTTTTCGAACGTATCACACCGTTCGGCAGGGGTTTCGCAGGCGGTATCCGGTGAGCGCCGCCGGGTCACGACGGCCGGCACCGTTGCGGCGCTTCAGGCGCCCGGCCTCACTTCGGGGCGGTTCTCGGCGAGCCCCCAGGCGTCCGCCAGTGTGCTCCGGATATGTTCTCCAGGCGGGACAGGGAAGCGAAGCCCGGCGCGGCCACGTGGACCTCCCACCCGGAGTCGGGATCGACCTCGACGATCTCCGCGAGCGCACCGTCGCCCAGGAAGATCCTGCAGCCCGGCACCGGCCACTTCCAGGCGCCGAACGCGACTTCTTCCATGGGGGAGAGGATCTCCGGCAACGCTTCGTCGGGAACCGCGGGCGCCCACGTCCTGGCGGCGGCGCCGAAGGCGGCTTCTCTGACGGTGTTGTGGACGAGAAAGTCCGCGAGCCGTTCCGGGTTCCTCTCCACGGGGTCGTATTCCTCGGCATCGAAGACGCTGTCCGGCTCGTCCGGGTCGATGCACCAGCGCCAGTCGGCCGTCGAGTCCACCATGAAAACGGCCTTGCCGTCGGCGGGAAGAATTTTCTCGGGTGGAATCATCGACGTCGTGTGGGTGATCCGGGTGTCCCACCGGCGGGCCAGAGTGTGCCAATCCTTCAGCGGACCGGGGAGCCAGTCGCAGGAATCGGGAAGCGGTGCCGCGCGTCTGCTGGGCGCGCCGTACCAGGTGTGCAGGAACTCGGTCAGGTCGATGGTCCCGGGATCGATCACACGGTCATTCTCCCGTGGGAGTCGACGGTTCATGGCGTCGTGCCGAGAGCGCAGATCACGGGGTTGACCGTGGACATGGGGCGGATGCCCCCTCCCCGGGCGGGAGCGGGGCCGCAGACAGCGGTGCGCGGGCGGCCGCCGTCCGGGCGCTCACTGCATCAGCTCGGTGTGCGGGTGCTCCGGGTCCGCCGGGCAGATGTAGAGCTGCTGTCTGTAGCCGCTGGCGATCTGGACCGCGGTCGGCATCCTCGGGTCGGGGCAACCGGGGCGTTGGGACGACACAGCGGTCAGGTCCTCGTGCGGAACCCAGGTCTGGTCTCTGCTGTCCCATTCGAACGTGGCGACGGTCAGGAGCGGGTCCATCCCGGTGCCGCAGGCGGGGCAGAACCGGGGAACGGGGTCCGTGGGGCCCCACGGCGCCCAGCCGCCGACCTTCCAGCCGGGCGCCACGGACAACTCGTCCTGGTAGAACTCCTCCGGGGCGGGCGCGTAGGACCTGTCCGGGGCGGCGCCGGCCGCCTCCCACGTGCTCCACCGCCCCAGCAGCTCCTGCAGGTCCTTGCCCAACTCCAGGAGATGGGGGTACTCGGTGACCTGCTCCGGCTCGATCAGGCACGGCTCGGGCAGGTAGCCCGGGTACTGCACCGCCGCCGGTTCCGGGGGTGCGGTGCGGACGCCGGTGACCGCGGCCGAGGACCGCCAGACCAGCGCGGTTCTGGGCATGAACGTGTCCGGTGGGTGGTCGAAGGGGCACCACAGCACCTGGAGCAGGTCCGCCCCCGCCGGGGCGGGCAGGTCGGGCACGTCGCGCGCGTACAGTTGCGCGAGCGGCAGCATCGCCACCGAACCGTGGTGCGGCGCGATCGGTGGGCTCGTGAGCGGATAGGCTCGGGACTCCAGCTGCCCGAGCGTCTTCTGCTCCTGCGGGGTCCTGTTCCTGCCGCGCACGGCGGCGCGTAGCCGTTCCAGTCTCAGGTCCACCAGGGACATGTCCAACGCGAAGCCCCGCTCGTGGGGCCCGTCGCAGTACGGCCACGGCTCGCTGGTCGGCCACAGCAGCGGACCGCCGATCGAACTGTCGGGGACGGACGGTGAGCCTGGGCGGGGGTGCAACCGGGTCGTGGTGCGCGCCAGCGGCGCCAGTCGGGGGGCGACATCGGTGATGTCGACCGGTCGCGGGGGTGTGGTGCGGGGCATGGCGGCTCTCTGTGGGACAGGTCGGTCCCGGAGGCCGGTCCACCTGCGGTCCCGGCGTTCCGGACGACGACTGCGCTGGACGGCGGTCGGGTTGTTCCGCCGGAGGGCCCGACAGTAGCGGCCACCGGTGACAAGGCCCGGGGCGGTGTCCTGCTGATCACGCGTTGCGTGCAGGCACACCCCGCTTCCGACCACCCTGACCGCGGAGCTGCTCATCCCTGCCCGCGCCCGGAGCCGGTCGAGGAGGAGGGCTCCTCCGCCGTTGCGGTGCGGTTCCCCGGAGTGCTTCCAGAAGCGCCGTTGGCCGTCTCTCGGCCTGGTCCGACCGGATGCCTGGTCCCGGGCCGTGACTTCGGGGGAGCGCTCAGGCCGGCGCGATCCGCATGACCGCGCTGTCGCCGCTCACGTCCACCACCTCCAGGACGAGGTCGTTGAGGCCGACCTGCGCGCCGGGTCCGCCGGTCGCGTGTCCCGTGGCCGCGCCGCCGGGGCCGAACGTTCCTTGCAGGCTGCTGTCGCAGGGCGCGGAGTCGCTGTTCTGGCAGCCGAAGGACACCTCGCCCGCGGTGCTGGTCATCGTGAACGCCAACGACCCGTCCGTGATCGAGTCGATCGTGAGGGTGTCGATGGCGAACTCCGGGTCGAGGTCGACCTCTGCCGGTGCGGTCACCTCCACCTCGCAGTCGCCGTCGGAGCAGGCGGCCAGATCGGTGCCGTCGGACGGTGCGACCGGGGAGGGGGAAGCCGACGGGGAGGTGGAGGGGCTGGTCGGGGGCGTTGACGGGACGCCGGCCGACGGGACCTCTTCAGGGGGCTGAGCCGGCCCGCCGCAGCCCGCCAGGGTCAGTACGACCGCGGACGTACAGAGGGCGGATAAGGCGACCGAGCGGGACGGAACGGGTGCTTTCGGTGATGTCATGGAGCCATTGTTCCCGTGCAACCTGACCTCTGACAGGAGAATCGGTGAACCGGCAGGGGTGCGTTTGGTCGGGGCCGGAGGGTTCTGGCGTGTGTGTCGAAGGTGGATCACATCGTCGTGGCGAGTTCAACGAGGTGCCCGGCTGTGCCGGCGGGATCGACGAGCTGGTGGAGGTGCGCGCCGGGCAGGCGCGCCACGCGCCAGCCGCGTTCACGCGCCTTGGCGGCAAGGCCGTCGTAGGCAGGGCTGAACTGCAAGTAGGAACAGGGATGATCGTCCCAGGAGTCGGGAACCGGGATGTGCTGCTCGTAGTAGGACAGCGGCAGGGTGGGCTGCTCCTCGGTGACGGTCCGCCGCACCAGCGGATCGGGGAACATGGGGGCGATGTCCGCCTCGTCCCACCAGTCGGTCCAGCGTGGCAGCCTGCCGTTCGCAGCCATCGGGCGGAGGAACTCCAGCACCTCGGGTGGGGCGACGGGTATCGGCCCGATCTGTGCCGGCAGTGCGGCATCGACGAAGACCGAACCGGTCACCGGGTGGTCGAGGCTCGAGCGGATCACCGGGAGGAACAAGCCTGCGTTGCTGTGTGCCACCAGAGTGACGGGACTGCCGGCCGGGACCTGCCGCAGGTCGTCGCGGACGGCCTCCGCGATCCGGGGCCAGAAGGGCGGAGCACCGGCGCCGATGTGCAGGAGGGACGGCACCCGTACCCGGTATCCCGCCGCTGTCAGGTGTTCGGCCACAGGTTGCCAGGTGGAGGGACCCACGGACGGGCTGTGCACGAGAACGAAGACCGGCTGCATGCGACGATCCTGTCCCCTGTGCCATGGGAGCCGCGACCGTGTCGGCCGACAGCAGAACGCCTGGTTCCGGCCAAGCCCGTGTCCGGCCGTTCACAGCCATGCGTCGACGGCCGGGACAAGGCCAGCCGCCTCGTATCGGACCGCGGGCCCGTCGTAGAGCGTGGCCACCGCGCGGTGCCTCTCGAGGCGGTCGGTTCCGCACTCGACCGCATGGCGCTCGCGGTGGTCGTCCGGGTCGAGACGCGGCGGCCGGCCGCCGCGGGAGCCGAGTTTCCCGCGGTTGCGCGCCTGGTCGGCCTTGCTCAGGGGAGCGCCTCGGGGATCGGTGTCGGGCCGTCGTAGAAGTTCACGGTCTGCCGGATGCCGGCGTTCGCGGTGATGACGTGGGTGATCACCTCGGCGACGTTGTCCCGGGAGGTGCGGCCCTCGTCGCCCGGCTGCCGGCCGTCGATCGTGCCGTCGGCGTCCGCGAGCCGGATCTTCCCCGTCGCCGGTTCGAGGGTGAGGTTCCCGGGGCCGAGGATCGTGAAGTCCAGTTCGGTCCCCCTCAGGTGCGCGTCGGCGTCGTGCTTGGCCTTCGCGTAGGCGTAGAAGGGGTTGTCCGGGTCGATCCTGTCCACATCGACCCCGGCTCCCGCGTAGGACACGATGACGAAGCGCCTCACGCCCGCCTTCTCGGCGGCCCTCATCGCGCGGACGGCCGCCTCGTGGTCGACCCTGGCGGTGCGCGCGGGGTCGCCCCCGCCCGCGCCGGCGGCGAACACCACGGCCCGCGCGCCGTCGAAGGCTTCCGTGAGCGCCTCGACGTCCGCCCGCTCGATGTCGAGCACGACGGGGTTGCCTCCCGCGGCTTCGACATCGGCGCTCTGGGCGGGGTCCCGGATGACCGAGTCGACGGAATAGCCCGCGCTCGCGAGCTTGGGTGCGGTGAGCAGGGCGACCTTGCCGTGGCCGCCGAGGACGACCACGCGCTCGGCATCCGACATGAGCGCCTCCTTGTGTACCGGTTGCGAGGCCGGACGGTCCCGACCGGCGGCTCCTGGTGCCACAAGGTATCCGCTCCCCGGTTCCCTCCCTCCGGACCATCCTGGAGCAGGGCGAAGTGATCCGTAAGTTTTACGGGCGGGCCGTCCGGTGACGCCGACGAGCGGGCGGGGAGCGTACCGGCGCCCGCCGACAGCGGTCCTCGGCCTCACGTGAGGCCGAGGGCGCCCAGGGACACGACGGCCGACGTGGTGAGCAGGCCGAGGACGATGTGTTCGTAGCGGGTGTGGCCGAAGCGGTGGAAGGCCCGGGTGCCCGCCGCCTGACCCAGGAGCGCGGCGCCTACGAGCGGCAGCCACAGGGGGTAGACCTCCCAGGCGCCCGTGAACAGGAGCGCCGCGACGCTGAGGGGCAGGCGCACCAGGGAGAGGGCGACGAGGGTGTCGCGCATGGTGTGCGGGGTCAGGCCCCGGTGGACGAGGTAGTAGACGCTGGGCGGTCCCCCGAGGGACGTCGAGGTGCTCAACGCCCCGGACAGGAGGCCCGCCGGGGCCGCCCAGACCGGGTTCAGGACGGCGCCGTCCTCGCGTGAGAGGACCCTCATGACCACCGCCGCGATGACCACGCACGCGACGAACACCTGGAGCCCGAGCGCGGGCAGCGCCGTGAGCAGCCAGGCCCCGAGGAGCATCCCCGGGGCCGACCACAGCGCGAGGGCGCACGTCTCGCGCACCGCCGGCCGAGGCAGGTCCCGTCGCATCGCCAGGATGGCGATGTCGCAGGCGGTACCGGTGATCATGATGGTCGAGACGGCCTGGGGGCCGCCCAGCGCCGCCGTGAGCAGCGGGGCGCTGAGCAGCGCGAAGCCGAACCCGGACAGGGACTGGACGGCGGCGCTGAACAGGATCAGCGCGAACAGCCCCGCGAACAGGGCGGCGTCATCGGGAGGGGGCACCTGTGCTCCGCTCGTATCCGCAGTCGGCCAACAGGTCCCCCGCGACGCTCTCGTACTGTGCCGTCCTCGTGTGGCCGAGTTCGCGGCGGAAGCGGCCCACGGAGTTCTGTGTGAGCCGCGCCTTGGTCTTCTCGGCGGCGGGGTGGGACCACGGGTTCCGGTGGAGGGGGTGCTCCAGCTCGTGGTGGCGGACCATGCGCGCCGACCACGCGATGCCCAGGAAGTCGCACATCCGGCGGGTGACCGCCTCGGGGGAGGCGACGAGGTCCTCGTAGCGCACCTCGAGGTAGCGGCCGGACGGGGCCCGGTGCCGCGCGAAGGAGATGATCTCCACCCAGTCCCGGGCCGCGGTCTCGACGTCCTTGTGGCCCCAGTCGGGCACCGTGTGGAGGTGGGAGGTGATGACGTCCCTGCCGTCGCGGACGATGTGGATGAACCGCGCCCGCGGCCAGATCCTGGCGAACTCGTCCACGTCCCTGATCTTGCGCTGCAGCTTGATGCCCCACGTCCGCGCGCCCTGCGCGCGTGCGCGGGCCTCGCTGAGGACCCTGATCAGCTCGCACCGCTGCGGGAGCGTGACGAGGTTGCCCCCGTCCCTGTCGAGCCGGGCGCGGATCGCCCCGGCCAGCTCGGCGTAGCCGATGCCGAACCGTTCGCACTGCTTGACGAAATGGGCCGCGTCGTACCAGTACGGATCCCCGCTGGAGGTGCCGGGGCCGACCGCGCGCGGGTCGCGCGACCGGACCAGCTCGATCGCCTCCAGGACGTGCGTGCCGAGGTTGGGGGGCTCGACGAAGTCGAGTTCGGGACCCACGCACAGGTCGGGGTGGGAGTTGAGGACGATGCTGAGCAGCGTGGTGCCGGAGCGGTTCTCACCGCCGAGCAGGACGGGGTTCATCGGAGCGCTCCCTTCTCACGGGCGGGTTTGACCTGCGCGGCGACCTTGGCCGTCCACCACAGGTCCGCCACCGAGGGGGTGGCGCGGAAGGCGTCGGCGCAGAAGTCGGCGAACGGCTGCCAGGGCGCGCCGTCGGGGGTCTCGAAGGGGCTCGTGAAGCCGGTCGCGGCCGTCCCCTCCGCGAGCGTGCGGGCCGTGCGGACGGCGAGGGCCACATGGTCGTCGGTCACCCCGGCCCCGGGCAGGATCGTCCCTCCGCTCCCCAGGAAGAGTCCGGAGTCGAGCATCGTCCGGTAGAAGCCGCCGGCGAGGTCGCTGGTGGCGAAGACCAGGTGGAGGATCCCGTCGTCCCACGCCGCGCACGCCGGGTAGCCGGCGGCGGAGAACACCTCGTTGAGCCCGGCGCCCAGGGACGCGGTGGTCCGGTGCACCCGTGCTGTCTCCTCGGCCAGGAGGTCGATGCTCTCCAGCGCCACGACGAACGGCGTCGTCTCGCGCAGGTAGGTGTTCCCGAGGTCGGTGGCCTCGTGGGCGCCGGCGACCCGGGGGCCGAGCAGCACGGCCGAGAGGGCGGTGCCGTTCGCGAGCCCCTTGCTGAGCACGGTGATGTCGGGCCTGGGGTCCAGGCGCGCCGTCAGCCCGCCCGGGCCGACGCGGAACCCCGTCATCACCTCGTCCAGGACGGCGACGCCGCCGAACCCGTGCGTGATCGAGACGAGCTCCTCCAGGTGCCCCGTCGGCATGACGTCGTGCTCGGGGGAGACGACGACGGCCGCGAGGTCGTCGGCGTACTCGCGGCAGAGCGCGAGCAGCTGGTCGGCGTCGTAGCCGAAGTGGTGCACCCGGGGGTCGTACGCGTGCTGCCGGGCGTCGCCCTGGTACTGCAGCTGCCAGTCGTGCCATCCGTGGTACCCGCTGGTGAGGACGGTGTTCTTGCCGGTCGCCGCCCGTGCCAGGCGCACCGCTGCCGAGGTCGCGCAGGAGCCGGTCCGCATGAAGGCGACCCTCTCGCTGTGCGGGAACAGGTCCAGCAGCCGTAGCGCGAGGTCGACGCGGATCCTGCTCATGGTCCCGGGGAGGATGCCGCCGCCGTCGGCGAGGTGCCGGGTGACGGCTTCCACGATCCTGGGGTGCCCCATACCGAGGGGGGCGGCGCCGGTGCACGAGGTGAAGTCGACGTAGGACCTGCCCTCGGCGTCGGTGAACGTCGCGCCCCGGCCCCGTTCCAGCAGCAGCGGGTTCTTGCGGTCCATGTCCCGCGTCCGGGTGCAGGTGGTGTCGAGTGCTTGCTGTATTCCGTCCAAGGGGTCCTCCTAGGAGTGCTGTGCGAGCTGCCTGCTGATGCGCAGCGCGTTGGCGATCACTGTCATCGTCGGGTTGGCGGCGGCCGCGTACGGGAAGTAGGCGGAGTCGGCGACATAGACGTTGTCGCACTGGTGCAGCCGTCCCTCGGGGCCGACCACCGAGGTCCTGGGGTCCGTGCCCGCGCGGCAGCCGCCCGCCAGGTGCGCCATGCCCGTGGCGTTGAACTCCTCCTGGGCACGGACGCCGCGTCCGATGCGTGCGAGGGTGTCGACCGCGATCGAGCGGAGGGAGCGCAGCCGTCGCAGGTCGGACCGGTGGGTCCTGTGCCGGATCACGACGTTGGGCCCGTCGGCGGAGGAGGGGGCCGGCGCCACGGAGTTCTCGGCCATCGGCGTCTCCGACACGACGAAGTGCAGACGGATCGTGTCGGGCCGGTCGGAGGCCGACGCCTCGTAGAGGAAGCCGCCGCATCCGCCCCCGGGCAGCCGGTGGTAGAAGTCCGTGGTCGCGGTGGTGCTGAACAGGGTGGGGCTCTCCCGCAGCTGTGCCGAGGCAGGGGCCCGCACGTCGGCGTACCCGGTGAGCTTGAACTGGATGCCCCGTCCCACCTGGTCGTTCCCGTTGGCCAGTCCGTGCGGGTGGAGGCGGCTGGTGGAGCGCAGGAGCAGGGCGCAGCTGTTGAGCGCGCCGGCCGCGATGACGAAGTGCCGGGCCCTGATGGTCGCGTGCCGGCCCCTGACCGTGTCCAGGCACTCGACCGCGCTGACCCGGCCGCTCGGGTCGACCCGGAGGGCCTCGGCGGTGACCGCGTGGGCGAGGCGCAGCCGGTGCTCGGAGCCGGATCCCAGCACGAGCGGGAGCACCGAGGCCTTCGCGCCCGTCCGGCAGAGCGTCTCGTTGCAGGGACCGCACCGGGTGCAGGCGGGGCGTCGGTCGAAAGGACGGGAGTTGACCCCGAGCGGTGTGGGGAAGTGTCCGATCCCGAGTTCGTCGAACGCCTCGTTGATGAGCTCGGCCCGTGCGCTGGGCGGATGCGGTGGCAGGAGGGGCGCGCACGAGGGCGGCTCGGTGGGGTCGAGGCCGGTGGTGCGCGCGATCCCGAAGCGCCGCTCGACCTCGTCGTAGTACGGGCGCAGGTCCTCGTATCCGATGGGCCAGCGCGGGTCGGCCGAGGCGTGTGCGAACGCCGCGGACCTGTCGAAGTCCTGTGCGCGGTAGCGGACCAGGATCCCCGCGTACCGCTCCATGCCGCCGCCGGGACCGCGCAGGGTCCACGGGTTGGCCGGATGGACGCCGTGGTCGCTGACGAGCACGCTGTCGGTCGTCGCGGCGCGCAGTTCGCTGTAGGAGCTCTCGGGCGAGGCCGCTCCGGCTTCCAGGAGCAGCGTCTCCCCGCGCCTGGAGAGCTCGTGAGCGGCGATGAGGCCTGCGGGCCCTCCGCCGATGACGCAGTAGTCGTAGTCGGGGCTTCGTGGGATCTGACTGAGCTGGACGAAATGCTTCACTGGCTCGGTGTCCCGTGCTGGGGCGTGGTTGGCCGGAGGCCATGGTCGGGTGAGGGGCCTCGGATGACCGCGTGATTCCGACTGGTTCTCGTTCGACGTGAAAGGGAGTAGCGAATCTGGAGCGAATTCTTCCGGCTGGGGAACCGGGTTCCGGGGCGCTCGGTACGTTGGAGGGAATGGGGTCTGGCGGCACTCCAGGGCCGTTCGGTCTGTTCACTGCTCGTTCTCGTTCGTCGGCGAGAAGCCCCCCGCGGAACATTAGTTCCCTCAATCGCCCCAGTCAATAGCAGTCCCTTATTAGTTGATTTACCCGAATTGGTGTTGGTGTGGGTCTTTATCGTTCCTTTGTGGGGGTGCTCCGGGCGAGGAGGTGGACAGATACTTCTGTCCTGCGGGTGATAGCGGTCCTCGACGCGGTCGTGCACACTCGTGGGAGTGTGCTGTGGTCCGTGGGATTCCCTGTGCGGCCGCGGGAACATATCCGCCCGCGGGAAAGGGGCGGTGTTTCCTTTCTGTTTCCACTCGCGCCGAAGACCGGTGTGCTCCTTCGGTGGAAGTGGCGGCAGTGGGATCCGTCATTTTTCACGCAACCCCTTTCGCGCCGGTTCTGCCCGCGGTGGTTTCCGTCGGCCGGCGTTTGGCGGAACGGCGGATCGGTGCGCCGAACCGCTCTTCCGCCTTGCCGGCGAATGTTTCTCCGTGCGAGGACCCGTGTATCCGCGCACCGGGTTGTCTCGGGAGGGAGGGCCCCGCGCACATCAACCCTGTCCGCCGCGGCACGGCGCCCGGAGCCGTCGGTCCGACACCGCTTCCCCGGGAGGCACAGCGCCCGAGGGCACGCCTTGGGAGCCCGGCCGGGGACCGGTGTGCGGCTCCGGACCCGCCCGGCCACGGCGTCGTGCCGTGCCTTCCTCACCCCGTGCGGGCGTGCCGGGCCGCGTCCGTGACGTCGCGCACGCTCCTGTGGCCGGAGGCGTCCACGAGCAGGCTCCGCGCCAGCCGCAGGGCCGCGCGTTCACAGGCCGCCCGCGCCCCGGGGTCGGTGATCCCGGTCAGGTCGGCGGGACGGGCGAAGCCGATCAGGCGCCTCATGAGCTCGGCTCCGCAGAAACCGACGGAGTCGCAGAGGACCCGGTCCAGATAGGCGCCGCGTTCGGCTTCCAGGGCGGCCGCCCCGCGGGCGTCGGCGAAGAGCGCGGCAGGGTAGGAGTCGCCGCGGCCCGACGAGCGCCACAGGGCGAGGAAGCGCTCGCGGAAGACGTCCCAGGTCTGCTCCACCTGGTCCAGCAGCCAGGCCTGCTGTTCGTCCTCGTGGGGAGAGGGCGTTCCGCGGCGGCCGTCCGCGGCGAAGTAGGCGATGAGCAGGTGCGCCAGGAACCCGCCCACGTCGAAGCCCATGGGGCCGAAGCACGCGAACTCGTGGTCGAAGACCCGGCTCCCGGTCGCGCCCACCATGACCGAGCCGGTGTGCAGGTCACCGTGCAGCAGCGCCTGTCTGCTGGTGAGGTAGCGGTCCTTGAGGCGGGCGGCGGCGACCAGGACGCAGGTGTCGGCCCGGACGGCGGCCACCTCCGCGTCCAGTTCGGGAGAGGTCCAGCTGTTGCGGTGGAAGTCGCGGTAGATCTCCGTGAAGACCATGTCCTCCATGATTCGGCACATCTCGGTGTTGAGCTCGAACTCCGCGACCAGGGCGCGTTTGTCCGCGGCGGGCAGGGCCAGGTCCGAGGTGGCGAAGAGCGTGCGGGCCAGGTAGTCGCCGACCTGCTCGCCCAACCCCGGGTGGAGGGCCCCTCGACCGAGGTGGTGGCGCAGGACGGTGTGGTCCTCCACGTACTCCATGACGAGCACGTGGCGGTCGCGGTCCAGGTGCAGGGGGGCGGGCAGCGCCCCGGGGGCCGCCCGCCCGTGCTCCTCCAGGGCGCGGTACTCGTGGACGACGCGTTCGGGGGTCAGCGGCCAGGACTCGCCCGCCACGCGCACGTAGGGCGGGGCCTGTTTGACGCACACCGAGCCGGAGGGGCCCAGGACCCGGTACACGAAGTTGACGTTGCCGTCGCCGACCTCCTCGACCCGCCAGTCGCCGGCCCCTCCGCCGAGCCGCGCCCGCGGCCGGGGGAGCGTCTCCAAGTAGGCGGTCAGGGCGCGGTCGGCGAACGCGGTGCGTCCGGGCGGGGATGGATCGGTGTTCTCCACGGCGGCTCCTCCGGTCGTGTGCTTCCTGTCAGGGTGCGTTCAGCGGGCGCCCGCGTCGCGGTACCACTCCGGGACGGGCAGGGCGAAGTGCTCGCGAAGGACGGCCTCCGCGCTGTCGAGGGTTCCCTCGACGGATCCCGGGTCGTGGGTCCAGCAGTCGCCGACCACGTGCACGCGCTCGCGTGCGGCCGGCTGCCCCATGCGCCGTGCCAGGGCGCGCGGGTCGTGGCCGGGGCGCCTCGTGTGCCACGCGCCGCTGCTCCAGTCCCGCCAGCAGGCGGCGAGGGGCGGTTCGAGGGAGGGCAGGCCGTGGACGTGTTGGAGCAGGGCGTGGGCGCGGGTGACCACGGCGGCGCTGGGCGCCGGAGCGTCGCCCGCGGCGGGGAAGGCGTGGTCCCCCGCCGTGCCCTCGCCGATCCCGCCGCTGAGCCACTGCCCCACCGAGGGGCCGCTGGGGTAGGCGGCGAGCAGCGGAGCGGGCGACGGGTGCGGATCGCCGCCGGGGGGTTGGCAGGTGCTTCCATACCAGAGCTGGCGCAGGGGGGTGTCGGTGGTGCTCCTTCCCCGGGTCAGGCCCAGGTCCCGCCACCACGGGCGCCGGTAGAGGTGGAAGAGCTTGAGGGCGGGGACGGCCTCGACCGCTGCCAGGTCGGCGGACAGGTGCGCGCCCACGGGCAGGCCGGTGAGGTCGAGAGCGCCCAGGGGCCCGGGAGGGAGGGCCAGCACGACGGCGTCGGCGCACACGCGGACGTGGCCGGGCAGGAGGCGCCCCCGCGTGTCCGACCGCCGGAAGAGGAGCCGGTGGCGTCGCCGCCCGGAGCCCTCGACGGGAGCGTCCCCGCGCTCGACCCGCACCAGCCGGTGGCCGAGGCGGGTGGCGCCGCCGGCCTGCGTGAAACGTTCGTGCAGGGCCCGCGGCAGGCTCTCCATGCCCCGCCGCAGACAGACGTACTCGGCGTCGGGCGGGGTTCGGTAGAGCAGGTCGAGCTGAGCGGTCGCGCCCTCGCCCCCTGCGGACACGTCGTAGCCGCCCGCGTCGTGCACGAAGGCCACGGCGTCGCCGCTCAGGACGGCCCGCAGGGCGTCGGACCAGGTCGCCTCCTCCAGGGGGCGGTTGTGCAGCCGCCCCGTACGGCACCGCGCTCTGAAGTCCGCCAGCGCGCGGTCGGCGACCGACCGTTCCCCTCGCGCGCGTGCCTCGTGGTGGGTGCGGCGGCTCTCCGCGAACCCCGGCACCAGGGTCTGCGCCACCCTGTCGGCCAGGGCCCCCGGCGCCAGCCCGCGTTCGGGGGGGCGCAGCCGGTAGGGGAGGGCGGCGCCCGCCAGGTCCCCCTGCCGCGTCCTGCTCCCCCTCAGGTGGAACAGGTTCTCCGGCCGCCCGAACTCGAACGGCACCAGGTCCGCGCCCAGCCTCAGGTCCTCGACGAGCCCCAGGACCCGGCGCAGGCCCGTGTGCAGCCGCATGGCGCCCAGGTCGGCCCAGGACCCGGACGGGCCGGGAAGCCGGACGGAGTGCATTCTTCCGCCGATCCTGTGGTCGTTCTCGAAAAGGCCGATTCTGCTCCCTCTCCTCGCCTCGGCCAACCTGGTCGCGACATGGCATCCGGCGAGGCCGGCACCGACGACCGCTACATCCAGATATTCCACACCGGAATCTTCTTCCCCTGAAACCACAGAACCAACACCTGCACTTCCGCCCCACAGTACTCTTGCCAGCCGAAGGCACCGCACGCATACTGAGGGCATAATATGCTGTTCATATTTTCTTGAGACCGGGGAGCTGTATGATCTTCCGTCCGCAGGTACTTCAGGAGACCTCGAACGCTTACGACCAGTTCTCCGAGTACTTCCGCGACATCAGATCATTCTTCGAGGTCCTCAGCGTCCGGTTCTCCCTCCCCGAATACGGGACCCGGCTCACCCCCGTGGCGGGAAAAGCGCTGTTCTCCAACGCCAACAGCTACCTCCTGTCGGACGACAGCGCCTACCCCTACTACCTGTGGGTTCCCAGCTGGCTGGGCCGTTTCTACATCGACGCCGAGCGCATCCCCGAGGGCAGGACCGCCGACGACTGCCGTATCGCCGACGCCGGCCTCGTCGCCTTCGTCTGGCCCTGGCTCGGCTTCGGCGACGCCTACGTGCAGAACTCCCCGCACCCGGAATGCTGGTTCGGGGTGACCGACCCGCGTCCACAGAATCCTGATGAGCCGGTTCTCACCACCGCTCAGAACCTCTTCAACCACTTTCGCCTGGAAACCACGTTCGAGGCCGAGCGCGGGGGCTGGCTCACCGGTGGTTTCCATCCCGAACCGAGGATCGGCTGCAACCTGACCGGCACCTGGTACCTGCGCCGTGTCCCCCTGTCGGTTCTCACCGACTACTACCAGGTGGAGAAGAACGTGATACGGCCGCTGGGAGAGAAATTCACGGAGCTGTCCGAAGCCGGGCGGGAAAACACTGCTGCCTTCTCGGCCGGGAAAATGGAGGGGCCCTTCACCGGCAACGGCGTGAACGGGAATTCGCCGAAATCGGAGATCCCCTGAGGGCGCAGCCCGAAAGCCCCGTGAGGCAGCTCCGGGCCCGGTACGGTGTCGCAGGCGTGGCGCACGCTCCGCTGTGAACTCAGCCCGCTGCCGGGCCCGGGGCGGACGTGGCCCGTGGGCAGGGGCTGCTTTCGGTGGCCGGGCGCCCGGTCGGGCGGGAGGACTCAGTCGGGGGCGCGTGTTTCGTCGAGCCGTTCGACGTCGGCTCTGGGGTAGCGGTCGAGTCTGCCGGGGAACAGGCCGTGGCGTTCGGCGGTGACCTCGAACCTGCCGACGGACCAGCCCAGCAGGTCGGCGGCCTCCTTGCCGGTCAGGCTCGCCTCGATCCAGGCCCGGCGTTGCTCGATGACGGGGGCCAGGCGTTCCTCGGTCAGGGCGTCCAGGTCCCGCAGGGAGTACAGGGCCGATCCCATGTAGTCGCCGACCGGGGACAGCGTGCCCCGGGCGGCGAGTTCGGCGACGTCGTCCCTGGTGACGGCCAGGCCGGTGCGCGCGGCCACGCGGTCGGCGGCCTTCTGCGAGCCCAGGCCGGGGTGGTCGCCGATCTCGCGCGCGACGTCGGCGGCGATCTCGGGCAGGGCCTCGGCGACGTGCTGGGTCCAGCGGCGCCCGTCGATGTCGGGAGGTGGGATGAGGCCGCGCTGCGCGGCCCTCTTGACCTGCCATTCCTTCAGGCCCATGAGCCGGGCGAGTTGGAGGGACCCGTAGCTGCCGCGTCGGCCGGGTGTCGTCTTCTTGGGAAGAGGGGTCGGTTCCGGTGCGGGGGAACTCTCGGGTGTGGGGCCGGCGGCCAGGTCGGCGAGGATGGCCTCGGTGCGTTCGGGCAGGGTCTTGGCGAGGGCTTCGGACCACTTGCGGTCGTCGATGTCGGGGGGCGGTACGAGGCCGCGGTGCAGGGCGCGGCGGAGTTGGTCGTGGTCCAGTCCCAGCCAGCGGGCGAGCTGGACCGGTCCGAATTCCCTGGGGCGACTCATGTGGTGGGGGTGCTCCTCGTCTGCGGCAGGGGGGCAGAGCGGTTCGCCGTCCATGATGCCCGGGGGCGGTGACAGGGGACGAAGAGTACCCAGGAGTGCTGGTGGCCGAGGGCTCCCCTCGGCTGTGGAATGCCGGCCGGGCGGGGTGCCGCCGTGCGCGGAAGCTCCTCTTTCCTGCTCCTGGACATGCTTGGCGGCAACCGCGGACTGCCCGCGCCCGATGGGACTGTCATCGGTTCACCCCGACCCGTCTCCCACAGATTCTCTGCTGCTCTCCTGGGGAACGGCTGTGTACAGGGTCTTTGCGACCGCGATCATGGCCTCACGCTCCCGCCGCGGACGGGGGCCGGGCGGCAGGTCCATCAGAGCGGGCCCGAAAAGGGCGAAGAACTGATCGGCGTCGTCGATGCCGTCCGGCAGTTCGATGAACCACCGGTAGCCGCAGGGCTGGGAGGGCACCCGCGCGTCGGTGAGGTAGTCGTGGATGCCACCGTCCACGGCCGACCGGTCGCCTCGTGTCCGCTCCTCGACTCTGACAGTGCGCTCGCCTTTGCTCTCATAGACCACGTGCACGGGTTCGGGGGGACGCACGTCCAGGCATCGGACCATGTGCTCGGGGCCGACAGCCCAGGCGAACAAGGTATGCCAACCGGACTCGGGGACCTCGAAGAACCTCCGTCCATCGCCCGTTCCGCTATCGGTCGGCGGTTCCGCGACGATCGGGACCGCCGACCATGAACGCTCGTGCATCAGAGCACTCTCCTCGACCTCGCAGCGGTCTGCCGTCTTCTGCATGGGGGAACGGGCAGGAATCGCCCCCGCCATGATCGGAGGGCAGTGGAAAACGCGTTTCCAACGAACGTATGTCCGTGGAACCATAGGCCCCGGACCATGCATATTCCTTCACGGTGCATCGTACTGGAGAGCGTCTTCCATGCGGTCGCCGATGATCTTCCGGTATCCCGGAACTGCGCATCATGGAAATGTTCCCTACCGAGGGCGGATCACGTGGACAGCGAGCCGGACCGGATCGATCTCCTCCTGGGGTCTCAGTGATCGAGAAGACACCGAACATGAAGAACCTCATGCTCTCGATCCGGGTGGCGTCCTGGAGCGGAGAACGCCAACTGGACTGGATCAGGCGCACGGGGTGCGCTGAGGACGAGATCGTGCTGCAGCTGGAAGACTTCTACATCGCTGTGAAAAGTCACGTCACGTATGACGAGGAGGAAGAGTTCCCCGACTTCCTTGATGAAGGGATCCGGGAGGTCCTCGACCTCTTCACGAGACTGATCGACGTCGATCCGGAACTGTGGAGCCCCGAGTCCATGGTTTCCGCCAGGCAGTGGGACGTGGTGAGAGACAGGGCTCGGCGCCTCCTGGTGGAAATAAGGGGTTCTTCGTGGTCGTCTTTCCTGGATGAGTGATCTCGTCTCAGACCGGGGTCGGCGAGCTGGAAAGAAGTGATCGTCCTCGCGTCCGAGGGAGTGGTGATGGCCGAGCAGGCTGTTCGCTTGTCAGATGTGTGCGAGGTGTGCGGTCGCGCTCGTGAAGTCTGGGTGGTTCAACTGGTCAGAAGCGGCAGGCTCCGCTGGGAGGTCGAGCGAGAGTGTGCCGGCTGCCAGGTCTCCCATCAGTGGGTGTGGGGGCCGGCCCCTGCCCATGTGCGCGACCTGTTGATCGATCGGCATGGCGTGGAGCACGTGAAAACCGTGGGCGAGGTGCGGAAAAGGGGGGTGCTGCTCAAGGTCTTCAGGGAGGTCTTCGGCGCATCCATTGCCGAGGCCCGAGAATTCGGTCGCGAGGCGACGGGCACCGGATATGAGGGAACACGTGTGGAGGTGCATCTTCTGTCCCGGCTCCTGCGCGAGAGAGGTGTGGAAGTCGAGGTGCGCCCTGGTTCGTGTGGGTGATCCTCGAGCACGGGGAGATACGCGACGACATCCACCACGCGTTCGCCACCCTCGGGTGCGCCGTCATCTGCCGGCGACGACTGCGCACCGCACTTCGTCGGGAGTAAGGGCAGGCGATGCGACCCGGGGGACGGCCTGCTCGATGCGTCAGAACGCACTCACAGCGGTCGGGCCCGCGCAGCCTCACATCCGGGATCTCAGCACGTCGACCTCACAGCCCGGCGCGAAGGGGTCGAAGCCGTGCTCGACCAGCCAGCGAACCCCCAGCAGGCTTCGCAACGACCACCACGCGCGGATCACGTCGCGGTCGGCGTCGGGGCCGTAACCGGCGATGACGTCGTCGAGGTTCTCCTCGTGTCCGAGCGTCAAGGTGGCGAGGTCGAACAGGGCATTGCCCCGGCCCGCCTCGGACCAGTCGATGATGCCGGTGACCTCGTCGCCGTCGACGAAGACGTGCTCGATCTGCAGGTCGCCGTGCGCGAACACCGGAGTCCACGGCCGGAACGCGGCCTCGGCGACCTGGCGGTTGCGGGTGACCAGGTCAGCGGGCAGGACACCGTTCGTCACGAGCAGCTCGCACTCGCGGTCGAGTTCCGCCGCCCACTCGTCGGGACCCCGGCGGCGCCGGCCGGGCCAGGGCGGCAACGGCGCCTCGTGCAACTGCCGGATGACGGCGCCCGCCGCGGCCCACGCCGCCGCCGACGCGGTCGACGGCCCACCGAGGCGGCCGAGCGCCGTCCCCGGGACGGCGGCGATCGCGAGCACGGGCGGCTTGCGCCACAGGACCTGCGGAGTCGGGACCGGCGCGAGGGACATCGCCTCGACCTCGACGTCGATGCGCGCCTGGTCGGCGTCCACCTTCAAGAACACGTCGCCGGCGCGCAGGGTCGCGCGCTCGGAATGGGCGACGACGACTTCGATCTCATCCATGGGCGACCAGTATCCCGGGGCTGACCGCCGGCGTCGCCGGGTTTGTCGCGTGCGACGACGCGGCTGGCCACGTCCCGCCACCCGGCGGCCTCGTGCACGGCACCGACCTCCGACCAGGTCAAGCCCACCGCTTCTGTGAGGAGTCCTCAGTGCTGCGACAATCTGTCGTTGCAGTACTGAGGGACTTGGTTCTGGGACTGCTGTCGGGCCTGCCACGCAAAAACTGTTGGAGCATCGCGGAATGGGCCGGGGAGGCCGCTCCGGACGGCATGCAGCACCTGCTCGGAGCCCCGGTGAGCCACGACCGGCGACAAGCCGCACAGCCATGGAGATCACGAACTGTGATGGACCGTCAGCGGTCCTCCAACTCGACGAACCGGCTCGCCCATGCCCTGAACCGATCGTCGGACTCCTTCCGCCCGGTCCAGAGCGCGTGCGGGTCCTCCGGCGGCTCAAGGCCGAAGTTCTCGTTCAACCAGGTGAGGAACTCATGGTGGCCGTCGCTGTGCTCCTCGATGTCCTCAGGGGCGAGAAACCCGAAGTCGGCGACGGGCTCGCTGTCGATCGCCAGAAGCTGGAACAGCTCCCTCAGGTCTCGCGCGATCACATAGAGGTGCCCTTCATCGCCGACCAGGACGACGGGCAGAGCGGCGAGGTCGGTCCGATCGTCGCACCGCCACAGCGCGTAGTCGGAGCCGGAGTGGTTGGCCTGCGCGAAGGGGATGAACCGGCTCAGGAACTCCGGGTGCTCCGACCAGGTGTGGAGGCCGGAGTCTGCGCCGTACCCGCGCAACTCGAAACCCTCCGAGTAGTAGACCGGGCCGATCCGGTCCTCGAACTCCTTGAGCAGGTTCAGCTCCGGGATCGGCGAGTACGCCTCGCTCATGTGGCCTCCTTGCCCGGCCGGGACGCCTGGCGCGGTTGCGGACGTCTTGCACCGGCCAGGTGATGCTATCCACGCCGGGGACCATCGGGCGGGTGCCGGCGGGCGGCCTCGATCGTGGGCGGGCGAGGTCAGCCGGTCAGGGGCGACGGGCGGGGCGGGTCGCGCTCCTGAAAAGCAGCCGTCAGCGGCTCCGGGCCGTGACGCGCCCTCGCGCGCCGGTGACGTCCGCAGTCGTTGCGGTGGTCGTCCTCACTGCATGGGGGAGCAGTCGGCATCGGGGTCCCGCGTGATGGCGATCACGTCATCGAGCCGGTCGCGCACGTCGAGCAGGTCGGTGATCCGCTGGTCGATGCGGGCGCGTTCGGACTCCAGCTGGTCCAGGAGCGCCGGGTGCGCCTCGCCCGAGTCCACGCACGGCAGCACATCGCGGACCACCCTGCTGGGCAGGCCCGCGGCGTACAGCTGTTGGATCAGCCGGACCCGGCCGACGGCGGTGTCGGGGTAGTGCCGCTGGCCTCCGGGGCTGCGGTCGGCCGGGAGCAGATCCTGTTCCTCGTAGTAGCGCAGCGCCCGGACGCTCACCCCCGCCTTGTCGGCGACCTCACCGATACGCACCGGTCCTCCTCCGCCCGGGCGGCCTGCCCGATTTGCACCTGACGTCAACGTCAGGTTCTAGCGTAGTGGGTGTAGGCGCTCGTCGAACATTCACCTCACCGATCTCACGAACGGCCGGTTCCGGCCGCGTGGAAGGGCAGAACATCATGCGCGCAGTCCGTTTTCACGAGTACGGCGGTGTGGAGACCCTCGTGGTCGAGCAGGCGCCGGACCCGCACCCCGGACCCGGTGAGATCCGCATCCGCGTCGCGGCGGCCGGCGTCAACCCCGTCGACTGGAAGGTGCGTTCCGGAGCGGTCCGCGAGATGTTCCCCGTGGACCTGCCCGCGATCCCCGGGCGTGACGCCGTGGGCGTCGTCGACGGGATCGGTGTGGGTGTGCAGGGCGTGAACATCGGGGACCGCGTCTTCGGCCTGGGCGGCGTCACCGGCGCGACGGCGGAGCTGGCCGTGCTCTCGGCCTGGGCCCACGCGCCCACCACATGGACGGACGAGGAGGCCGCCGGCGCCGGTCTGGCCTCCGTCACCGCGATGGGCGGACTGAAGGCGCTCGGCCCCCTGAGGGGGCGCACCCTGCTCGTCGAGGGCGCCGCCGGAGGCGTGGGCAGTGCCGCGGTCGAGATCGCGGTGGCCCGGGGCGCCACCGTGATCGGGACGGCCAGTGAGCGCAACCACGAGTTCCTCACCTCCCTCGGGGCCGTTCCCACCACCTACGGCACCGGCCTCGCGGAGCGCCTGGCCTCCCTGGTCCCGGGCGGGGTCGACCTCGCGCTCGACACCGCGGCCTCCGGCTCCCTGGACGACCTCGTCGCGATCGTGGGCGACCCCTCCCGCGTTTCGACGGTCGCCGACCACGCCAATGCGCAGCGACTGGGCACGCACCTGGCCAACGCGGAGAACGACTCCGCGCTCCTCGCCGAAGCGGGCGAACTCGGCCGACAGGGCCGCTACACACCGCGCATCGAGCGGACCTACCCCCTCGAACGGCTCGCGGAAGCGCACGCCCACGCCGAGCGCGGACACACACGGGGCAAGATCGTGGTCCGCGTCTGAGTCCGTCCGACCGTCCAGGGCTTCCCGCTGCTTCGGCCGCGGGGAGCCCGCGTCCCCGGAGGGGCCGTGCCGATGTCCTTGGGGCGGGAGCGGCGCTCCGGCGCGTCCCCCGCTGTCCCGACCCGCTCGGCGACCGGTTTGCCCCGGCCGATACCCGGGGTGCCCTAGAGTCGGCCGTATGCGGCGAAGGACGGGGCTGGTGGTGGTCGGGGTCCTGGCCCTGGCCTGGAGCGAGTGGCTCAACTGGCGCTGGTCCCGGTCCCTCGTGGGGAGCGGTGGCGGAACCGCCGACGCCGTGGTCGTGCTCGGTTTCCGCAACCCCCAGGCGAGGGCGAACGCCGTCAACCGGTGGCGGGTTCGCGCCGCGATCCGTTCCATCCCGGCCGGCGGAGCGCACGCCACCCGACTGATCCTCAGCGGCGGTGCGGTCGGCAGCGGCGTCGCGGAGGCCCGGCTGATGGCCGACCACGCGAAGTCCCTCGGGTTCGACGGCACGGTGCTCCTCGAGGACCGGAGCACGACGACCTGGGAGAACGTCGTGAACGTGATCCCGCTGATCGAGGACGCCGAACGCATCGCGATCGTCTCCCAGCCGGCCCACGCGCTCAAGGCCCGCGCGTACCTGCGGCGCCGACGCCCGGACCTGGCCGCGAGGCTGGTGCGCGCGGACGACTACCGCCCCGGCGAGTGGGTGCTCGTCAAACCACTGCTGGTCCTGTACGGGCTGTGGGCGCTTCGCCGTCTCGGAAACGACGAGCGCAAGCCATCGCCGTAGGCAGCCCCTGTTACTGGCGACGGCCACGGAGATGTCAGTGGAAAGGCCACCGTGTCAGTGCCGTCGCCGTGCTCGGGCTGTGCTCGGGCTCACGGGGTTGGCTGGGATGGTGCCTGGCCGCTTCCGGCTAACCCCTGTCCGTCACGACCCGGGCGCGGCACAATCCCCCGTATGGGACACAACAAGGCCTGGGCTTTGATTCTGGGTGTGGTTGGCAGCAACCCCTGCTTTGACACAGAGAACGGTGAAGGGCGCCCATGAGCGAGGCCGCCCCCCCAACCTCCGATCGGGGATGTGCGCAGCACGATCACCGGCGACTCCTCGGGACTCACTGTGCAGGCCCACACCGTCCGGGGCGGGGTCGGCAATACCACCGTGGTCCATCAGAGCCCCGCACTCCGGTATGGCATGCGTTTCATGGAACCGTAAAACCGTAAAGACGTGCCGAAGGGAACTCTGGTTGTTCCATTCTCCGTCCTGGGAAGACCTCGGTTTCTGGCCTGCTCGACCGGTTCCCCGAGTTGTGAGGGGCGGAGCGTCAGTGGCACACGGTGAAGAACATTCCGGTCGCGCTCGGCCTTTGAGAAGCCCTCATGGTCGCTGCCCGCATCAGGCTGCGGCTTCCTCGTGACGTGCCGGGCGGGGCACCCGGCGGGGGCTGATCAGGATCAACGTCGTCGCCACGGCGAGGCCGGACAGGAGGGCGGATACGGTCAGGACGGCTTGAACCCCGCCGGTGACAGCTTCGCGGTCGGCGCCGCCGTAGAGGGTGTAGACGGCGCCGAGCGCTGCGGTACCGATACCGGCTCCGACGGAGGCCAGGGTGGAGACGCTTCCGGCGACCATGCCGACGCGTTCGGGTGCGGTGACGTTGACCGCCACGGCCATCACCGGCGCTCCGGCGATGCCGCCTCCGGCGCCCCAGGCCAGCAGCGGGACCAGGAGCACCCACCACGGGGTGTCGGGGGCGACCAGCAGCGCCAGCGCGAGGAGCCCGGCGCCTTTGAGGGTGTAGCCCAAGCCGATGACCAGACCGGGCGCCCAGTGGCTGAGGAGCTTGGAGCCGACCATTCCGGTGATCATCTGCGCGAGGAAGATCGGCGTCATCAACAGGCCCGCGAGGGTCGGGCCCAGCAGCAGCGCGTCGGCGAAGTACAGCACCAGGTAGACAGAACCCCCGATGCTCAGAACGCGGGAGAGGAACACCGCGAGCATCGCCCCGGAGAACGCCGTCTGGGTGAACAGCCGCAACTCCAGTGTCGGCTGGGGCACGCGGAACTGGAGGACGGAGAACCCCGCCAACGACGTGAGCGCAACGATCAGCAGTGCCGTGTCCTGTATGCCCCAGGTTGCCTCTGGGCGGAGCATGAGCGTGGTGGCGGCGCCGAGACCGACCATCAGCAGCACGCTGCCCAGCCAGTCCGGACGGGCAGCGGGGCCGGGCTGCGCGGTGCGTGGCAGCACACGCGCTGCGACGATGTAGGCCGCGATGCCCAGGGGGATATTGATCCCGAAGACGGCCTGCCATCCGAAGGCCTCGATCAGCAGCCCGCCCAGGGTCGGGGCGAGCAGCCCGGCCGCGGTGGCGAACGATCCCCAGGCGCCGATCGCGAGGTTGCGTTCTTCACCCGAGTACCGGTCCGAGAGCAACGGGATGCCGTTGACCATGATCACCGCAGCCCCGGCGCCCTGGACGACCCGGGCGAGGTTCAAGAACCCCAGGCTCGGCGCCAGCATCGCCGCCAGCGAGGCCAGGGTGAACACCGCGATCCCGGTCAGGAACAACGGCCGCCGCCCCCACCGGTCGGAGAGGCTTCCCACCACCTGCGTGAGGGCGCCCATGGCGACCGTGTAGGTCACCACCACCGACTCCACGGAACCTCCATCGGCGACGTCGGCGCTGATCAGCGGTAACCCGAGCGCGACGATCGTGATGTCGACGACCACCAGCCCGGTGGAGGCCATCACCAGCACCAGCACCCCGCTCAACGGCGGCAGACGACGGGACTTCTCGGCGGCCATACGATCCTCGGCTTTCGACGCGTCAAGGGTTACCTGAGCCAGGGTGCGGCACCAACGACCTAAAAGTCAATGTGTGTGAAGTTTAAGTGTGCGGCCCTAGGATGGGGCCATGCCCAGCTCGCAACGCCGCCGACCGACGACCCGCAAGGGCCGCCCCGTGCTCACCCGCGAAATCATCGCGACCAAAGCCTTGGAGATGGCCGGCGCACAGGGGTTCCGCGCGATCACGATGCACGCCCTGGCCGCCGAACTCGGGGTGACCGTGCGGGCGTTGTACAACTACGTCGAGAACCGCCGCCAGGTCATCGACCTCACCGTCGACCTCATGCTCGACGCCTGGAACCCGCCCCCGCTCGACCCCGGGACCTGGGAGGACTCGGTAGCCGCCTACGCCCGATCACTGCGAGCGCTGTACCGGCGCTGGCCCCGCGCCCTGCTCGTCGCCGTCGACGAGGACACCCCGCCGACCTCGGTCCACCCCAACCGGCTGACCAACCTCGACCGGTTCCTGACACTGCTGCGCGACATCGGCCTCGACACCACCGCCGCGCTCGACGTCCACCGGCACCTGTCCCTGCTCGTGTTCTCCTTCGCCCTGATGGTCGACCACCCCGCCGACCGCACCACCACCGCGAACCGACCACTCATCCCCGCCCCCTGGCTGGAGGAACACACCGACCTCGACATCCCCACCCTCCGCGAAGCCGCCGCCCTCCCCACGCCGAGCCCGGACGAACAGTTCCAGGCCCTGATCGCCTTGATCACCACACAGGTCAGAAGCCACCTCCACAGTCGGTAACCGGGTTGCTGCAAGGAACGCACCGCGTACGAGGGATGGCGCGGTCTCGTCACAGGCCGGGGCGTTAGAGGGCCTGGACCGGTGGCTGGACGCCGGGAACGAATCCGGCGGGGGCCGCACCGTCTCCACGGCGGCCCCGGCCGCCGGCGAACGGCCCCGTGTACGGTCTGCGGCATGACAGCAGAGGAAGCGAAGGCCCCCAGGCCCCGGGTGCAGCTGGTCATCGGCATCGTCCGCCAGGGCCACGAGGTCCTGCTCGTGCGGGAGAGCCTCGGCAGCGGCGGCGAGATGCGCTGGTCACTGCCCGGCGGCGGGGTCGAGGACGGCGAGCTCATGCACGAAGCCCTGCGCCGCGAGCTGCGGGAGGAGACCGGGCTGTTGGTGGGCGACCCGGTGAGGACCGCGTTCCTCATGCACATCGACTCCGAGGAGCACCCCTCCGCAGTGGCCGCAGCCTTCGAGATCGACGAGTGGTCGGGGGACATCGCCCCGCAGGACGACGACATCGAACACGCCGCCTTCTTCCCCCTGCCCGACGCCCTGAAGCTGCTCGGCGAACTGGACAGCGCGACACAGCGGGAGCCCATCCTCGGCTACCTGACCGGGGCCGTCGCGTCGGGGGCCACCTGGCTGTACCGCAACCGGGGCACGCAGGAGAGGCTTGTCGCCCGCTGGTGACGCCAGACCGCATCCACTGTCGTCTTCGCGGCTGCCAACGGTCGCGCGGCCTCGCGCACGGCACCCCGTGAACCGGCGTCGCGTTCCGGGACCGCACCCGGTGCCACGACGGCGGCGGACCCGGCCGCTCCGCCGGTCACCGCGACCGCGCATGACATCTGTCATCCCGGGCCCGTGCGGAGCGCAGAGGTATCCCGTGACCGGTGGCACTCGGTTGTGGGCGCACCCCGAAATACGTTCGTGGCATGTACCGCAACGATGACTTCTCCACCCCCCTTCCACCCTCGCGACCGGCCGCCGAGCCGTTCCGCACGGCGTGGGACGGCGGTGCGGGGCAGGCCCCGCCGCCCCCGCCGCCCGGGGAGCCCGCCCACTCCGCGCCGACCCCTGGGCGCCGCGGTCCGCGGGCGGTTCCGCCGGGCGTGGAGTACCACCGCGTGCTCGCCGGGGACAAGCGCCGCATCGGTCGGGGCGTCCTCGCGATCGTGCTCCTGGTGGCGGGGCTGTTCGTCTTCAGCTTCGCCTTCGTCCAGGCCGCCACCTTCCTGGACACGCGGATGGGCAACACCAACCCGGCGGCGGGCGGCACCGACTACACACCGCTCTACCACGCCGCGGGCATGCTCTCCCTCGCGCTGCTCATCCCGTGGAGCATGCTCCTCCAGCGGTGGCTCTACGGGGTGAGGGGCGCCTCGCTGCACTCGGTGGTCTCGGGCTTCCGGTTCGACGTGTTCGGCCGGGCCCTGCTGTTCATCGGTCCCGCCTGGCTGGTCGCCGTGTTCGTCATGAACGTCTCGATGCCCATCGAGCAGACCTACTGGCCGGTCGCCGACCTGGTCGGCGTGCTGATCGGCACCCTCCTGCTGACGCCCCTGCAGTCGGCCGGCGAGGAGTACGGGCTGCGCGGCCTCGTCTTCCGGGTCGCCGGGAGCTGGAGCCGTGGACCGCGCACCGGGCTGGTCCTCGGCGTCCTCGTCTCCAGCCTGCTGTTCACGACCGTCCACGGCGCGGACGACCCGTGGATCAACCTCTGGTACTTCACCCTCGCCGTCAGCCTGGCCGTCATCACCTGGCGCACCGGCGGCATCGAGATCGCCGTCGTCGTCCACGCCCTGCTCAACACGCTCACCTTCCTCATCGTCACCGCTCTGCACTCCGACATCGGCAGTGCTGTCACGGACCGGTCGGTGGGCACAGGGTCGGCCGTCCTTCTCGTGCCGAGCGTCACCGTCGCCGCGATCGCGGCAGTGGTGTGGCTGCGCACGCGCAGGTCGGGACCGGCGCTCACCCCTTCCGACCCGCACCCCGTGCGGGTCTGACGGGGCGACGGCGGCCATGGGCGCACGGCCGCCGGCCGGCGTCGGCGGGGCCCGTCGACGTCTCCCTCTCCCGAACGCCGATGACCTTCTGTCCGGGGCCCGGTCTACAAAGACGGATACAGACGGATCGACGGGAGCAACTCATGGGACAACTGGTCGTGGTCGAGTTCGTGTCGCTGGACGGCGTCATGCAGTCGGTCCTCTCCGCGGACGAGGACCGGGAGGGCGGGTTCGACGGGGGCGGCTGGGTGCTGCCCTACGTCGACGACGTCGTGGAGCGGGTCATGAGCGAGGCCACGGCCGGAGCCGGCGCTCTGCTCCTCGGCCGCAGGACGTACGAGATCTTCGCCGGAACCTGGCCGTACGCGGACATGGACGATCCCGCCGTTGCGGCGATGAACGCGATGCCCAAGTACGTCGCCTCACGCACCCTCGAGGAGCTCGGGTGGGCCAACTCCGTCCTCCTCGGCGCAGACCTGGTGGCGGAGGTCGGCCGGATCAAGGCCGAGACGGAGGCGGAGACCGTGGTGCTGGGCAGCGGTGACCTGCTCCGGACGCTGGTCGGGCACGACCTCGTCGACGAGTACCGCCTGCTGGTCTTCCCGCTCGTCCTGGGCAGGGGCAAGCGGCTCTTCGCCGAGGGCACGGCCCCGCGCGGCCTGGCCCTGGCCGCCACACGGTCGACACCGTCCGGAGTCCTGATCAACACGTACCGCCGCGTAGGGGAGAGCGGCCCCGCCGCCTAGGCCCGCCGGCTTCGGCTCGTGCGGAGAGGGGCTTCCACCCTGATGGGAGCCCCTCGCCGGACATGCGGGCGCGCGGCCGTCGTCGCGTCCCCTCACGGAGCGGCACGGACGTGGTTGGATTGGCGGCGCACCTTCGCGCCGGAACGTCCTGTTTCGTCCGGCGCTCGCCGTGCCGCCGCCCTTCGACCGCCCGCCGACGGGCCGGGCGGCCGGAGCGCCCTGGCGAGAGGCCGTCCCGGCCCGCTGCCCGACGGCACACCCCCGTGAGGAACCACGCGATGAGCACCCCGCCCGCCTTCCCCCTGAAGCCCGTTCCGATCCACGTCGGCGACGAGGTCCTCGACGACCTGCGCGCCCGCCTCGCCTCGACCCGCCCGCCGCTGGACGAGGGGAACGGGGACTGGTCCTACGGCGTTCCCGACAGCTATCTCCGCGAGCTGGTCGCCTACTGGCGGGACGGCTATGACTGGCGCAAGGCCGAGGCCGCCATCAACGTCCACGAGCACTACCGGGTGGACGTCGCCGGTGTCCCGGTGCACTTCATGCGCAAGCCCGGCCGCGGCCCGCGGCCGATCCCGCTGATCCTCACCCACGGCTGGCCGTGGACGTTCTGGCACTGGTCGAAGGTGATCGGTCCGCTCGCCGATCCGGCCGCGTTCGGCGGTGACCCTGAGGACGCCTTCGACGTCATCGTGCCCTCCCTGCCCGGCTTCGGCTTCCCCGGTCCGCTCACCGGCTTTCCGGACGTCAACTTCTGGAAGGTCTCCGACCTCTGGCACACCCTGATGACCCGGACCCTGGGGTACGCGAAGTACGCCGCCGGGGGCTGCGACATCGGCGGGATCGTCTCCAGCCAGCTCGGCCACAAGTACGCCGACGAGCTGTACGGCATCCACATCGGCTCCGGGCTGCCGCTCGACTTCTTCAACGGCCCCCGAGCCTGGGACTTCGCCCGCAACCGGCCCCTCACCGACGACCAGCCGGCCGATGTCCGCGCCCGGATCGTCGAGATGGACCACCGCTCGGCGAGCCACCTCGCCGTGCACATGCTCGACGGCGCCACCCTCGCCCACGGGCTGAGCGACTCACCCGCCGGACTGCTCGCCTGGCTGTTGGAGCGGTGGAACGCCTGGAGCGACAACGGCGGCGACGTCGAATCCGTCTTCACCAGGGACGACCTGCTCACCCACGCCACGATCTACTGGGCGAACAACTCCATCGCCACGTCGATGCGCTACTACGCCAACGCCAACCGCTACCCCTGGACGCCCTCCCACGACCGCACCCCGGTCGTGCAGGCTCCGGTCGGCCTCACCCTCGTCACCTACGAGAACCCGCCCGGCGTCCACACCGCCGCCGAACGCGTCCGGGCGTTCAGGAACGGCCCGCAGGGCGACTGGTTCAACCACGTCAACGTCAACGCCCACGACCACGGCGGCCACTTCATCCCCTGGGAGAACCCCGAAGCCTGGGTGGACGACCTGCGCCGCACCTTTCACGACATCAGGCCCTGACCGGCCTGCGCGGGCTCCCGGACGGACGGTCGGGAGCCAGGCCGGCGGGGGAGTGCGCGTAGTCCGACCGGCCCCTCCCGTTCGTCTCTCAGGCCCCCGGATCCTGGCGGACGCGCTCCTGGTGGCGACGGGCCTTCAGGCGGTTGCCGCAGGTCTTCATCGAGCACCAGCGGGCGGTGTTGGCGCGGCTGCGGTCCAGGAGGAAGAGGCGGCACTCGTCGTTGCCGCAGGGGCGCAGTCGGCCGGGCCTGCGTGCCCGGACCTCGTACCAGGCGAGCACCAGCTCCACCGCGAGCCTCCGTTCGGGCGGCCCGTGCAGAGGCCACCGCAGCTCCTCCCGGCCGACCTCGGGGACCCGGTGGGCGCCGGCGAGGATCCGCCGCAGCTCCGTCTCGGGCAGGGGACCGCGGGTGGCGGCCTGGACCGCGTCCCTGGCCGTCCGCAGCCAGTCGAGCGACGGCGCCTCGTCCGGGCCGCCGTGCTCCTGCGCCCACCGCCGCAGCGCGGCGTCATCGGCCCACAGGTCCCGCGGCCGGCCGTCCACCACCGGGGTGCTGTTCAGCGCCTCCAGCAGCGCCTGTTCGTCGATCACGACCGCCCACCTCCCTGCCTAACCCTCTTGGTTCACTTGACAGGTTACCTCGAATGGGGTCCACTGTGGGTGCCGATAACCACCAAAATGGATTGATAGGGTTAGTCATGGTCGAGGTCCGCCACCAGTACGCCACCGTTCGAGGGCACCGCGTCTTCTACCGGGAGGCCGGCCCCCGCGAGGCGCCGGCCCTGGTGCTCCTGCACGGTTTCCCCACCAGCTCGCGCATGTTCCGCCACCTGATCCCGCGGCTCGCCGACCGGTTCCGCGTCATCGCCCCGGACCACCTCGGGTTCGGCCACTCCGACACCCCGCCGGCCGACACGTTCGGCTACACCTTCGACGCGCTCACCGACATCACCGAGGCGCTCCTGGCCGAGATCGGCGTCGACCGCTACGCCGTCTACGTGCAGGACTACGGCGCCCCCATCGCCTGGCGGCTCGCGCTCCGCGCCCCGGAGGCGGTCACCGCGGTGGTCTCCCAGAGCGGCAACGCCTATGAGGAGGGCTTCGTCCCGCAGTTCTGGGCGCCCCTGTGGGCCTACGCCGAGGACCCGGGGCCCGGGACGGAGCCGGCGGTCCGCGCCGCACTGGGGCCCGACGCCGTCCGCTGGCAGTACCTCCACGGCGTGGACCGCCCGGAACTGGTCGACCCCGACACCTGGACGGCCGACCACCGCGACATCAGCCGCCCCGGCAACGACCTCGCGCAGCTCGCCCTCTTCCGCGACTACGCCGCCAACCGGCCCCTGTACCCGCGGCTGCACACGTACTTCCGGGAGAGCCGCGTCCCACTCCTGGCCGTATGGGGGGCCGGGGACCTCATCTTCGGCCCCGACGGTGCGCGCGCCTTCGCCCGGGACCTGCCGGACGCCGAGATCCACCTGGTGCCCGGAGGCGGCCACTTCCTGCTCGAGAGCCACCTGGACACCGTGGTCGGCCACATGCGGGACTTCCTGGGCCGCACGCTGCCGTGACCAGGGCGGGTCTGACGCCGCGGCCCCCGGCGCGGGCTGTGACGCTCCTCGGCCCCCGGGCGGCCACGGCGGCCGGCGCCGCCCGGACACCCGCCGTGCGTGCCGGCGCCCCCCGGCGCGCACGGCAGGGAACGCCCGTGCCAGGGCCGCGTCCGGGGCGGGACAGTGGCGCGCCCCCGCCGGTGAGGCGGGAATCGGAGTTCTCCTGCGCCCGCCGGCCTCCCCGGTGAGGATGGGGCCATGACCCTCCCGCGCCCCCTCCTCGCCCCGGCCGCACTCCTCGCCCTCGCCCTCACCGCGTGCGGCGGACAGGACACGGCCCCCGACCCTGAACCCTCTCCCACCGCCGACGCCTCGACCCCCCCTCTCCCGAGGGCCTGTCGCAGGAAGCCCTGGAGCAACAGGAGATCGACACCATCTCGGCGTGCACGCACGCGCGCATGGCCGCGGAGTCGTGGGACGTGGCCGCCGGTGTGGAGCCGGCGGAACCCGGTGTGGACGTCGACAGCACCATCACGTCCTTGACCGAGCTGGGCGACCTCTACGCCGGGACGGCTGCCGATTTCCTGACAACGGCGACCCCGGAGGCCCGGGAGGCGGTGGCCGACCAGGCTTCACCTCAAGGAATGGTGGCGGTCCTACGCGAGTGGTGCCTGGACACCGGGGTCATCGACGAGGAGGGGGAGCCGATCGACCCTCCGCCCGGGTACGAGCCCCCTTCCGAGGCGGAGTGACCCGGCCCCTCGCGCAGGAGGGACGTGGCCCGTCGTCCCAGGAAGACGACCCGCTCAGGGGAAAGCCCGCCCTTCACACCTGTGGAGGACGGGGCTTCTTCGCGTCCAACCGCACACCTGTCGTGCACGGCCGCGTCAGGTCTGGAAGGGCGGGGGGTTGGTCCCGCGCATGCGGTAGTCGGGGCGGGGCCGTTCCAACCGGATCGACTCCAGCACGGTGTAGGCGTGGTACTTGGTCTGGGTGGTGGCGCCCGCCAGGCGCTCCCACCACAGCTGCCCGTTACTGGTCCGCTTCTCCAGGACGTGCCGGGTGGTGTAGTTCGCCATGGAACTGATCCAGTTCTCCGTGCCGACGAAGACCCTGTCCTGGCCGGCGCCGGCCAGGATGCCGACCAGCACGTCGGAGCCGCTGAACCGCTCGACCGCCGCGGTGGCCCCTTCGAGCACGTCGGCGAAGTACTCCACACACAGCTCCACCTGCTCACGGGTGCCGTAGTGCATGTGGTGCCCGCCGACGAAGAAGTCGAAGTCGTACTCGAGGATCTGGGAGTGCGCCTCGTACCAGCCGGAGATGTTCTGCGAGGCGTCGCAGTGCATGAACGTCACGGAGCCCGGGCTCAGGATGTCCACGGCGGTGAGCACCTTCTGCCGGGGGGCGTAGACGAAGATGTTCCCCGGGCAGTGGTTCTCGCCCTTGTAGGACAGGTGCAGCTCCACGCCGCCCACGTCGAGGACGTAGTCGTTCTCGAACGTGCGCGTCGGCACCGGGCGCTTGGGGTCGGGGAACCGCTCCAGGAGTTCCTTGGTGATGCGGTGGGCGACGATCTCGACGTCGGGACCGAACACGGAGGCCGCGCCGATGTGGTCGGCGTGCCAGTGGCTGTAGACCACGTGGGTCACCGGTTGGTCGGTGACCTCCTCGATCGCCGCCAGCATGTTCTCGCCCAGCGTCGGCGGCGCGTCGATGGCGACCACGCCCTCGCCGGTCACCACGAACGCGGCGTCGTAACCGGCGCTGGTGACCCAGTAGAAGCCGTCGCGCAGTTCCTCCACGTGGTAGCCGTACTTCTGGAAGCGCTCACTCTGCAGATACGGGGGGTAATATCCCTTGGGGTCGGAGGGGTCGTCCTCCCCGACCCGGGGGAAACCGTAGTGGTCGATGCCGTAGAAGTCCGGGGCGCTGTCGGCGGTGATGGTTTTCTGGCCGCTGGGGCACATGGATGAAATACCTTTCCTTGCTCTTCGCTCTTGTGGAACATGCGATCCTCGGCGCGGCGCACGACCGGCCGCGCTGTTCCGGTCACGTGAACCGCAGGACCGCCTTGGTGATCCGACCCGAGCCCGCGTCGTCGAACGCGGTGTTGATGTCGGTGAAGTCGTAGAAGGACAGCAGCCGGTCGATCGGGAACCGGCCCGCCCGGTAGAGTTCGGCGAGTTCGTCGACCAGCAGCGGCGAGACCGCGTCGCCCTGGATGATGCCTTGCAGCGACTGGCCCATCGTGAGCCGGCCCGCGTCGACCACCGCGCCCCCGCCCTCGTGGAAGGCCACGAAGCCGAACCGCCCCATGGGCGCCAGCGCGCCGACACCCGCGTCGAGGTTCTCCGCCCGGCCGCTCGTGTCCAGGACGTACTCCATGCCGCGCTCCTGGACCGCGCGGAGCTCGGCTGCCAGGTCCCCGACCAGCCCGGGGTCGACGGTGTGGGTCGCTCCCAGTTCGCGCGCGAGTGCGAGCCGGTCGGCGTCGACGTCGACCGCCACGATGACGGCCGCACCCGCGACGCGCGCCGCCATGACCGCAGCCAGGCCCACGGCGCCCACGCCGAACACGGCGAGGGACGCGCCCACCGGAACGGCGAGGGCCTTGAGCACGGCCCCGGCGCCCGTCTGCAGACCGCAGCCCAGCGGGGCCATGACCTCGAGGGGCAGGTCGGCGGGCACCTTGATGGTGTTGCGCTGGTGGGTGAGGGCGTAGGTGGAGAAGGAGGACTGCCCGAAGAAGTGTCCGCGGGGTTCGGGACCGGTGTCGGGCCCACCGGCGGTGTGCAGCCCGTTCGACCCGTCCAGGCGGGCCCCCGCGAAGTTCGCCGCCCAGACGTCGTCGCAGTAGGCCGCGTGCCCGGAGACGCACGGCTTGCACCGACCGCACGAGTGGTAGGAGAGCACGACGTGGTCACCGGGTGCGACGGAGGTGACGGCGCTGCCCGTGCGTTCGACGATCCCCGCGCCCTCGTGCCCCAGCACCACGGGCAGCGGTGTCGCCATCCGCTGGGCCCGCACGTGGGCGTCGGTCGCGCATATCCCGGTCGCGACCATCCGGACCAGGACCTCGTCGGGCCGGGGTTCCTCGACCTCGACGTCGCGGAACTCGAACGGCCCGTCCTGCTTCTCGATCACGGCGGCCAGCGCGGGTGTGGTCGTACGGCGTTGCCCTCTCACAGGGCCCCGCCGACGCCGAAGCGATCGGGGACAGCATTCATCGACGACTCCTGGAATCGGTGTGGTGCGGGCCGAAAGACCCTCGAGCGGGACTGAACCTACGGCAGCCGTTCGGGTCCGCGAATCGGTCGCCGTATCGGTCACGGCCGCAGGTGCTGCCGGAGGCCGGTGCGCGCGGCCTGTTCCACCCGGGCGATCAGTCGGCTGTTGTGGACGGCGTGTGCGAATCCCGGGGTGTCGTACGTCCCGTTCCTGATGTCGCGGGCCAGAGCGGCGTACACCTCTCCCACGTTGACGGAGGCTCCTGTCCAGACCTCCGCGGCGGTCGGGCCGGTGCCGGTGGCGACGGGGGCGTCGGGCGCCGTGAACTCCGCGCTCGAGGTCAGCGCGAGGTCGCCGACCTGAACACCCGCGGGATGGTCGCCGGTCAGCGCCAGCCAGCCGTCCGTTCCGCGGACCTCCAGACTGAAGCGGGCGTCCGCCGCGGGTACGCCCGCCAGGACCTGCACCCCCACCGGCGCCCCCGAGGCGGTCTTGACGACGGCGTCGAGGTGGTCCGGTGTCTCCCGGACCGACATCTCGCCGGTGTCGGTCAGCCGTACCCGTGGCCACAGGAGTTCGGTGCGCGCGTCGATCTCGGTGACGCGCCCGAGGACCGCCTCGACCACGTCGAGCACGTGGCCCACCGCGATGGTCAGGAAGCCGGCTCCCGCCGCCGCCTTGTCGAAGTACGCGTAGGCGCTCACCGACTCCGGGCCGTTGCCGAACGTCGTCGCGGCGACCCGTGCCGAGAGCAGTCGCCCCAGCCGGCCCTCCGCCACGATCTGCCCGGCGCGGCGCACCGAGGGGTTGTGCCGCCCCTGCAGGCCGATCGCCGTGTGCAGTCGGCCCGCCGCCGCGGCCATCTCCTCGGTCTGCGCGGTGGTCGCGCCCAGCGGGGACTCCGAGTACACGGCCTTGCCCGCCGCGAGTGCCGCCAGCACGAGTTCGCGGTGGGCCGGGACCTTGACGGCCACGGTGACGAGATCGACGGAGGGGTCGCAGATCAGTTCGAAGGGATCGGCGAACCAGCGTTCGGCGCCGAACACCTCGGCAGCGCGGCGCGCACTCTCCTCGCGCCGGGTCGCCACGGCCGCCAACCTGAACTCCGGCTGCGCCGCCAGGGCGGGGACGTGCGACGCCCCCGCCCAACTCGCCTCGGTGTCGGCGCCGATGACGCCGACACGGATCGGGCTGTTCGACATGATGTGCGGTTCCGTTCTTGATGAGCGGCCGGCGTACGGCTGGTCCGTAGGTCCGGTCCGCTGTCGGGGCGCGGAAGTGGTGGGGCCGTCCCGGAGGCGTCGCGCCACCGCCCGGGAGCCGACCGGTTCGGTCGGCGGGCGCGCGGGGCGGTACGCGCCCCGCCGCCTTCTCAGCGGTCGACGGCGGCCATGTCGGCGGCGGCGTGGCGCTCGCCGGAGGCCGGCGCCAGTTCGTTCAACCGGGTGATCTGGGCGCCGGTGAGCCGCAGGCCGTCGGCGGCGGTGTTCTCCTCGAGGCGGTCGGCGCGCCTGGTGCCCGGAATGGGAGCGATGCCTTCGCCCTGCGCGAGCAGCCACGCGAGGGCGACCTGCGCCGGCGTGGCTCCGACCTCCGCGGCGACCCCGCTCACCTCATCGACGATGCGCAGGTTGCGCGCGAGGTTGCCGCCGGTGAACCGGGGGTTGGTACGCCGCCAGTCGTTGGCGTCCAGGCCGTCCAGCGAGCGGATGCCGCCGGTGAGGAAGCCGTGCCCGAGAGGCGCATAGGGGACCAGGCCGATCCCCAGTTCCCGCAGAGCGGGCAGCACGTCGGCCTCGACGTCACGGGTCCACAGCGAGTACTCCGTCTGGACGGCGGCCACGGGGTGGACCGCGTGGGCCCGGCGGATCGTTGCCGAGGCCGCCTCCGACAGGCCGATGTGGCGCACCTTGCCCGCGGCCACCAGTTCGCCCAGCGCGCCCACCGTGTCCTCGACGGGGGTGCCGGGGTCGACGCGGTGCTGGTAGTACAGGTCGATGCGGTCGGTTCCGAGACGCCGCAGGGAGCCCTCCACCGCCGCGCGGATGTTGGCGGGGGTGCTGTCGGGGCCCGGTCGGCCGGTGTGGGAGACGAGGCCGAACTTGGTGGCGACGACGACCTGGTCGCGGCGGCCGCTGATCGCGCGGCCCAGGAGTTCCTCGTTGACGTAGGGCCCGTAGGCCTCGGCGGTGTCCAGATGGGTGGCGCCGAGGTCCACGGCCCGCTGGACGGTGCGGATCGACGCGGCGTCGTCACGGCCTGCTCCGGTGTAGAACGCGGACATTCCCATGACGCCGAGGCCGATGCGCGAGACCTGGAGTCCGCCGAGCGATGTGGTCCGCATGCGGTGGTCCTTCCTGGAGGGGGTCGCCGGTCCGCGGTGGCGCACCTGTGCCGGTGTGCTCCGGGCCGTGCGAACTTGACGCATCAAGTTCTACGTGACTCAACTTGATCCGTCAACAACGGCGGTTAGGATGGGGTCATGGCGAGAATCACGGCGGGGGAGCACGGGTCGGACCGGGACGCGTCCCAGGGGCCGACGACCGAGGGGGCGGAGCCCGGCGAGGATCTCCACGCGGGACGGCCCCCCGCTTCGGCTGCGCGAACGCGGTGGCTGGAGCCCGACGAGTTGGCGGCGTGGCTGGCCAACTCCGCGCTCATGATCAGCCTGCCGGCCGCCCTGGACGCGCGGATGCAGCGCGAGGCCCGGATGACCTTCTTCGAGTACATGGTGCTCTCGGTGCTCTCCGAGCAGCCGGCGCGCACCCTGCGCATGAGCGAGCTGGCCGCGCGCACGTCGGCGTCGCTGTCGCGGTTGTCGCATGTGGCGGGGCGGCTGGAGAAACGCGGACTGCTCACGCGGGCCCGGGTCCCGGGGGCCGGTCGGCGCACCGACGCGATACTGACCGAGGCCGGTTACGAGGCGGTGGTGGCGGCGGCGCCGGGGCACGTCGCGGCGGTCCGCGAGTACCTGATCGACGGCCTGGGGCCGCAGGAGCTCGCGGCGCTGCGCCGTATCGGCACCGCGGTCGAGGCCGCCATCAAGCACGGGCGATCCGAGAGCGGCTCAGCGGCACCGGCTCCCGAGGAGGGAGCGACATCCCGGGCGGACGGTCCCACACCGCCGCACGGGTGACTCCGCCACCCGGTCCCGGACGGCCGGGGGTGGGGGCTCACCGGTCGTCGGTGACGGTCCCTCACTCCCGGTTGTTCTCGATGCTCCACTCGACGAGCGGGTGCAGGACGCGCATCAGCCCGGCACCGCGCTCGGTGGGCCGGTACAGGATCTGCACCGGGGTGGTCGGCACGACCGTCCGGTCGATCAGCCCGTGGGCCTGCAGTTCCCGCAGGCGCTGGGACAGCAGCTGGTTCGAGATGCCGGGAACGTACGAGCGGTACTCGACGAACCTGCGGGCGCCCCGCACGGACGCCAGCAGCACCGAGGCGGTCCACTTTTTGCCCACGATCTCGACCGAGCGCTGGAAGCTGCGGCACACCTCGTCGTCGATGTACTCGAATTCGTCGGCCGCACCACCGTGGGCGGAGGGAGCCGCGGACGTGTCGGTCGGTCTGGATCTGGCCATGCGGGCAGGGTACCGGAGAGGGTCATCTTTGCTGACCGAGTCATGTCTGTTTTGTTGCTGAAGGGAGCTGTTGGGCAGTCTTGGACCATGAACACGCATCCCATCTGTCGGGAATCGCCATGAACCGGGGACACTCGCCGGGACACGGACCGCACCCGCCCGCCGGTGCCGCTCGCGAGCCCCTCACCGCCGATCGAGCGCCATGAAACCGCCGCTTTCCGACACGCACACCGCCGAAGCCGGGGTTCTCCCGGCAACGGCGGAGCCGATCGGCCGCCAGGAGGAGATCGCGGCCCTCGACGGGCTTCTCTCGGGGGCACGCGGCGGTAGGGGCGGCGCCCTCGCGCTGTGGGGCGAACCGGGCATCGGCAAGTCCACCCTGCTGCGCTACGCCCACGACCGGGCCGCGGACTTCGTCCGGCTCGGCCACCGGGCCACCCGGTCGGAGTCGGACCTGCCCTTCGCCGGGCTGCACGGGCTGCTGCGACCGTTGGCCGCGCGGACGGGGTCGCTGCCGACGGACAGGGGCGCGGCATTGCGTACCGCACTCGAAGCGGGTACGGCGTCGGCGAACCCTCTCCCGGTGGGGGCGGCCGTGCTGTCGCTGCTCTGCGCGATCGCCGAAGAGCGGCCCGTCCTCGTCTTGCTGGACGACGCGCAGTGGCTCGACGCAGCCAGCGCGCGGTGCCTGGGAATCCTCGTCCGGCGTGTGGCGGCACATCCCGTGGTGGTGCTGGTGGCCGACCACGGAGACCCGGCCGCCCGGCCGTGGGAGGGCATCCCCGACGTGCGGGTCGAGGGCCTGGCCGAGGAGAGCGCCCGGCACCTTCACGCGACCGTGGCCCCGCGCGCCGACGAGGCCGTGGTGCGGGCGGCGGTCGAGGAAGCGGGGGGCAACCCCCTGGCGCTGCTGGAGTCGGTCGGGTCCGACTGGATCCCCGCCGAGGCCGAACCCCTCCCCGGCCGACTGCGGCCGCCCATCGGACCGCGGCTGTGTCGCGCCTTCCGTGCCGCGATCGAGGTCCTGAGCCCCCCGGCGCGGTTGCTCACCGTACTCGTGGCGGCCGAGGACCACGGTGACCTGATCGTGGTGCGGCGGGCCGGCCGCGCCTTCGGCATCGACGACACCGCCTGGGACGAGGCGGCGGACGCGGGCCTGCTGCGCGTGAGAGGCGACCGAGTGGGGTTTCGCCACCCCGTCGTGCGCAGAGCCGTCTACGAGTGCTGCGGTGCCGCGGCGAGGCGGCGGGCGCACCAGGCCCTGGCCGCCGCGCTGCCGGACGAGGCGGACGAGCACGCCTGGCACCTCGCCTCCGCCGCACACGACCACGACGAGGACGTCGCCGGGCTGCTCGAACGGACCGCTGCCCGCTCCCGGCTCCGCGGTGCCATGGCGGCGGAGGCACGGGCGCTGCGGCGGGCCGCCGAACTCTCCCCGGCGCCGATCGACGCCTCCCGGAGGCTCGCCGGAGCCGCACGGGCCGCCTGGGACGCCGGGTGGGCGACCACCGCGGAGCGCCTGCTCGACGATGCGGAGCGGTTGGCCCCGGGGACCCACATCGCCCGCTGCAGCCTGGGACTGCGGGGTGTCATCGAGTCGTCCCGCGGCGCCCCCGAACTGGCCCACCACTACCTGACCACCGACATGGAGCTGGTCGAGGACCCGGGTACGGCGCTGGAGCTGGGCACCACGGCCATGCGCGCCGGCTGGGCGGCCGGACGCAGCGATCTGGCGGCCGGGGCTCTGGAGTCGCTGCTGGAACTCGACGTCGAGGAGCGGGCCGGGCTGCCCGTCCTCCTGGCCTGGTGGAGCGACGACCCGGCCGCCGACACCGCGCCGGCCGACGCGACCGGTTTCGCCGACGCCCTCTCCCGGGCGCGGAGGACGCCGCTGCGGTTGCTTCCGCCTGCTCCTCTCGCTGTGGTCTGGGGCATCGACACGGCGACGGGGGACGCGTTGCGCCGCCGAGCGCCGCACCTGCGGCGGCGTTTCGAACCGGCCCGGCTCGCCGACGTCCTGGCCCATACCGCGACGCTGGACGGCTTCGCCGGCCGCTGGGCGGAGTCGGAGTCCGCGGCCGAGGAAGGGTTGCGGCTTGCGGAGGACGTGGGCGCCGACCAGATCGCCGCCCACTGCCGCAACTGCCTGGGCTGGCTCGCCGCCGTGCGCGGTGACGAGCACCGGGCCGCCGAGGCCGCCGACCGCGTGCTACGGACCGCGCTCCCCCGGGGAAGCCGTGCGGTGAGCGCGGCGTCCTACTGGATCAAGGGCATGACGAGTCTGTTCCAGGAGCGCCCCGGGGAAGCGCTGGACACCCTGCTGCGCCTGGCCGACCCCGGACACGGCGCGATGCACCCGACCTTCGCGCTGCTGGCCGCGCTCGACACCGCCGAGGCCGCTGTGCACGTGGGACGGCTCGACGTCGCCGAGGAACGGGTGCGGCGGCTGCACGCCTGGGCGCGGCGCACCGGAGCGCCGTGGGCGTGCTCCTCCGCGCACGCCGCCGAGGCACTGTTGGGCGGGCCCCGTGCCGAGGACGCCTTCCGAACCGCGCTCGACGTGCACGGCACACGATCGCAACCTCTTCTGCGGGCCCGCACCCAGCTGTTCTACGGCGAGTGGTTGCGGCGGGGCCGTCGGCGGACCGACGCGCGTGTCCACCTCGGGAGCGCCTTGGAGGTGTTCGACCGCCTGGGGGCCGAGCCGCTGAGCCGGCGCGCGCGGCGTGAACGGGACCTCACCGGCCCCCCGGGCGGCCGGGGGAGCTCCGACGCCGGAGAGGACGTCCGACTCACCGCCCAGGAGCACAGGATCGCCCGGCTGGCCGCTCAGCGGATGACGAACCGTGAGATCGCCGCGAAGCTGCGGATCAGTCACCGCACCGTGGGCCACCACCTCGGCAACGTGTTCGCCAAGCTGGGCATCACCGCGCGGTCCGAGCTGGAACGCACCCACGGCGGCCCGGAGCCGGGTTGAGCCGCGCCGGTGTGTGGGGCTGCCGAAGCCGTTCGCGGGCCGGACGACGCCGGGACGGTGGTCGCCGGGGGTTCGGGCCGCCTCCGGTAGCTCGGGGGGACCTACCGGAGGCGGCGCAGGGGGCACCTTCTCGAACGGGGCGCGAAGGTCTCCACTCCTCGCTCCCCGGTGTCCAGTCGAGTCGCCCTCCCAGGTTTCAGAATTCCGATAACCTGGTTTGCGCGTGACCGGAACTGAGAAACTTGTTCTGATCCGCGCATGGCGTTTTGTACCCGACGTGCCGCGTTTAAAAGCCTACGAACGAGTAGATCTCACCTGTGAACGTTCCTGAACGTTTCTGAACGCCTGGGAATGCGATTCCGACGTGTGGGCGCATCAGACTCATTGGTTCATATTAGGCACTCAATCGGGCATACCCTGTTCTCCCCCATGCCGCTTCCTCCTCGACTTGAGGTACTTTTCCCCACATCGACACCTCACGGGCATCCACCTCTCGATCGCGACGTCTCCGGGGTATCTGTCGCGATTTCTTTCCGCTATGAGCGGGTGTGTTCCGGTCCAGTCGAAGAGGAAAATCCTTCACGAAAGGGTTGTTGAGCCCATGATTCGCTTCATCTTTCACAGGGGCACCACATCCACAGGCACATTGTGCGCCTGCGGCCGGACCGGGGGCACCGCCCCCGTCGCGCACGGGGCGGAGGCCGGCCGATGAACCAGCGGCGCCAGCCCGAGAGCGGCCCCCAGCAGTCCCTGTTCCGCTACCGCCCCGAATACGGCTACGAAGTCGTTCCCGACGCCCTGCCGCGCCGGATCCGCGTGGACGCCGAGGGAATGCTGTGGGGCGAGGTCCCCGTGGTCCCGGTGGTCTCCGTGACGCCCCCGGAGGAGCCCCGCACCCGGACCGGCCGCAGCGTGGAGGTGCTCGTCGTCGGCGAGCGCTCCTCCCACGGTTCCGCGGCCGGGGCGCGCCGTCGGCCGCAGGCCGTGCCGGACCTTCCGGGCCACGACCTCAAGCCCGACCCGCTCCTGGCCGCGACCCCCGCCGAGTTCATCGAGACCATGCGCCGCTACCGGCGGTGGGCGGGGGAGCCCTCGTTCCGGGAGATGAACCGCCGGGTGGAGTTCTGCTCGGCGGCGGCCTTCTGTGCGACGCTGCGCGGTGACCAGCTCCCCAAGTACTCCGTGCTCAACGCGTTCGTGGTCGCGTGCGGAGGGTCCGAGGAGGACTTCCAGCGGTGGGTGACGGCATGGCGGCGCCTGGACCAGAACGGCGAGGAGCGCCCCACCATGATCCTGCTCCCGCCGAAGGACTGACGGTGCGGGGGGACGGGGCCCGTCGGCCCCAGCGGAGAAGGCCCAGGTCTCGCGTGCGAGGAGAGGCAGAGGGACAGGTGTCCGACAACCGGGACGGGGCGCGGGGCCGACGCGCCCGGAAGAGGGCGGAGTGCTGCTCCGCCGAGAACGGTCCGGCCGCCGAGGAGGCCCGGCGGAACACGAGGATGCTCCTGCTCACGGCCTTGGGAGTGGTGATCGCGGCCGCGGCGCTGGCGGTCGGCGTGGGCCAGTGGTACACGTCCGCCCGGCCGACGCCCGGGAGCGACTCCGACCGCTCGACCCTGCAGGTGAACATCACCGTGCAGGAGTGACCGGACACCGTTCCGGGCCGAGCGGCCGGAGCGCCCGCGACCGGCGTGGTGCCCCCTGTGTCCTGCCAGGAAACCCGGGGCACCCCGCCGGGACCCCGCCGGCGGGTGGTGATCGGCAAGGCGTGATCCTATCGGGGATCCGCCGATCGGGTCGGTCGGAAGCGGGAACGCCTGGTCACGCGTTCGCGCAACGGTGCCCGTGCCATCGCTAACCGAGCTGTTCGGCCAACCCGACGATGATCCCCGCGGGGCCGCGGACGTAGCAGAGCCGGTAGCTGTCCCCGTACCGGGCCAGCTCACCGACGAGTTCGGCGCCGTGAGTGCGCAGACGGGCAACGACGTCCTCGATGTCGTCGACGGCGAACATGACGCGATGCATGCCCGGCGTGTTGTGCGGCGGGTTGTGCGGACCGGCGCCGATCGGCGCGGGGGAGTGGTATTTTGCCAGCTCAAGACGTCCGTGCCCGTCTGGGGTGCGCATCATCGCGATGTCGCAGCGGACGCCGTCGAGTCCGACGGTGCGGTCCGCCCAGGGGCCCTCGATCTGCGCTCTGCCCTCTAATTCCATGCCGAGTTCGGTGAAGAAGGCGATGGCGGCCTCCAGGTCGTCGACGACGATGCCGACGTTGTCCATCCGCTGAATCGTCATGGTGGTTCTCCTTCGTCGCGTGGCCCGGCGTGCCCAGGTGTACCCGGGACGGAACCGGCGCCGCGTTCTCGACACCCGGAAACGGGCTGAGTTCCCAGAGGCCTGCCTTGAGACCCTCACCGCTCCCGGGGTGCCTGCCTAGGAGGCGAGGTAATCCAGGGCGAACCCGAGCAGGAACAGCGGGACCGCGATGACGCGTACCGCTCGCTCGAAGCGGGGCCGCTCCAACAGGGCCCCGAAGCCGGCCACCGCGGACGGCCCGTGGAGCAGCAACAGCCAGACGGTGGGGTAGACCGCGAGCACGGCCAGGGCGATGAGGAGGGGCGCCCCCCATCGTCCCGCCACAGCGCTCGGTACGAGTGCGACCGCCACGATGAGCAGCAACAACCCGAGCAGCACCACACCGAGCAGTCCGACGATGAAGTACGGGCCTTCGCGCTCGGTACGAAGGGCGCGCCCCCAGGTCATCAGCCGGGCCGGGCCGATGACGTCCAGGAGGATGGTGGTACCGGCGAGGAACGCGAGCAGTTTCCCGAGTCTGCCCAACCACAGCACGGGCACGCCGTACAGGGTGTGGCCGGTGAGTTGCTGCCCGGACCACCACAGGTTCCAGGCGTCGAGGAGGGAGAGATCCATGCCTCTATGAGACCCCGTTCTGAGCACGACACGGGGTCTCCCACCAGATCCTGCAGTGGTCCTCCTGGACCTCGGGGAGTCGGGGCGGGGTGGTCAGGGTCGTCTTGGCGGCCGGGCGGGCTGAGGTGACCTGCGCCAGAACCCGCCGCGCGGCAGGTTCATCGCGTAAGAGCCTGGGGACACTGCAGCCGCGCACGAGAAAGCCCCGCCTTCCACGCGAGGGTGGAGGGCGGGGCTGGTGTCAGGGGTGGAGCTGGGCGGCCAGGTCGAGCAGGCGCCGCACCTGGGGGGCCACGGCGGACCTCAGCGCGTCGGCTGCCCGTAGCTTCGGGGGAATCAGGCCTTCTAGCATTCCTGGAGGCCGTCGAACCTGCTGGGCCACGGCCACTGGTAGCTCATCCGACCGTTCGCGGCAATCGTTGTGCAGGAGAAATCGGGGCCGTAGGCCAGCAGGACTTTGATACGAAGGTTGTCGTCGCAATCGTTGTACACCGTCAGATAGTCCGTAGCTCCGCTGTCGTTGAGGCTGGTGGTAACGCAGTTGGGGACCGCCGCGGCGGCCTGCGGAGCTGTCTCAGCGGAGACAGGGGTGGACCAAGCCAGAAGCCCGGCCGCCGCCAGCGCGCTGGCGGCGATTGCTGAAGTCGTCTTCCCAAGCATGGCGAAAACTCCTTGTGCCAAAGGTAAACAGGACGAGGACAGCATGCGCGCCATGAGTCGGATCGGCCAAGGCCTCATGAGCGTCCAGGTGTGGCCATGACCGGACGCGGCCACCCTGCGCGGAAGAGGGCTGGAGGAGCTATTCGTCGTCGGTCAGCTCTGCCTGCTCGTGTAGAGCGCGAGACCGTCGCGTGGGGGGCTTCGTGGTCTCAGTCGTCCTTGGCCGGGGGCTGCTCGGTGCGCTCAGGGCACTGAACTGGTGCCTCTCTATGACGGGCTGCGCCAGGCCGAACGCTCCCGAACCCTGTTCACCTGGACGGGCAGAGACCACGTTCAGCGGACCCTCCAGCAGGCCCACGACCAGGACCACGATGACAAGGGGGAGTGTGGGGAAACCGGCCAGCCTGAACACTTCGATGGTGTGCCGGTCCAGCAGTGAGGAGTACCCGGCGAGCGATGACAGCTCGGCCGGGGGCGTGGTCATCAACAGCGCCGCGAGTGCGAGGCCCAGGCTGCAGGACAGAATGGTCCACGGGGGGTAGGTACCTGCGAGCGGGTTCTGCGCCACGTGCCAGACCAGGAGGCCGATGGCGACGATCAGCAGAGCGGCCGCGTTCCACGCTCTGCCCCGGTCCGCAGAACCCGCTCGGCGCCCGTCCGCTGGCGCTTGGGCGGTGGAAACTGTCGGCGCGATACCGCGTCGGGGAGATCTCCCAGGCCCGCATCGCGCAGCCACGCGCGCCGTTCGGCCGGGGGGACCCACCCCGTGGCTCCGGCCTCGCTGCCGCTCCGGTGGACATGGTCCGTGCGTGAGAGGAGTTCGGAGCCGACGGATGAGCAGGCCGAGCTCTCGTGGTGCCGGGCCCTTCCGTGATGTTCCAACCCTCGTTCGCGCCGAAACCACCAGTCCGGTTCCGGCCAACCGTCGTGACGGTACGTGCACGCCGGGCTACCGTCTTCTCAGGACCACCCGAGGAGCGCGCATGGGCAGTCACGGCAAGCCCGACAGCGAGGACAAGAAGGACGGCCCCAAGTGGGAGCAGGACGGGCAGAAGCCCAGTCCCCACGGCGGAGGCGGCCAGAAACCGGGCGGCGGTAAGTAGTGCCTCCCCCCGGCTTCGACGTCGACGAGCGACTGGCCGCCCTGCTGGACCACCTTCAGGAGATCGGCGCGCTCACCGACGAGCGGTGGCGGGCCGCTTTCGCCGAGGTGCCCCGCCACCTGTTCCTCCCCGACCCGATCTGGGCCGACGACGGCGCCCGCGACGACGGGTGGATGGTCCCCGTCGGCCGCCAGGACCCCTACTGGTGGGAGAACGCCTACGCCGACTTCGCCCTGCCCACCCAGGTCGACGACGGCACCCCGGCCGGAGCGGACGGGCGGGGCCGTTACACCACCAGCTCGGCCTCCCAGCCCTCCCTCGTCGCACTGATGCTGGAGGCCCTGCAGGTCGAGGACGGCATGCGGGTGCTGGAGATCGGCACCGCCACCGGCTACAACGCGGCCCTGCTCAGTGCACGCCTGGGCGCGGAGAACGTCACCACGATCGAGGTCGACCCGCACCTGGCGGAGCAGGGCCGCGCGGCCCTGGCCGACGCGGGGTTCAAGCCGACCGTGGTGTGCGGCGACGGCGCCTTGGATGTGCCCGGGGCCGCGCCGTTCGACCGCGTGCTGGCGACCGTGGCCGCCAAGCGCATCCCCTATGCCTGGGTGGAGCAGACCCGGCCCGGCGGCCTGGTCGTCACCCCGTGGGGCAACGACTACGCCGCCACGGTCCTGCTGAGGTTGGAGGTGGGCCAGGACGGGACCGCGTCGGGCCGGCCGATCGGCGAGGCCCCGTTCATGTGGCTGCGCGAGCAGCGCTCGGCGAAGGGCGCCTGGTCCGACCACGTCGACTTCGACGCACCGGTCAGACGATCCGCGACGCAGGTCGACCCGCAGGTCCTCGCCGAACCGTGCGGTGGAGCCGAGTTCGCCGTCGGCGCGATGGTGCCCCACCTGGCGAAGGCCCTCTTCCACGCCCGGGACGGGTCCGGGGAGTACACGCTGTGGCTCTACGACACCCGCGGCTCGTGGGCGTCGGTGGACTTCGTTCCGGGCGCCGCGGAGTACGCGGTCGAGCAGGCCGGCTCCCGCCACCTGTGGGACGAGGCCGAAACCGCCCACCGATGGTGGGAAGCACAGGGAGGCCCCGGCCGGGAACGGTTCGGGGTGAGCGTGGGACCCGAGGGCCACCGGGTGTGGCTCGACGAACCCGCCCGCCCGGTACCGACCCCGCAGGGGCCCAGAACCTGGTCGCACCGATCCTGACTGCAACGTGTTAACGCACTTGTGTGCGAGGTGGGGGAGCCTCGAACGCGAGGAGGCCCGCACCCTGTGAACTGGTCTCCGGTGTCGCGAAACCGTGGCGACGGTACGCACCCTCACCGCCCTGTGACGGCCCGGGCTGCGAGAAGGTTGACGGCCGTGTCGTCCGCGACGTTGCTCCGGCACGGGTGGGTCAAAGGGAGGCGCGGGCGATGGTGCCCGCGGTGAGGGTGGCCAGCATCTCCTGCAGAGCAGTCACGAAGTCCAGCTTGAACGCGGTGAGTGACGGGTCGGCCTGGTAGGCGGCGAGCATCGCCTCGGAGGGGCGGGAGTGCGTCCACACGGCACCGATGGCCATGATCATGGCCGCGATCAGCTGCGGTGCGCTGTTGCCCAGCTCGGGAAGGTGCCGGTGGGCCAACGCCGCTATCTCGGCGACGTTGGCCACGGCCGCGCGCTTGTAGCGGGCGGCCACCTCGGCGGAGACGTTGTGCTCCAGCACCCCCGCCTGCGCGCTCAGCAGGTCGCACAGGACCCGGCGCTCGGCGAGGGAGCCCGCGATGACGGTGGCGAACTGCTCCGTACGCCGGTCCACGGACGCCGCCTGGTCGATGCCGGCGTCGAGGAGGACGGGCAGGTCGGCGATCCACTGCTGCCAGGCACGGTCCAGCAGCTCCAGCAGGATCGCCTCGCGGGATTCGAAGTAGCGCAGCACGTTGGACTTCGCCAGCCCGACACGGCGGCTCAGTTCGTTGAGGCTGACGGCACTGGCGGCCATCTCCTCGAGCATGGTCGCGGTGGTGTCGAGGATGGCCTGGCGCCGTATCTCGCGCTGCTCCTCACTGCGCGCACGCTGGAAGTTCGTCATGTCCCAAGGATACAGACTGCCGGTCTTTTGACATCAGACCACCGGTCCCTTAACTTGGGGGCGCGCCACAGAAGACCTCCTGGCCGGGTATCCGGTCGCCGTTCAGGCTGCTCCGCGCACCACTGTGAGTAGTTTCCTGCTTACACAAGGGGCTGTCGCGGCACCCCCTGAAAGCGAGAACACCATGAGCCCCGCCGCAAGCACCGAAGCGAACATCGCGGTCGTCAGACGCTTCGTCGACGAAGTCGTCAACGGAGGCGACCTCGACACGATCGACGAGCTCTGGGCCGACGACATGATCTGGCGCGGCGGCAGCCTGGGTGAGCACCACGGCATCGACGCCTACAAGAACTTCATGGCGGCCAACGCCGTCGGCGCCTTCACCGGCATGCACCTGGACGTCATCCAGGTCGTCGCACAGGGCGACACCGTCGTGCTGCTGTTCACCAACAGCGGCACCCACACCGGCGCATTCATGGGCACCGCTCCCACCGGCAGGCACGCCCGATGGCTGGGCACCGCCGTGTACCGCATCAAGGACCACAAGATCGCCGAAGCCACCTTCGCCGAGGACATCCTCGGACTGTTTCTCCAGCTCGGCATCACGACCCTTCCGAGCGCCGGATGACCCGCGCGCAGCACACAACGAACAGGCGGAGAGACACAGAGATGAACCACTGGACGCCCGACGACATCCCCGACCAGAGCGGTCGCACGGCGCTGATCACCGGCGGGAGCAGCGGGATCGGGCTCGAGACCGCGCGCGTCCTGGCCCGGCACGGGGCCCGCGTCATCCTGGCCGGACGCAGCCAGGCCAAGCTGGACCAGGCCGCGGAGGCCGTGCGCGCCGCCACTCCCGGGGCCCGGGCCGACACACTGCTGCTCGACCTGTCCGACCTCTCCTCCGTCCGCGACGCCGCCACGCGCATCGCCGAGACCGAGACGGTCGACCTGCTCTTCAACAACGCCGGCGTGATGAACCTGCCCGAGCGCCGGCTGACACGCGACGGTTTCGAGATGACGGTCGGCACCAACCACCTGGGCCACTTCGCCTTCGACGCCCAGGTCTGGCCCGCCGTGCGCCGCTCGTCCGCGCCGCGCGTGGTCACCGTCAGCGCCATCGCGGCGCGGTGGCCGACGGGCAGGCTCGACGACCTGATGAGCGAGAAGGGCTACCGCGCCATGGGCGCCTACGCCAAGTCCAAGCGCGCCAACATCGTCTACACACTCGAACTCGCGCGCCGCACGGCAGCCAGCCCCGTCGAGGCGCTCGTCGTCCACCCGGGGTCGGCGATGACCGGACTGCAGCAGCACGGCAACGACGCTCTGAGCCGCATGGTCACCCCGATCGCCGCGCGCCTGCTCATGGGCTCGGCCGAGGGCGCGGCCTGGCCCTCCCTGTACGCGGCGACCAGCCCGTACGTCACCTCCGGAGAATTCATCGGCCCGGCCGGACGCGACCAGACCTCCGGCACCCCCAAGCCCGCCAAGCTGCCCACGGGCGCCGACGACCCCGCGGAGGGCAGACGGCTGTGGGCGGCGAGCGAGCAGCTCACCGGAGTCCCCTTCCACCCCGGGACCGAAACAGCCCCCTAGACCCCCCGACGGTCGGCACGTGGTGAGCACACACCCTCGACCGACAAACACCCCACCCACGCAAGGAGTTGGACATGAACACCGGACTGATCCTCGGCGGAGGCGGCGTGGTCGGCATCGCCTGGGAGACCGGTGTGCTCGCCGCCCTGTGCGAGCACGCGGGATTCACCCCCTCGGCCTGCTCGGTCGCCGTCGGCACATCGGCCGGAGCCTACGTCGCGACGATGGCCATGGGCGGAGTCGACCTGGTCGAGCGCGCCCGCGCCGAACAGAGCGGCGCCCTGCTCACGTCACCGGCACCGCTCCCCGAACCAACCCCCGGCGCCACCACCGACACCGGTGGCGGCACCAGCGCGGTTCCACCGGACATCATGCGCTTGATGCTCTCCCCCGAAGGACCGGGCATCGATCGCGCCCGCGCCATCGGTCGTCTCGCCATGGCCGCCACACGCGACCTGGACCAAGACGCGGCCGTGCACCTGTTCCGGTCCCTGCTGCCGCTTTCGATCTGGCCGGAGGGCGACCTGCGCATCACCAGCGTGCGCTGTGAAACCGGCGAGACCGTGTTGTGGACACGAAGCGACGGCATTGACCTGGCCACAGCCGTCGCTTCCTCCTGCGCCGTACCCGGCTTCTTCCCACCGGTCCGATTCGACGGCGCCCATTACTGCGACGCCCCCCGCCTCCCCAGCGCCGCCGCACTGGCGGAGGAGAAGAACCTCGACGCCATCGTCTTCATCGGTCCCCGAGCGGGGGCACTCGCCAACGTGGCCGAAGACGCGGAACTCGACGAGCTCGAACGACAGGGTCTACGCATCGTGAGGATCACCGACGGCCCGGACTTCACCGAGGTCGCCGGAGAACTCCTCGACCAACGACTGCGCCCCCGCGCCGCCCGGATCGGCCTGGAGGACGGCCGCAGGGCTGCCCAGCAGGTCGCGGCGCTGCTGTGAGGGGCAACCCACTCGGCTGTCGGAGCAGGGGGTCGTCGTGGAGCGCGGTGCGATCATCCAGTCCCTGGCGGGCCGGCACCGAGCCGCGGTCGGGCCGGACGACGAACTGCACCGCGATCCAGTACGCCGACCACAGGGCGCCCAGTGCCAGCACGGTCTCCACGGCCTTGGGAACCAACCCCATCGTGTGCTCCGTGTCCCGGGGGTCCACCCCCGCGTAGAGGGCTCCGCCCACCGCCAGGGGAGCGCACGCCGCCATCACGACCGTGATCAGCTCCCCGGTGACCGTGGCTGCCTGGCTGGGCTGGCCCCCTGCGACCTCATCCGTAGCCGGCTGGGCAAGCACTCGGGTGGTGGTCTTGTCGTGGAACCCCGGGCCCGGACGAGGACCGGGGACACGGGTCCGTGGAGTCGGAATCGAGCGGCCGCAGGCGGCTACCCCTGCTGTGCCGGGGTCTGGCCGGTGTCGACGGATCCCGGGTGGCGGCTCCCGAGCAGCATGGCGATGAGGGCGGCGCCGAGCGCGAGCAGCACGGCGGCGGCGACGAGCGCGAACGAGAAGCCCTCCGTCGCGGCGAGCGACGGGCCGACCGCGCCGGTGAGGGCGTCGCTGCGGTGCACGGCCAGGGCGACCAGCACCGCCAGGCCCACAGCACCGCCCACCTGTTGGACGGAGCTGAAGAGAGCCGCGCCCAGGCCGGCGTTCTCCTCGGTGGTGCCAGTCACCGCGGCGACGGCCAGGGCGGGCAGGCTCAGGCCGCACCCGAGGCTCGTGACGAGCAGGCCGGGAAGCACACCGGACGCGTAACCGTCATCCGGCGCCACGCCGGACAGCAGAAGCAGACCGGCCGCGCTGATCAGGAACGACACGATCAGGGTGCGGCGCATCCCGAACCTGAGCACCGCGCGGGAGGAGAGCCACAGGCCCACGAGGATTCCGGCGCCGTAGGGCAGGTAGGCGACACCCGCCTTGAGCGGGCCGTAGCCGAGAACGGTCTGCAGGTGGACCATCAGCAGGAAGGCCATCGCGTAGAAAGCGGCGGAGAACAGCAGGGCCGTGCCGTTGGCCACGGCACGGGGCGGGAAGGCCAGGAACGACAACGGCACCAGCGGCTCGGCCGTACGCGACTCGACCACGAGGAACGCCGCCGCCAAGGCGACGGCGAGGAGCAGCGGTCCCACGAAGGCCGTGCCGCCCCAGCCGGCCTCCCCGGCCCGGAGGAAACCGTAGACCAGGGACACGACGGCGCCGGTGCCCAGTACCGCACCCGGTACGTCCAGGTGTGCTCGGCGGGCGGCCCGGCTCTCGGGGACCACGCGGGGGAGCAGCACCAGGGCCAGAGCGGCCACGGGCAGGTTGATCAGGAAGATCCAGCGCCAGGAGGTGAGGTCGGTCAGCACACCGGAGACGACCAGCCCCATCGTGCCGCCCAGACCCGCGATGCCTCCCCAGATGCCCAGTGCCCCGGCGCGCTCCTCGGTGCCGGGGAACAGGAGTGTGATCAGGGACAGCGCCGCCGGGCCGGCCATGGCCGCGCCCGCCCCCTGGGCGAACCGTCCGGCCACGAGCTGCCATGGCTCCTGGGCCAGTCCGCAGGCGAGGCTCGCCGCACCGAACAGCGCCACGCCGCAGAGGAAGACGCGCCGTCGGCCCAGCAGGTCGGCCGCACGGCCGAACAGCAGCAGCAGCCCGCCGAAGGCGAGGAAGTACGCGTTGGCCACCCAGGCCAGACCCGCGGCGCCGAAGCCGAGCTCGTGCCGGATGCTGGGGAGGGCGACGCTCACCACCGTGTCGTCCAGGACGAGCATGAACTGCACGAAGCACAGCAGGAACAGCGCCAGCCGACGGCGGCCGGCGATCGCGGTGAGGGATGACGCCGAGGTCATGACGCACGCCCCTGCGGCGTGGTCGGCAGTTTCGTCCTGGAGGAGCGCCGTCGGCGCGGATGATTGATCGGCATGCGACGAAGCTACGCACGGGCCGTGTCGGCCACAATCCGCTATGAGGCCACATCGTGTCGAGTTGAGGCCATACCCTGGAGCGCATGAGCGAAGACGACTTGGGAGCCGTTCCACCCGGGGTGGGGACGATCGTCGTCGGGAGCTTCCCCCTGTCGTCGGGGCAGTGGATACCCCCGCACAGCCACACGAAGCACCAGTTGGCCTGGTCCCGACACGGTGTGCTCGGCATCGCCGTCGAGGACACCTACTGGGTCCTGCCGCCCACGCGGGCGCTGTGGGTGCCCGCGGGGGTCGTCCACCGGACCGGTGCGACCCGCGACGCGGTGCTGCGCTGTCTCTACCTCGAACCGGACCAGTGCGGTCTGGACTGGACGGAGCCCACACCGGTAGGCGTCAACGGACTGCTGGCCCACCTGATCGAACACCTCAGTCGGCAGGACCTCGCCGACGACGTACGGCTGCGGGCCGAGGCGGTCGTGCCGGACCTTCTGCACCCCCTGCCGACGATGCCCATCGACGTGCCCCGCCCCGTCGACGGCCGTGTGCGCGCCGTGGCCGACGCGCTGCTCGCCGATCCCGCGGACCGGCGGAGCCTCGAAGCCCACGCACGGGCCGTCGGAGTGAGCCGGCGCACCCTGACACGGCTGTTCGTCGACGACACGGGCATGAGCTTCGACCGCTGGCGCACCCATGTGCGGCTGCGAGCCGCCCTGCCGCTCCTGGCCGAAGGCCGATCCGTGGCCCGGGTCGCACACGCCACGGGGTACGCGACACCGAGCGCGTTCCTGGCGGCGTTCCGCCGAACCGTCGGCACCTCGCCGAGGCGCTACCTCGACGGCGACGCCGTCTTCGAGGCGTCCGACACGAGCCTCTAGCGCTGGTCGGGGCCGGTCTTCCGCCGACCGGTCGGCGGACGGGACGAGGCCGTCGCCCGCCGCGCAGCGCGGCGAGGAGGGGGCCGGAGCGGCGCCGGGCCGTGCGCCGAACAGTCAGATGCACCGGCCACCATGGCAGCGGCAGCGGCGGCCCCGTCGCACTCCGGCGCCCGACCGTCCACAGCACCGAGCCCCCTGACGGAACTGGGTTCCCCGTGCCCGACCGCCTCACCCCGGCACGATTCGTCGCCCTCTACGAGCTGGACGCCGTACCCGGGATCCTCGACCTCCGCGACATCCCTCCCGACCGGCGGCGTCAGGAGTGGTTGATCGACGCCGGGCTCTTCGCACGGTGCGGAAGCGCCGACCCCGACCACGCCTTCCGTCTCAGGCGGGCCTCGCCGTGGTGCGGGAGCACCTGACGTACCCGGAGGAGCGCGATCGCGCGCGGTTGCCGCACCGTTCCGGGAACGAGTACGGCATTCAGCGCGACATCCCGTACTCCCGCGCCGCCTGGACGCGGCTCTGGCCCGGCGCGCAGTGCCTGGCCGCCCCGCCCGCGGGACCCGCGATCCCCGAATGGCGGTTCGGGCAGGGGACGAAGGCGTGGTCCGGGGCTCCTTCCGACGTGCTCGCGGCAGCGGCCGCGCCACAGGAGTCCGGGCACACGCCCGTGGCCTTCGTGGGGGCACGCACGAGGCGGGAGGTCCGAAGGGCTTCTACGTGGAGCCGCGCGGGGGGCTTCCTGTACGTGTACCACGTCGAGGCAGGCCGGTCGGCTCGCGAGGACGGGGCGTGGTTCACGGCAGAGCCGGACGGCTACGCGGACGCGCCGCGCGAGGCCGGATGGAGTGCGGAGCCGGGCGCCCGCCGGTGCGTCCACGTCCGGGAGCCCGGCCAGGGCGGCGACGCCGGGAACGGTGGAGGTCGTGGTTCCCCGCGGGGACGCTGCGACACAGGTGGGATGGGCCTGCCCGACCTCGGAGTGAGCGACGGCGGGTGGGCGGCGGGCGTCGACCCCTGGGCGCGGTGTCCGACGGCACCGACGGGGCGGCCCGCCCGTCGGATGACCTGACCGGAGGGCGCGAAGCGCCGTCAGTCCAGCTCCTCCTCGATCTTCGCCAGCTGTAGGGCCGGCCACCTCGCGACCATGTCCCGCTCCTCCTGTTCGCCCACCTGGCCGCTTCCGTCCCAGACGATGGACTCGACGACCACCGTCCCGGTCCGGACGGCCATGACCGTGACGCCCGGGCCCTCGAACACCACGCCCGCGTCACCCAGATCGGACGGGCGCTCCTCGAAGTCCGGGAGTTCGCCGGAGGTACGGCGCTGGTCTGCCGCCAGCCCGTTCCACGCGGCCTCCGCAGCCTCCTCGTCGTCGTAGGCCAGGACGGTGGACAGGACGCGGAAGAACACGTTCTCCGACTGTTCGAGCACGACCATGCCCACACCGCGCACCTGCCGGCACGCCCAGCCGTCGCCTTCCTCCCGCCACGTCCGGCACTGCTCGTCCAGGTCGGCTTCGACCAGTACGGAACGCCCCTCGTCGTTGTCGGGCGACACCGACAGGGTGCCGGTGAGCCCGTCGTAGGGGATGAACCCCGGCAGGTCCCGCTCGGTCGGGAGTACCGTGTCGAGGTCCGTGGCGTCGAGCGTGGGGGTGGGCCACAGCAGATAAGCGCCGAGGCCGACCAGTGCGGACACGGCGGTCACCACACCGATCAGCGCGCGGCGGCGCGTCGTTCGAGCCATGCCGGTCATGAACACCTTCCGGAGCGGAGCCGGGCGCGGCCACGCTACAGCCGCGCCCGGCCCGGTGGGGGGCGAAGGCCGCATTCGGCCATGAAAAGTCCTGTGCCACGCTCCGTCTGCCGTGCCGGCCCAACGCTGCACTTCCTCGGCCGGACGCGGTGGAGGCGGCCGGCGGCGTCGGCGACCACGGCCGGGGCGACGGGACCGCGCAGGGGGAGAACAGGTGGTCGTCCGCCTCGAAGACGCGCTCGACGTCTTCTTCCACACTCCCGGGAGCCGAGGGCAGGGGCTGCGGGTGGAGGAGAGGCGACGCGGAGCGCACGGTCCCGCTCCGGTTGTTCCTCACGATCCGGCTCCGGGCGGCGGAGGAAACGACGCAGCCTTCGACCGCCGCTGAGCTGGGGGCAGGCCTTCGGGCAGAGCGATGTCAGCCGTGGTGTCCGGCAGTCCCGGCCGGGGGTTCGGTGCCGGGGGCGAAGCCGTGCCGGGCCAGCACCGAGCCGCGGTCGGGCCGGACGACGAACTGCACCACAATCCAGTACGCCGACCACAGGGCGCCCAGCACCAGCACGGTCTCCACTGCCCTGGGAACCAATCCCATCGTGTGCTCCGTGCCCCAGGGGTCCATCCCCGCGTAGAGGGCTCCGCCCACCGCCAGGGGAGCGCACGCCGTCATCACGGCCACGAGTGAGACTAGGCCCCAGCCGAAGCGGCGCACCTCGAACCAGCGCCCGGCCGCGTCGTCGCGGGCCCACATCCGGTACCGGTAGGGGAGTCGGGAGCCGAAGAGGCGGTAACCGGCCCACGCCCACAGCGGCGGCCTCTCACGCAGGCGTGTGCGCACCCCCGCCAGGGCCAGCCCCCGCAGCTCGGCGCGGTCCACCGCGTCTGCGCCGGGGGCACGCAGCTCCAGTGCGGTGGCCACGATCTCCTCGCCGCGGCTCTCCCGGTAGTGGCGCGGGTACCAGCGCAGTGCCCGGCGCAGCTGCTGTTCGTAGGCGTCCATCGGTCAGGCTCCTCCTGGCTGGGGGCGGGGGCCGGGGTTGAGCAGGCGGTGGGCGAGCTCGGCGAGGCGGGCCATGCGCTCGGTCTCGGCGGCCAGGACCGCGTGCCCCCGGCCGGTGAGCCGGTAGTAGCGGCGGTTGCGCCCGTTGACGACCTCCTCGCCCGCGGCCTCGACCAGACCCTGGTCGCCCAGGCGGTCCAGGGCCCCGTACAGGGTGCCGGCGCCGAGCTTGACCTTGTCCTCGGACAGCCGGCGCACGGAGGTGATGATCCCGTAGCCGTGGGTGGGCCCCTCGGTCAGGGCCAGGAGGACGAGATAGCTCTGCTCACTCAACTTCATACAGAGGATATATATCAGGTGCCGACATATTAAGTCCAGAGGTTCGTGTTGGCAAGCGACCGCGGTGCCGCTGAGGCGCCGGTTGCTCAATGTGACGCTTCCCGTCCACAAGAGGACACAGGGTTACGAACTCGGCCCTGAGTCCTCTACGTTGAGCGCGGCGCGTCACCGAGAGACCTCGGTCCGCACACGCTTGCCTCCTCTGAACCGGAGCTCCCCTTGCGCATGAAGACCTTCCCCGCCCCCGGCCTGGTCGGCCTCACGGCTACCGGACTGTTCGCGACCGTCGCTCCCGCCGACGCCTTTCCTGTGCCGCGGTACTGATTCCCCGACCCGTTCACCTCCCCGAGTTCCGCCCGATCCGCCGCGCCTCATGCGCGGCGCACAGAGGCCTCGTCACACCAGGTGGGAATGGCAACGATGGTAAGAATCCACTTCACCAGCACCGACTTCGCGCGAACCGTGGTGGCGGCGGAGCCCGACCCCATGTGGGAGACGCTGCTCAGCCTTCACATGCTCCAGAGCCGGGACGGGCGCAGGGTGTTCGGGCCCTGGCGCCGCACGCTCGGAGGGGTTCCTTCCGAGTCACTGCGCGACGTGCTGCCCTTTGCGCCCCCGCGCGGCTACTCTCCCGATTTCCTCACCCCCGCGGGGGCCATCGGACATGTGGAGGAGGGGATCGACGTCCTCGCGGGCACGCCGCGCTCGCGACTGCGCGGCGACCTGGAGGTCCTCGGACGCGACCGGAGACTGCCAGGATGGAGCTCGGACCTGGCGAGGGGAGGCACGGGCGCCCTTCGCAGGCTCACGGGCGCCTTGCGCGACCACCACGACCGCGCCCTGGCGCCCCACTGGGACTCCGTCCGCCGGCATGTCCACGCCGACCGGGCCCTGCGCGCCCGCACGCTGCTCCAGGGCGGCGTCGACTCCCTGCTCTCCGGCCTGAGCCCGGCCCTGGACTGGCAGCCCCCCGTGCTGGAGATGCGGAGTCTGCTCACCGACCGGGACCTGCACCTGGACGGGCGAGGACTGCGCCTGATCCCGTCCTTCTTCTGTTGGCGCGCTCCCATTCTGCTCCGGGATCCCTCCCTGCCGCCCGTCCTGGTCTACCCCGTCGACCACGACGCGGTGGAGGCCGACTGGATCTCAGGCGGGCGGGGGCGCCGTGGCGACGAGGCGCTGGGAAACCTCCTCGGCCGGACCCGGGCCGAGGTCCTGTGCACAGTGGCCCGTCACGGGCACTCCACCACCCAGGTGGCCCGCCACGTCGGCGTCTCCATGGCGACGGCGAGCCAGCACCTGAGTGTGCTGCGGGAGAACGGCCTGGTCGCCACACACCGGCTCGGCTCCTCCTCGCACCACACCGCCACACCCCTGGGACGTGGCCTGTGCGGTGGTTGAGCGGTGGTCCGGCTCCGCGCTTCCGAGGGTGCGCCCGGTGAACCGGCCTTTCCACGGTCCGGCGGGGCGTCGTCGACCTCCACCGACCGGACGCCCCGGTACCGGCTGCCTGGTGGAGGCCCACCCGCAACTGGGAGGTCCCGTTCCCTGGACGCCACTCCTACCTGTGCCTTTAGGGCACGGCCGAAGGTTGTTGCCGGTCCGAAGCCGTTGAGCGGAGGATATGAACGACAACGGGAACCCGCTCCGCCAGCGGCAGACGGGCCCGCACCCCCTGTGAAAGTGGAACCCCCATGCGCATGAAAAGCCTCCTCGCCACCACGCTGGTCGGCCTCATGGCCACCGGTCTGTTCGCGACCGCCGCACCTGCCTCCGCCGCCGCGGCACCCTCCGCGGCCCCGGCCGAAGAGGTGTCGGCCCAGGCCTACCGCGTCTACGCCTGGGGCGGCCAGACCCCGGTGCGCTCCCAGCCCCGCAACACCAGCACCCAGATCAGCCACGTCGTGGGCCCCAACTACTACAACGCCGAGTGCTGGGGCCACTACCAGTGGATCGACTACCGCGGTTACCGAAGCGACGTGTGGGTTCGGCTGCGCCTGAACTCCGGCGGCATCGGCTGGGTCACCGCGATCGCCCTCAGCGGCGACTACAAGGCCAACCTGCCAGTGGGCGCGCGGTGCTGATCGCCTGACCGCGGCCCAGGACGTCTCCGCACCGCGAGCGGTGCGGAGACGTCCGTGCTCGGGTCGGTTGCTGCATCTCGGGTGCCTTGCAGATGAGGCCGGATCCTGTTCCGATGTCCCTGGCAGCCCGCAGCCCGCAGCCCGCAGCCCGCAGCCCGGCGCCGGTTCGCGACCACTGTGCAATGCGTTTTGTCCGACCCCGCGGCGGCGCGGGATAGTCTGCTCGGGTGTTCGAGACAACGGCGTGGAAGGAGCGTGTGCTCCGGCCCGCACGAAGAGTGGGAGCGGCCGATGCCCTGCTCCCAGCGGCCCTCGTGGCCCTGTCCTTCGTCCCCGGAATCGCCCACCAGGGGGTCGATCTGGTGGAACTGCCGGACGACCGGTCCCTGGACACTCTGGGCCTGACCCTCATCGCCGCCCAGGCCGCCCCCCTCGCCCTCCGGCGCCGGTTCCCCCTCACCTGCCTGGTCGTGGTCGCCGCCGCGTTCACCGCCTTCCAACTGCTGCGCTACCCCAACGCCTTCGCCTCCCTCGCGCTGATCGTGGCCCTGTACACCGCCGGCACGCGCCCGCCGCGCCGCCCCGTGCCGGTGATCGCGGGGGCGGTCGCCGTCTACGCGCTCGTCTGCTCCTTCCTGCACCTCGCGGGCTCGCGCGCCACCGTGGCCGACTACTTCGCCTTCGGCCTCGTCCTGGCCGCGTGCTGCGCTCTCGGCGGGTGGGTGCGCGCCCGGGCCCTGGACGCGGAGGAGCGCCGCCGCCGAGCGGAGGCGGACGCCGCCGCCGCCGAACGGGCCCGTATCGCCCGCGACCTGCACGACGTCGTCACCCACCACGTCACCTCGATGGTGGTCCAGGCAGACACGGCGGGCTACCTGCTCGGGCAATCCGACCGGGTGGGAACCACCCTGACCAGCATCGGGGAGACGGGACGGCGCGCACTGGACGATCTCCGGCACCTGCTCGGCGTCCTGGACGCGCGCGAGGAACCGGCCGGTCCCTCCCTCGGCGAACTCGCCGGCCTCGTCGAGCGCTCCCGCAGGGCCGGGCAGAACGTGGACCTGGTCGAGGACGGCGAGCCCCGGCCGATGCGCCCCCAGGAGGAGGAAGCCCTGTACCGCGTCGTCCAGGAGTCCGTCACGAACGCGCTCAAGCACGCGCCCGACAGGCACGTCGTCGTCCGCATCGACCACGGGGACGAGGCGGTGGGCGCCCGGATCACCACCGGGGGCGGCGCCCCTTCGGCCGAGGGGAGCGGACCGCCTCGGCTCAATCCTGGCGGCGGTCGCGGCCTGACGGGCCTGCGGGAGAGGGTCGGCGCCGTCGGCGGGGAGCTGCGCGCAGGTCCTTCCGACGACGGGGGCTTCACGGTGCACGCCAACATCCCCAGAGGAGAGAAGTGAACGGTGGTTCGCCCATCCGCGTCGTGGTCTGCGAGGACGACGAGCTGGTGCGCGCCGGGTACGCCGCGGTGCTCGACGCCCAGCCGGACATGGCCGTGGTGGGGCAGGCCGGCGACGGCGCCGAGGCGGTGAGCCTCATCCGGGACCTGCGACCCGACGTCGCGGTGATGGACATCCACATGCCCGGTCTGAGCGGCATCGAGGTGACCGCCCGCCTGGCGGAGCCGCCGGACCCCCACCCGGTGCGGGTCCTGGTGGTGACCACCTTCAACCTGGACGAATACGTCTACGAGGCGCTGCGGGCGGGTGCGAGCGGGTTCCTGCTGAAGGGCACCCCGCTGCACGAGCTGATCGCGGGCGTGCGCACGGTCGCCCGGGGGGAGGCCCTGCTGGCGCCGGCGGTGACCCGGCGGCTCATCGGCGAGTACGCCCTGCGGATCCGCCCCGCCGACCCCGTCCCTCCACCGGTGCACACCGAGCCGCTGACCGGGCGCGAGCACGAGGTGCTGCTCCTCATGGCGGAGGGACTGTCCAACGGTGAGATCGCCGAGCGGATGACGATCGCGCACGAGACCGTCAAGACCCACGTGTCGCGGATCCTCACCAAACTCCGGTTGCGCGACCGGGTCCAGGCCGTCGTGTTCGCCTACCGCTCGGGGCTGGTGCGGCAGGGCTGAGAGCCGGGTCCCCCTTCCGAGCTACCGAATCGCGCTCGCGCGGGTGATGTGGCCGAGAGGGCTCCTTTTCTAGCCTGGGAACCGGTCGGAGCGCCCCCCGCGCTCCGCGTTCCAGGAAGTGGTCCCGACATGTCCCACGACGCCGCACCCGCGTCCACCCCCCGCAGGCTCCGGCAAGTGGCTCCGCGCTTGTTGCTCCTCCTGCTCCTGTTCGGCGTCCTGGCCGCGCTCATCCCCGGTGTGACGAGCGCGGTGGGCACAACGGTGTGGGCCCTGCCCGTCGGCGTCGCGGCGGCGGCCCTGGGCCTGTGGGCCTACCGGCTCGCGATCCGCCGGATCGAGGCGAGGGAGCCGCTGGAACTCTCCCGCGAGGGGGCGGTCCGCGGACTCGGGTGGGGAACGGCGGCCGGCCTCGGCGTGTTCATCGCGACCATCGCGGTCATCGCCGTCTTCGGGGGCTACCGGATCACCGGCTGGGGATCGTTCGAGGCGTTCCTCGCCGTGTGCGGACTGATGTGCGCGGTCGCGGTCGCGGAGGAGCTGCTGTTCCGCGGGGTGCTCTTCCGCGTCGTGGAGGAGGTCTCCGGGACCTGGGGCGCGCTCGCCGTCAGCTCCGTGCTCTTCGGCGGACTGCACCTGGTGAACCCGAACGCGACCCTGTGGGGCGCGCTGGCCATCGCCCTGGAGGCCGGTCTCATGCTCGGCGCCGCCTATGTGGCCACGCGCTCCCTGTGGCTGCCGATCGGTCTGCACCTCGGCTGGAACACGGCGCAGGCCGGGGTCTTCGGCACCGCCGTCTCCGGCAGCGAGGACGCGTTCGCCGGGCTGTTCGCCGGGGAGACGAGCGGGCCCACCGCGCTCAGCGGGGGCGCCTTCGGCCCCGAGGGCAGTGTCTTCGCGGTGCTGCTCTGCGGCGCGGTCACGGTGTACCTGCTGCGCGTGGCCCACCGCAGGGGCCACATCGTGCCCCGGCCCGCGCGCCGGGTCTGAGCTCCTGGTCGCCGCCCGGCCGCGGAGGCGGAGGCCGCCCCTCCTGGGGGCGGCCTCCGTGTGTCAGCCCTCGTCGTCCATGGGCTCCTCGTCCATTCCCTCGTCCATGGGCTCCTCGGACATGTCGTCCCCCATGGGGTCCTCCGACATATCGTCCTCTCCGGACTCCTCCGTCATCTCCTCGGACATGTCATCGGGCATCTCCTCCGACATGTCCTCGTCCGCGGGACCGTCGGTCATCTCCTCGGAGTCCACCGAGTCCCCCTCGCCCCCTGCCGTGTTCTCGCAGGCGGCCAGACCGAGGACGGCGGTGACGGCGATCGCGCCGGCGGCCAGCAGTGTGCGGCTCCGGTGAAAAGTCGTGGGCATGGTGTCTTCTCCTTCTCGTCATGTGCGTTTCCCGCCCGGCTCGCGGTCCGAGCCGGGTGTTCCTCACGGGCGGCTCAGACCACCGTCACGGTGATGCGGTGGTGTCCGGTGGCGCCGGCGGGCGCCGGGGCCGCCCGGTCGGGGGTCTGTACTCGTCCGGCCCGGTCGGTGGCGCGGACGGTGATCGTGTGCTCTCCGGGTTCGGCTTCCCACTCCAGGACCCATTGGCGCCAGGTGTCGGTGCTCCCCTCCGGGGCGAGTTCGGCCTCGGTCCAGGAGCCGTCGTCGAAGCTGACCTCGACCCGGTCGACGCCGGTGCCCTGTGCCCAGGCCACTCCCGCGACCGCGATCCGGCCCCGCTCCGGGCTCGCCCCGTCGCGCGGGGTGTCCACGCGCGACTGGGTCTTGATCGGGCCGCGCTCGGCCCACCCCCGCGGGACCCAGTAGGCGTCGAACGACGCGAAGGTGGTGAGTTCGATGTCGACGATCCACTTGCAGGCCGAAACGTAGCCGTAGAGGCCGGGGACGACCATGCGGACGGGGAAGCCGTGCTCGTGGGACAGGGGGCGTCCGTTCATGCCCACGGCCAGGAGGGCGTCGCGCCCGTCCGTGACGTCGGCGACCGGGGTGCCGATGGTCATGCCGTCCTCGGACCTGGACACCAGTTGGTCGGCGGGCCCGCCCTCGTCGGGAGGGCGCACCCCGGCCTCGGCGAGCAGGGAGGCGAGCGGGACGCCGAGCCAGCGCGCGTTGCCCAGGTAGCCGCCGCCCACCGGGTTGGACACGCAGGTGAGCGTGATGTCCCTTTCGCACAGGTCGGCGTGGCGGAGGAGGTCGTCGTAGGCCAGGACGAGCTCCCGGCGCACGCCGAGGCCGTGGATCCGCAGAGACCAGGTGGAGGCGTCGATGCGGGGGACCGAGAGCGCGGTGTCGATGCGGTAGAAGTCGCTGTCGGGGGTGAAGTACGGGGCGAGGCCGTCGATTTCCAGGTCCACCCCCTCGGGCAGGGGCGCTGCTCTGTCGGCGGGCGTCGGCAGGCGGACGGTGGCCGGGGTGAGGCCGTCGCGGGAGATCCCGGCGGACAGCAGGCGGGCGCCGGCGCCGACTCCGGCCGCGGCGGCCGTGGCCGCTCCGGCGAGGAGGACGAAGCGACGCCGGTCGGGACCGCCCGCGGCGCCCGGAGCGGTCCGGCCGCCCCGTAGTGTGCGGATCGACCAGGTGAGGGCGCCCGCGAAGACGACCGTTCCCGCGGCGGTGGGCAGGGCGTCGAGCGGAACGGCGTCGGGACGGCTGAGTGCGGCGGTCAGACCGGCGCCGGCGAACAGCGCGGCGCCCGCCGCCCCGAGGACGGGGCGCCGGGACGCCGCCACGCCGATCAGGGCCGCCGCGCAGGCGAGGAGGACCCCGATGCCGCTGAGCAGCGCCACCTTGTCCGCAGTGCCGAAGAGGTCGACGGCGAACTGCTTGAGGGGGAGGGGGACCAGGTCGATGACACCGGCGCCGACGGCCTGGACCGGCGTGGCGGTCGGGCGCGACAGAACCGCTCCGACGACTTCGGCCGCGGCCAGGGCGACCGCTGCGGACACGAGTCCGGCCAGGGAGGCCGAGCCCGTGGGAATGCGTCGTGGTGTGTCGGTCATGCCCTTGGTTCGGTGCCGGACCGGCGAGGGCGACTCCGCATTCGGTAACGAAGAGGTGACGAATGCGGAGCGGCGGTCTCCTCGGGCCGCCCGGGACCGAATCCCGGAGTGACGAGGTGGGAAGGTCGGTGGCGAGGTGAGGCGGGCGAGGATGCGCGTTCCCGGATCGGGGGCCCACACGGTGTCGGACGGAGGGCGCGACGACGAGGAGTCCTCCGGCGGGAGGCACGCCCTGTCTGCTCTGCTGCGCGAGGTCGCACTCGGCGACCTGTCGGCGTTCGAGTCGCTCTACCGGGAACTCTCGGGGGCGGTGTTCGGCGTGGCCAGACGTGTGCTGGTGGATACGGCCCAGGCGGAGGAGGTGTGCCAGGAGGTGTTCCTGGAGGTCTGGCGGACCAGTGCCCGCCACGACCCGTCCCTGGGCAGCGTGGGCGCATGGGTGCTGACCATCGCCCACCGCCGGGCGGTGGACCGGGTCCGCTCCGAGCAGGCGGCGTCGGACCGGTTGACCGCGGTCGGCCGCCTGGAACCGCCGGCCACGCCGCACGACACGGTGCCCGAGCAGGTGGAGCACCGGCTGGAGCGGGAGAAGGTGCGCCGCTGTCTGCGGAAGCTGACCGAGCCGCAGCGCGAGGCCGTGCGACTCACCTACTACACGGGGTACACGCAGCGGCAGGTGGCCGACCTCCTGCGGGTACCGCTGACCACGGTCAAGGGACGGCTGCGCGACGGGTTGATCAAACTGAGGGACTGCCTGGGGGTGACGGTGTGAGACGGCGGGGGGAACACGGTCTGACGGCGGGCTACGCCGTCGATGCCCTGGAGCCCGCGGAGGTCCGGGCGGCGGAGCGGCACCTCGCCGAGTGCGAGGACTGCCGGCGCGATCTCGCGGAATTCCGTGAGACAGCGGTGCGCCTGGCGCGCGCGGAGACGGTGCAGCCGAGGGAGGAGGTGTGGGAGTCGATCCTGGCCGAGGCCCGGGTGACACGTCAGAAGCCGCCGACGCGGTCCCGTCCGGCGGAACGGACCCTCCGTTCCCGGAGCGTAGGGCGGTGGCTGCCGTGGGGGCTGGCCGCGTCCCTCGCGCTGTTCTCCATGGTGCTGGCGGGAACTCTGGCGTCCGTCAGCGAGCGGCTCGCCGAGCAGGAGGCCCGGACCTCGGAGGTGGAGACGCTGCTGGCCGCGGCCGACACCAACATGGTCGCGGCGTCGCTGGGCGAGGCCCGGGCCACGGTCTTCGCCTCCTACGACCGCGACGCCGCGGTCCTGGTGGTCGAAGGGCTCTCCGCCGCGCCGGAGGGTATGGCCTACCGCATGTGGTGGGTGGACGGTGACGGGGTCCGACCCGCGGGGGTCATGGAGTCCTCGGGCGAGGGCCGGTACGCGGGTGTGGCCGGTGACATGGGGTTCCCCGACCAGTTGTGGATCTCCCTGGAGCCCGAGGGCGACATGGCGGAGCCGAGCGGTGAGGAGCTCTCCATCGACCTGTGAGGGTACGGCCGTCCGGCCGGGCCCATGACCCCGGAGGCCGGATCCGCCGTCCTATGACGTCTGCGACTGGTCGGCCCACCCGGCGGAGGCCTCCGACGAGGTGGACCCCGCAGTGGTCGCGGGCGGGGGACGCAGGCGTAGCGTGCGCGAGCCCGTGGGAGGCGAGCGGATCCCGGACGGCCGGGTCGGCCGGATTGGTGAAGAGCCCGGTGCAGGTGTCCGTCTCCCCGGTCACAAGACCGTGCACCACGGCCCTGCCGGAATCCTTGGTTGAGGACAACGGTCCTCCGCCGTCCATACCGGCGACCATCAGGGACAGGGCTCGCGGGCCCCTACCCGCGACGACGGAGCTCCGTAGCCCGGGCTGAGAACGCCGTTGTCGCGGCCGAACCCTCGCCCTCCCGGGACATCGCGGACGGTCAGCCGGCGAAGAGTCGGTCCAAGTGGGCGTCGAGGACCGCCAGTGCCCTCTCCCTGGCCACATGGCCGAGGAGCGTCTGCGCCCTCAGCCCCTCCGCCAGTGCGAAGGCCTCGAGTGCCGCCGTCTCGGGATCGGTGCCGGCCGCGACCGCTCCCGCGTCGACCCCCTCGCTCAGCGCCTGCTCCAGGAGGGCCTGGATCCCCGCGTAGCCCTGGAGCAGGAACGCGGCCAGCTGCGGCTCGACCAGCGCCCGCGCCAGGAAGGCGACCCCGATCCGCTGTGCCTCCACCTGGCGGGGGTCTCCGTCGAGCAGGCCGCACAGAACCGTGCGGACGACATCCCGCGGAGACGGCGACGTCGCCGGCGCCAAACGCTTGCGGGTTCCGGCGACGTCGCGGGCGCCCACGTATTCCAGCGCGAACAGCAGCATCTCGTCCTTCGTGCGGAAGTAGTGCTGCACGCGGCCCATCGAGATCCCTGCCTCGGCCGCCACGTCGCGCAGGCTGACGCCCTCCAAGCCCCGTGCGGAGACGAGCGCGCAGACCGCTTCCGCGATCTGGGCGCGCCTCTGCCGGTGGTCCACCTGTCTGGGCATCGCTTCCTCCGTCTCCCGTCCAACGCACCGCATGGGACCACGCCTCACGTGTCAAGGTTACAATGCAGATGCATTGCAATGCGACTGCATTGCCAAGAGAGGAGCTCGGCATGTCAGCAGCACTCCGCCTCATGTTCGGAGAGGCCCGGATCTACGGACTCACCCTGGTCGCCGGCATCCTGCTGATCGTCCAGGGGTACGGGACGGGACTCACCGAACTCCTCTGGGGTGTCGGCTGGGGGCCCCTCGCGTGGGTCGGCGAGCGCGTCGCACTCCCGGACGGCTCACCGTTCCTGCTCGGCTCGCTGGGGTTCGTGTTCGTGCTCGCCACGTGCTTCGCCGTCCAACACGATTGACCACCGTTCACCGGCGCAGGCCGGGGCGGCTGCGCCGGCGGCGACCGTTCACAGGCTGCAGCGGGCGTCCGTGGGCGGGGATTCGAGGTCGAGGAGATACGCGTCGACCACGTCGTCGACGCACTCGCTGCCGCCGAGGAGGTAGGCGCCGTGCTGCTTGCCGTCCACTGTGAGCAGGCTTCCGCCGAGGGCTTGCGCCATCGCGATGCCGCCCTCGTGCGGCGTGACCGGATCGCCGGTGACCGACACGACGAGCGTCTCCGGGAGTCCTTCGACACCGGCGAGCCAGGGCTCGTCACGCGTGGGCGGCGCGGGCCACGCCTCGCACTCGCTGTGGTAGCTCCCCGCCGTGAACACGTCGAGGTCGAACATCGGCGCGACCTCTCCGATCTCGCGTGCGAGCGCAGTCTGTTCCTCCGGCGTCAGACGGGGCGAGTCCATGCAGCGCACGGCGATGTTCGTGTCGAAGTCCGTGCCGTAGGCGCCGTCCGCCGTGCGGGCGTAGAACGCGTCGCGCAGGGCGAGCATCCCGTCGGCGTTCCCCGCCTCGAGCGCGGTCAGGGCGGAGATGACCTCGGGCCACTTCGCTTTGGAGTACAGTCCACCGCTGATCCCGAGGTAGACGTCCCAGACGCTCACCTCCCGGCCGTCGGCGGTCGCCGCCGGTGTCTCGACAAGCGGTTGGACGATCTCGTGCAGACGATCGTTCGCAGTCGCGGGGTCGGGGCCCAGGACGCAGTCGGGCGATTCGGCGCAGAGTGCGGCGAGGTCGTCGAACCGTGCCTGCAGGCCGGCGAACGAGGAGACGCGGAACCCGCTCGCCGTCAGGTCGGGCGCGACGGCGCCGTCGAGCACGATCGCGCGGACCTTCTCCGGGTAGGTCGCGGCGTACATGGCGCCGAGCTCGGAGCCGTAGCTGTAGCCGAGGTAGGTGAGCTTCTCGTCGCCGAGCACCTCCCGCATGACGTCCATGTCGCGGACGACGTTGGTCGACCCGGCGTTGACGAGGTTCGCGACGCCGCCGGAGCCGTCGGCGCAGCGCTCTGCGAGCTCGACCGACTGTTCGGCGCTCGTGATGTCGTACACCGCGCCGAACCGCGGCACGTCGCCCGCGTCGTACTCCTCGTCGGTGTAGCAGTCGAGAGCGGGGGTCGACGATCCGATCCCGCGCGGGTCGAAGCCGACGATGTCGAAGCGCTCGGCGACGGGGTTCGCCTGCCACAGGGGCAGGGTCGATGCCACGAAGTTGGTGCCGGAGCCTCCGGGGCCGCCCGGGTCGATCAGCAGAGAGCCCTCGGTCTCGCCCGTGGCGGGGAGGCGCATGAGCGCGATGTGCGCCCTCTCGCCCTCCGGCTCGTCGTAGTCGAGCGGCACCTCGACCGAGGCGCACTCGAGCGCCGGGTTCGCGAACAGCTCGGCGTCCGCCGCGCTCGTCGCGGTGTCCTCGCACCCGGCCCAGTCGGGCTCTTGCCCGAGGTAGGCGCCGAGATCGGCATCCGTGCCGGAACCCGGTGGAGGAGGAGCGGGCGTGCATCCGGCGAGCAGGAGGAGCACAGCCGTGGCGGACGCGGCGAGTGCGGTCTCGAGGTGTCGTGATCGATGGGGGAGCCGAGGATGTGATCGCATGGGTTTCTCCTGTGCCGAGCCGCGACCGTGTACGAGGGCGCGGCGACGGTTGACGGATCGTTCTTGGGTCAGGGCGCTGAGATGCCCGACAGGGCGGCGACGTGACCGGACAGAGCGGGGATGTCAGCCCCCGAGCCCCTCGGCCTCGGCGTCCAGGAGCCGGTGATGGCGGAAGGTGAGTGCTCGTTCGGTCCCCGCGAGGCCGGTGGTGACGGTGAGAATCGTGTTCGCCCATGCCGGCAGGTCGATGGGCGAGACGAACGGGGTGAAGCGATCGGCCCAGATCGGCAGGTGGGTGGCCGCCTCGAGCAGCTGCGGGGCGAGAAGGATCAGATTGACCGTCAGCACGAGGACGGCGCAGGCAGCGAGGGCACGTCCGATCCCGGGATGACGGCGGGAGAGTCGGGCGCGCCAGTGCTCGGGTGTCCCCGGCGCGGGATCGAGACGTCGCCGGCTGCCGTCCGCGCTGATCAGGTGGATCCGCTGCATGCCGTACCTGTTCGCGGCGACCTCGATGCCGTCCGATCCGAGCGGGAACCGGACCGGCATGTCGGAGGTCTGCACGTGCCGGTCGTCCCGGTAGAGCGAGGCCCGGCCCGCCATGTGATCGACATCGACCGTCGCCGTCGACGCATCGGGAAGGTCGATCGCGAATCGTGTGCGCTGCAGCGAGGGGGAGGTGCGGAACGGCGGCAACGGCGAGCCAGGCTCGGGAGCGGGCGTCGACCACGCTTCCGCATCGCCGTCGAGGCCTTCGAGCCCCTCGAAGCCGTGAGGATCCTTCCGCGCCGCACCGGTCCAGGGCTGGTGCCAGTCGTTCATGCCTCGTCCTGCCCGGGGGCGTCACAGGACGGGGCGCCGCCACGAAATCTATTTAGCATGTCCATGCCAAATAAAGTAGCACAAGCATGCCAAAAAATGGCTAGGATGGCGTCATGCCCAAGAGAGTCGACCCGGATGCCCGCCGAGAGCAGGTCGCCGAGGCCGTGATCGACGAGATCGTCGCGCACGGGATCCGCTCGGTGACCCTCGCTCGGATCGCCGCACGCACCGGCCTGGCCATCGGGAGCATCCGGCACTACTTCGGCGACACCGTTCGCGAGGTCATGCGCTTCACGCTGGGCGTCCTCATGCAGCGCGTCGCGCGCCGAGACGCGACGCTGTCCGACGATCCGGTGGCACGGATCGGGGATGTGATCACCTTCGCCGCGCCGACCAGCGAGCAGGAGCGCCGGGAGAACATCGCTCTCGTCGAATACCGTGTCATGGCGCGCACGGACCCGGAGTTCGCGGCCGACATCGCCGCGACGTCCCTCGCGGGTGCGGAGGTGGTCCGCTCGCTGCTGCGTGAGGCGCTGGTCGACCGTGATGTCGACGAGGAGGCGCTGCACCGTGAGGCGCTCCTGCTGTTCGCGCTGGTCGAGGGCTTCTCGTTCAGTTCGGCGCTGTTCTCCGCCCCGTTGCACGAGACGGACGTCCGTGCCGCCGTGACGGCGACCGTGCAACGTCTGCGCGACGCCTATCCGCCTTTCGGAGAAGTCGTCGAGGGAGCGGCCAGATCTCCTGGGGCCGCCGAGGAGTCACGGAGCTGCAGCTAGTGTGCTGCGAGATCGAAAAAGGCCGCCGACCAGGTTGAACACCCGGTCGGCAGCCTCGATCGAACGATTCAGCGGCTCTTCCTGCGGAACATCTTCTGAAGGGTCCTGCTACGGGTCCGGGTTGTGCTCATGGCTGCCATCGCGGTCGCCGTGACGATCACTCCGTTCTGCACATGGCACCGCCGTCGGCACTCGCCGGGTCCGTGCGAACCCCAGGACCAGTGGGTCGCCGCACATCGGTGAAGCTGCGCTGAGGACATCGCGTACCGAACCTGTCGACCGCCACCACGGGGACAGCGGCTGACAGAGCCCGGCACCGGGGCACGGTCGCGCCCAGGTGCCGGAGACGCCTCAGTGCCGGATCAGCTTCCGTCGCTCGCGTTGCCCCCGTCGGGCGGCGTCATGTTCGCGTATTCCTCGATGCGGTCGATGAGGCCGCCCTTGAAACCGAAGTACATCGCCACGGGCAGCTCGGTGCCGGACCCGTCGGGCATGTTGATGTGCAGCACGTGCTGCTGGAGCACCTCGTCGGGCTTCTGGAACTGACGGGTGATGTCGTACCGCAACGCAACGACACCCCCGCCGCTCGACATCTGCTTGAGCTGCTCGAGGTTCTCCTCGATCGTCTGCTCGCCCTTGCCGTCGTTGTGCCACACGGTGGCCGTGTCCGCGCACATCGCTCGCATGCTCGCGAAGTCGAACTTCTCCAGATGCCGCAGGTACTGGACCGCCTTCTCCATCAGCTCCGGTTCCATGATTCCGTCCTGTCCTTTCTTGTCGGGCTCTGTCATCGTGCTCCTGCTCCTTTCGGCGAGAACGGGCGCACGTTCCCCGGCGTCGACGACGACCGGAAGATGGTTCGCTTCAAGCGGGACCGGGCACGGGAACGCCGTGGAGAACACATGGTGGGGCAGGATCACCTGGTTGAAGTCGACCCGCAGGGTGCTGCCCTCGTCCGGGGGGAGGATCAGCCACCGACCGATCTCGGGTGTGTCGGTGCCGCTGCTGGGATCGGTGAATACCGCCAGACGCAGACCGGGGACGGATTCCAGCACTACCAGGGTGCGCTCCTGGCCGCCCAGCTCGACGACCAGGTCGCCCGGGGCGGACACGGTCTCCTTGCTTCGCGGGCTGGTCAGCCGCCCCACCTCGACAGTACGGCCGGGCACCGCCCGGTACTCGGCGTCCACGACCCAGCTCGGATCGTAGGGATAGCGCGCGATATCGCGCAGCCGCGTGAGAACCGGTGCCGACGGGTCCCAGACGACCATGCCGTAGGTTCCGTTCCGCCCCTGGACGAAACACACCCGCCCGTCGGCAAGCTCCACCTGGCTGCCGGATTCCACTTCCACCGCACCGGTCACCGGCCGCCCGCCGATCGACACCCCGTCCGCAGCGGTGACGGTGAGCGTCAAGACCCCCGATGCACTCACCTCCCATCGACCGGGCAGGCCCGACACCCCCGGCTCGGGATGCGAGAGCATGGCCAGCTGGACGGTTCCCGCCTTGCCACCCGGGCCGGCGACCTCCTCCCAACGGCTCTTCCGCCAGGTCGCGTACTCCACCGGCACACCCGGGTGGCCAGAGTCCTCAGTAGACATAGACTCTCCTGTTCCTGTCGACGCCCGAAACGAGCGCCCTTCAGGTGCCACCCTGCGACGACGCAGCAGGATCTTGCAAACATTGTTGCTGTCCTGGCAAACTGCCTGCCATGAACGACGAGAAGGGTGAGAGCCTCGACGCCGTCGGTCCCCGGCTGCGCAAGCTCCGCCATGAACGTGAGACCACGCTGGCCGCGCTGTCGGCAGCTACCGGCATCTCCATCAGCACGCTGTCCCGGCTGGAGTCCGGCTCCCGGCGACCGACCCTGGAACAACTGCTACCACTGGCCAGAGCCCACGGCGTCACGCTCGACGAACTGGTCGATGCCCCAGCCACCGGTGACCCACGTATTCACCTACGCCCCATCAGCTGCAAAGGGGGCATGACGGTCCTGCCGTTGACCCGGCGCCCCGGCGACATCCAGGCCTACAAGTTCATCCTCCCCGGAAGCGCTCGCCCGGATCAGCCCGCCCCCAAGACCCACGAGGGGTACGAATGGGCCTACGTCCTCAACGGAAAGCTACGGCTCGTGTTCGGTGAACACGACATGGTCCTCTCGCCCGGTGAAGCCGCCGAGTTCGACACCCGCACACCACACTGGTTCGGCGCCGCAACCACCCAGCCAGTGGAATACCTCTGCCTCATCGGACGGCAGGGCGAGCGCGCACACATCCGCGCCCGCACCACTCCCAGGAAATGAACCAGCTCTCCAGTCAGGCAACCACAGCCGTCACCCCGTGACGTCTGCCGAAGTGGCAAACAAGTTTGGTGTTCTCCCACACGGCCGGCCAGTCTCGTGCATCGACCCGGACCGCGGTGGCTTCGGGTGTCCCGCAGGCAGGAGAACGCAACGATGAAACTCGTGCAACGCGGCCTGCTCGGGCGTCTCCCCAGACCTGATGCTCCCGGCCGGAACCTGGAGGCCGACCTCCTCATAGGTGTGGTCGGTGCGCCGGAACACCACCGGTTCACCGTCGCGGACGATGCAGCAGAGCACCTTGTCCTCGACGGTCTTCTCGGGCACGAATCCTCTTCGCCCTCGTGGATATGGCAAGTGGTCGGCGGCGCGGCCGCAGCGGGTGTCGCCCTGACGCCCTACCGTCCTCGGCCGGGCCCGCCCGCCACCGGATGGGGGCGTCGGCGACGTCTGCCCGTAATCGCGGCCTCCTCGGAGGAGGAGCATCGGCTTGTCGAGTGCGGCGGCGGTCGCCGCCGGTTCGAGGTCGCGCAGTTCGAGCGACAGCCCCGAGCAACGGGGTGCTGCGCGAGGCTGCCTCTGTAACCTGTGGCACTTCTCCGAGGAACCGCTATTTCATCGGTCCCGGTCCCGACACGAACGGAGTCACCCGATGAGCCGCGACATACAGGTCACCTTCGACGCCCACGATCCGAGGGCGCTGTCGTTCTTCTGGTGTGAGGTGCTGGGCTACGTCCATTCCGGCCCGCCCGGAGTCGACCTGCCCGAGGGCGCCGACCCGCTGGTCGCCCGGGAAGACTTCCTCACCCGGCTCGGCGTACCGCAGGACCAGCACAACACCACGATGGCCATCGAGGCCCCCGGCGGGCGGGGACCCCGGCTCTTCTTCCAGCGGGTGCCCGAGGGCAAGGTCGTCAAGAACCGTCTCCACCTCGACGTTCGGGTGGATCCGGAGCTGCGGGGACAGGCGCGGATGGCAGCCCTGCAGGCCGAGTCCGACCGTCTTCTCACCCTGGGGGCCTCCCAGCTGCGCCGCCAGGACCCCGAACCGCCGCTGGAGACCGGCTTCATCGTGATGGCCGACCCCGAGGGCAACGAGTTCTGCCTGGACTGACTGTGAGGCTGTGCCCGAAGAGCGGTGTCCACCTCGCCGCAGCCGCGCCGACAGGCTCGGCTTCGGCTCCACCGCCGGCCGAACCCGCCGGTGGAGCCGAAGCTTCGGGCGGCGTGATACCGCGCCGGGGCGCGTGCCCGGCCTGGAACGGAGCCGCCGGAACCGACTGTTCCGGCGCCGCCCCGTGGGAGCACCGCGGGCGTCCGGTTCAGCGGGACGCGGTCCGGCCGGTGAAGCAGGCCGGCGGATCCGGTCCCGCGGGCCGGGAACAAAGCACTCCGGTCACCGCGGGCGCCTCCTCACGCGGAGACGGCACCCGCCGTCCCGGACCGGCGCATGCGGTTCATCCCCATCGGCCCCCACCCCCGCCGCCGGGAGCGCCGTTGCCGAGGTTCCTTGCTCTGTCGATGTTCTGTTCCTCGTTGACCCTGTAGTTCCTGGCGGTGCCCACGGTTCGGTCGGAGGCTTGGCGCAGGCCGCGGGCGACGGGTCTCAAGTACGGCATGAGGTTCTCCTCCACCGGCTGCATGACGTTGTTCATCTGCCTGGCGAAGTCGTCGCCCTCGCCCCAGGGCGTTCCCAGGGCCGGGCGCACGGACTCGTACCACTCGACCAGGGCCTCGAGCCTGTCGGCCGGTTCGTGGATGTAATGCCCGTCGCGCGCCAGTTCGTCCGGCGCGACGTAGAGGGAATCGTTGGAGCTGCTGTTGCTGCCGCTGCCGTCGTATCTCGGCATGGTCTCTCCTGCCAGATGTGTGTACCGCGGTGAAAGTCGAGTACCGCCCCCGGCGGCTACAGCGGCGGCGGTTCCACGCCGAGACCGCGGAAGAGGTCGCGGATGTTGAGGGTTCCCTTCATGACGTCGTCCACGGCGACGCCCTCGGGAGCGAAGGGCTGGTAGAGCGTCTCCACCCGGTCGGCCATCTGCCCCCGTGCGCGATTGACCACGTCCTTGACGGCGCTCGCCAGTTCCGTGGGCGCCATGTTCCGATAGGACTGGCTGTTGAACTTCAGATCGACCAGTTCACCGCTCGCGTTCACCGTCGCCGCGACGAGGCGGTTCTTGGACACGGCCTCCTCGGTCGCCTGCTCCAGGTTCGCGCTCGCCTCCTCCACCTCGCGGAGCGTCCGCTGAAGCCGAGCCAGCTCTTGTGCGTTCCGTGCTTCCCAGCCGCTCATCGCCCGTTCCACTCCTTCTGTCCTTGTCTTCGGCCACTCTGGGTAGCGGCCTGCCCTGAAAAATGTTGTTCTGCGCAGACGAGGCGCCCCACGTCCGCTCGGCCTCCGGCCACGCGGACACCCGGGACGGTCCGCTCCGACCTGGTACGACCTGGGGGAGGACGGTCGAGCCGCGGTGCCGAGCCCGGCGCCGTGGCCTGCTCCGGTGACGACGGCGCGCGTGCCGGGCCGATTCGGCCGGGGGATGCCGATGATCTTGCGCGGTAGTGTCTGCTTCCCAGCCGTTGTGCGTGGTCCACTGTCGCGGAGCCGGCCGGAGTTATACAGGGACTCCCGATCAGAGGATGCGGCGGGCGAGGTTCCGTCCACGCTGAGCGGAAGGGCGTCCACGGCCTTTCGCCCGGGGATCACCGGACCGCCGCCCCGCTCGAAGGGGGACAACGGCCCGCGGCCGACAGAACCCGCCGACGGTGGGAACGACAGAGCACCGAGCAAGAAGGAGACGGCCGTGATCGACCGGGCCGGACTGGCGACGTTCCTCCGACTCCGCCGGGAGTCGCTGCAACCCGAGGACGCCGGCCTCCCGCGCGGACCGCGCCGCAGGACCAGCGGACTGCGCCGCGAGGAGGTCGCCGCACTCTGCCACATGTCGACCGACTACTACACCCGCCTGGAACAGGAACGCGGGCCCCAGCCGTCCGTGCAGATGCTCGCCTCCATCGCGCAGGGCCTGCACCTCTCCCTCGACGAACGCGACCACCTGTTCCGCCTCGCCGGGCACAACCCGCCCACCCGCGGCGCGGACAGCAAGCACATCAGCCCCGGCCTGCTGCGCATCCTCGACCGCCTGGACGACACCCCCGCCGAAATCGTCACCGAGCTCGGGGAGACCCTGCGCCAGAGCCCGCTCGGTGTGGCACTCATCGGGGACACGACCCACTACACCGGCCCGGCGCGCAGCAACGGCTACCGCTGGTTCACCGACCCCGGCGCCCGGCAGCTCTACGCACCCGACGACCACGAGCTGCTGTCGCGGATGTACGCGTCCGGCCTGCGCCGGCTCGTCACGCTCCGGGGCCCCGACTCGCAGGCGGCGCACTACGCCGATCTTCTCCTCGGCCAGAGCGAGGAGTTCCGCCGACTGTGGGACGAACACGAGATCGGTGTCCTCCCCAGCGAGGTCAAGCGGTTCGTCCACCCTGAGGTCGGCGCGCTGGAACTGAACTGCCAGACGCTGCTCGACCCGCACCAGTCGCACCGGCTGCTGGTCTACACCGCCGTCCCGGGCACCGAGAGCTACGACAAGCTGCAGCTCCTCTCCGGTGTCGACGTGCAGATCCCTCACTGACCTCACACCTGTTGACCGGGCGTCCCCTGGGCGCGACGGCTACGACGACGGTCGGCCGAGCGGTCGGCGGAGGCCGGCGCTCCCGCCAGGCGTCCACGAGCGGCAGGTCGGAGCGGGGCCCGCACGGACCGGGCCTGTCCAGGGATCCGCGATCCCTGGCTCCCGTCGCCGTCAAGCGGGACAGTGGTACCGAAGGAAGACGACGACCGCGCCGACGCGGAGTACGGACCCGACGAACCGATTCGGGCATCCCCCTTCATGAACGTCGCCCTCCCGCCAGAACCGGGCGGAGGCGGGCAGATCGCCCGGCCGACACCCCGGCCGGGCGCGGAGGTCTCGGTCCGAGTGATCCCCGGACATGAGACGGCCACCGCTGTGACCATGCGGTGTGCTGGAACCGGACGACCAGCGGTGGCCGTGCCGCCCACCGGAGCAGAGGCCGCCCCCACGGTCCGGGCGAACGGGTTCGACGACCTGTTCGCCAGGACCGTGGCCCCCTTCTCCGGCCGTAGGGAACCTGAGCTGCGCACCCACCCCCGGTCGATGAACCTGACCGGTGACCTGAACCACAAGAACGGTCGGCCCCCGGCCGTGTTCGCCGACGACACCGCCACCAGGAACGGGCTCACGACCAGCGCCGAATACGCCCCACCGGTCACCAGGGGCGAGCGGAGTGCTTACAGTTCGTCACACCACCGATACAACACAAACGATCACAAAGCCATATAATCGGAAGTACAAACCAACGCATCCCCACAGTGCTGGGTGGCGTGCCCGTACCGCCGTTCTGCCGGCGAAGAGCGGGCCCACGGCAGGAACCCCCTTGTGGCCTGGCGAAAAGCAACGATGGATGGAGCGGTCGCCCTCATGCCTCCTTTTGGTCCCGACACCGCAGGGTGGGTCCGCCAGACCGCCAAATGGCTTCTGGGCATGGAGATCCCCTCGGCCGACCCCCCCGCCATGCGCCGGCTCGCCGACCACAAGGACCACGTCGCCGCGACCCTCGAGGAACTCAAAGAACTCCTCACCCTGGTCCGCCGCAAGGTCCGCACCGACTTCTCCGGCACCGCGGCCGACTACTACGACGCCTCCATCGCCCAGTTCACCACCGGCGACAACGACTACATCGGCTCCGGGGCCAAGACCGCCCGCAACGCCTCCACCGTCCTCCGCGACGGTGCCGCCAACGCCGAACACACGCACTGGATGGCCTTCGGCCAGCTCGTCCAGCTCATCATCGAGATCGCCTGGTGCATAGCCATGGCCAAGGTGACGATGGGCGCCTCGCGTGCCCTGATCCCCTGGTTCAAGTACTTCCGCTCCGTCGCCATCCAGCGCATCCTCACCTGGCTCACGCTCACCGTCCCCTCCCACCAGATCACCGAACAGCTCTTCGCGTCCCTGGACTCCATCGTTCAACGCGTCCAGATCGACGCCGGCACCCGCAGGTTCCACGACACGGAGATGACCCGCCTCACCCACGGCGGCGCGGGCCTGTCCGCCCTCATCTCCGCCGGGTTCTCCGGCGCCGTGGACGGCCTCTTCAGCCACCAGGTCCGCGACCTGCTGCGCACCAACCTCGACACCCTCGCCGACGTCCCCCCGCCCCCTCGCATCGACACCCCTCCCCCCGGCCGCCCCGACACCACGCCCACCCCCGCACCCGGGGCCGGCGTTCCCGGCCCCACACCCGCACCCGTGCCCGAGGCCGCCGCTCCCGTCCCCGACCTCAACATCAACCGCGACCTCGCCGGCGTCTTCGCCGCGTACGAACGCGATCTCGCCGCCACCTTCAACCCCCCCGCCGGCAAGACCGCCTTCGACAACCCCTTCGTCAACAGCGACTTCCGCGACGACCTCGCCGGCGTCTTCGCCGCCCACTACGGCTCCGCCCTGGGCGCCACCGGCGCCCGCGCGCTCGGCAGCGGCTACGCCGACACCCTCATGGCCCACTGGGGCCGACCCGACCTCACCCACCGCCTGGCCGACCTCCTGGACGCCACCCCTCTGCCGTCCCCGACCCGCACCCATCTCGCCCAGACCATCCCCACCGCCCTCACCCACGGCATGGGCGACTACATGACGCGCCCCCTCGTCAAAGCCGAGATCCTCGGTACCGGCGCCGCCTCCGGTGCCCTGGAGGGCTACCTCGGCGAGGGCACCACCAACGCCCTGCTCACCGACCAGGGCTGGCAGGCCAACGGCTACTCCGCCACCTCCGGCGCCTTCCAGTCCACCTTCCAGACCGTCACCGTCGACACCGCCCTGGCCGCCATCGACCATGTCCAGTCCCCGCCCGCGCCACTTCCACCGCCCGACGCCGAAACCACCACCGGCAGCACCACCGGGCCGACCGGACCCACCGGGATCAACGGGAGCACCAACGAGAATGGCCGCGAGTCCGATCCCGTCCCCTCCGGCCGGTCCGCACCCCCCGGAGCCACCCCCGGTACCCACGAAGCACCCGACACTCCCAGTACCGACATCACCCGCACCGACACCGCCCCCGCGCCCTCCGACACCCCACCTCACGCCCTCGGCGACACCGGCGCCCCGCACGGCCGCACCGGCAGCGGCGGCGAGGACTCCACCCGCACCACCACCTCCGACGGCACCCGCGGCGAGGACCTCCACACCCCCCGCACCGTTCCCCCCGACCCCCTCGCGCCTGCGAGCGAGCACCCCGACCGCTTCGCACCCACAGCCGTGGGAAGCCCGACCGGCGAGCAGCCGACGGCCCCCGGACACCACGCACCGGACGACCCGCGCACCCCCGAAACCGATTCCGGAGCCACGCCCCTCACGGCCGCCGCGCCCCTCGTGCCACCCGTCCAGCAGCACACACCGAACACGTCCGCGAGCCCCACCACCGGCGCAACCGAAAACGGCACCGCCGCCCCAGGCACACCGGCCGATACACGGAACCGGCCCGGTTCGACCCTCGACCCCGCCCACGGCCGAGACGGCCTCCGGACTGATGACCACTCCGGTACCCGCGCACCCGCCCCCACCGACACCCGCTCTGCCGACGAGCCTTCGGTCCGCACCTCCAGCACCGCTTCTCCCGCCGACCAAGGCGAACACAACGGTGCGGATCACACCCCCGGCCCCGCCGACCACGCAAGCGACACCGCGCCCGAGTCCCTTGCGCACGCGCCTCTCTCCGACCACGGACACACACCCTCCGCACACGCCGACCTACCCTCCGAGGTGACCCCCGAGCGGGGCGGCTCCGAAGCGGACCGTCCGCCGCAGGCCGGATCCTCCCGGTCTTCCGAAGACGCTTCCGCCGCAGACCGCGGGCAGCCGGATCACGGCGCCACTTCCGACTCCGGACGCGAGAGCGCGGAGCGCAACAGCGGGGCGGACACCGGCGACGTCCCGCCACGCGAGCACGGCACGGCGGACGGGGACATCGACGGCGGGGACGACGACTTCTACAGCCTTTCCGCACCCGCCCCCCACACGACCTCCGACCCTGACGACCCGTGGAACGGCAATCCCCCCACGTCCCTGGATCTCTCGGCGCTCACCGCCGGGGGTAAGGACACCAAGTCCGCCGGGCAGCCCTTCACGGTCGGGG
>NZ_JBHSUF010000023.1:0-74178 GCF_042660575.1 Nocardiopsis tropica
ACCGCCACCGACAAGGCCTTCTTCGCCTGGTCCTGACCGATCACATACGAGTCCAGGAACTCGTAGATCTCCCGCGGCTTCGGCAACGAGTCCCACGACAGCTCGGTGGCGTCGGCGAGTTCCTCTTCGATGATCTCGTTGCACAGATCGATGCACTCATCGCAGATGTACACGCCGGGGCCGGCGATGAGCTTCTTCACCTGCTTCTGGCTCTTACCGCAGAATGAGCACTTCAGCAGGTCCCCGCCGTCGCCGATGCGTGCCACCCAGCCACTCCTCAAAACTAAGGCCGCCCCGCCGGTGCCGCTCTGACGCGAAACCGCACGGAAGTCGAATCTCCCGTACCCGTCCACGAAGGTCACGGACGGGGCGATCTGTGTGTCGCTCTCCGCCAGACTAAGCGAAAAACCGGACCGGCTTCACCACCGGGCTCCCCCAGGCGGGTCAAGGGCCGGTCCGGCCCACGCTTCACCACTGCCGAGAATCCCCGGCGGAACACCCCGTTCCCAGGGGGCCGCGGAAGGACTTTCGGCTCCGTCACACCCCTACTTGAGGGAGGCCTTGCGGTACGGCAGCACGAAGTCGATGATGCCGTACTCCTTGGCCTCCTCCGCCGTGAGGATCTTGTCCCGCTCGATGTCCTTGGAGACCTGCTCCGGCGTACGACCGGTGTGGCGGGCCAGGGTGGTCTCCAGCTGCGTACGGATACGGGTGATCTCGTTCGCCTGGATCTCGATGTCGCTGGCCTGGCCGTGCATGCCCTCGGTCGCGGGCTGGTGGATCAGGATCCGGGCGTTGGGGAGCGCGCCGCGCTTCCCGGCCGTGCCTCCCGCGAGCAGGATCGCGGCTGCCGACGCGGCCTGGCCGATGCACACCGTCTGGATGTCGGGGCGCACGAACTGCATCGTGTCGTAGATCGCCATGAGGGACGTGAAAGACCCTCCGGGCGAGTTGATGTACATCTGGATGTCCCGCTCGGAGTCGAGCTGCTCAAGGGTGATGAGCTGGGCCATCAGGTCGTTGGCCGACGTGTCGTCGATCTGCACGCCGACGAAGATGATCCGCTCCTCGAAGAGCTTGTTGTACGGATTCATCTCCTTGACGCCGTACGACGTCCGCTCCACGTAGGACGGCAGGACGTAGCGGCTCTGGGGAGCCATCGAGGCCGCGCCGCCGATGAGACTGGGGTTGTACTCGGTCATTTCACGCCTTCCACGCACTGCGCCGTTCCTGGGACCAGGTCCGACGGGTCAACTCTGGGTACGGTCACCTGGTCACGTCGAGGGTGCCCTCGAGCACCTCGTCGATGAAGCCGTACTCCTTGGCCGCCTGAGCGGTGAACCAGCGGTCGCGGTCGGCGTCCTTCTCGATCTGCTCGACCGTCTGCCCCGTGTGCTCGGAGATCTTCTCGATGAACATCTTCTTCACGTACAGCAGCTGGTCTGCCAGGATCCGGATGTCGGAGGCGGTGCCCCCGATGCCACCGGACGGCTGGTGCATCATGACGCGGGTGTGCGGCAGCGCGTAGCGCTTGCCGGGGGCGCCGGCGCACAGGAGCATCTGGCCCATGGACGCGGCCATGCCGATGCCGACGGTACGGACATCGTTGGGGATGTACTGCATGACGTCGTAGATCGCCATGCCCGCGGTCACGGACCCACCCGGCGAGTTGATGTACAGGGTGATGTCCCGCTGGCGGTCCTCGGCGGACAGCAGCAGGAGCTCACCAACCAGGCGGTTGGCGATCTCGTCGTCGACCTGCTGGCCGAGGAAAACGATTCGCTGGCGCAACAGGCGCTGAGGCGTCTGCTCAATAAAAGGGGAAATCTGCGACTCGGACGTACGAGCGTCGAATCGCGGGGACTCATCAAAGGTCGGCGGCACTCTCGTCACCTGCTCCGGAATCGAAACGGTTGCGATACAGCGACACTAACGCCGACGGAAGCCGGGCTCGTCCGGATACCGTCCCTGTTCGCTTTGAGCGCAGGGTGGCGCAGGGCCCGTACAGCACTTTCTTCCACCAGCGAACACATCGGGCCCCGACCGGCCCGAGGGGTCGGTCGGGGCCCGTGCACGCCGGGCGCGAAGCCTACTTGGCTTCCTCGGACTTGTCGTCGCCGGCCTCGTCGGCCGCGGCCGCGGGGGCCCCGGTCTCCTCGGCGTCGTCCTCGATGACCTCGAGGGACTCCTCGGCGGCGACCGCGGCGGCCTTGGCCGCGGTCTCCTCGGCGTTCTCCTGCTCGATGACGTTGCCGTCCTCGTCGGTGACCCGGGCGCCGGCCAGGACCAGGTCCATGGCCTTGCCGCGGACGACCTCGGTGAAGGCGACGCGGATCTGGTTGGACTCGACCAGGTGCTGGGCCAGCTGGTCCGGGCTCACGCCCATGCGCTGGGCCTGCTCGAACACGTACTGGCTGAGCTCGCCCTGGTCGGCGCTCAGGTCTTCCTGGATCGCCAGCTGGTCGAGGATGAACCCGGCCTTGACGGCCGAGCGGGCGCCCGTGGTGAGCTCTTCGTCGAACTCCTCCTCGGTCTTCTCCTGCGACTCCAGGTAGGCCTCCTTGGTGAGACCGCCCTGGGCGAGCTGCTGCTCCAGGCTCTGGCGACGGCGGGTGATCTCCTCGTCGACGACCGCGTCGGGCAGCGGCACGTCGACGGACTCGATCAGCTGCTCCAGGGCCTTGTCACGGGCCGCGGAGAGCTGCTGGAGGCGGCGGACCTCCGACATGCGCTTGCGCACGTCGTCACGCAGCTCCTCGATCGTGTCGAACTCGGAGGCCAGCTGGGCGAACTCGTCGTCCAGCTCGGGCAGCTCCTTGACCTTCACACTGTGCACGGTGACGGTGACGTCCGCCTCCTTGCCCTCGTGCTCACCACCGACGAGGGTGGTCTTGAAGGTGGCCTCGCCGCCGGCCTCCATGCCCACGAGGGTCTCGTCGAGGCCCTCCAGCATGGCGTTGGTGCCGACCTCGTAGGAGTAGCCGCTGACCGCCACGTCGTCGAGCTTCTCGCCGTCGATCGCGGCGGAGAGGTCGATGGACAGGTGGTCACCGGTCTCGACGGGGCGGTCGGCCCCCACGAGGGTGGAGAAGCGCTCGCGCAGCGTGCCGATCTGCTCGTCGACCTGCTCGTCGGTGACCTCGGCGCTGTCGACGGTCACCTCGATGCCCTTGTAGTTCTCGACCTCGAACTTGGGGCGGACGTCGACCTCGGCGGTGAACGCGAGCTCCTCGTTGTCCTCCAGCTTGGTGACCTCCACGTCGGGCTGGCCGAGCGCGAAGAGCTCCTCCTTCTGGATGGCTTCGTTGTAGAGCTCCGGGACGGCGTGGTTGACCGCTTCGCTGATCACCGCGCCGCGGCCGACGTAGCGGTCGATCAGCCGCGCCGGCGCCTTGCCCGGGCGGAAGCCCTTGATCCGGACCTGCTTGGCGAGCGACTTGTACGTCACGTCGAAAGCGTGATCGAGCTCCTCGAAGGGCACCTCGATGGTCAGCTTGACCCGGGTGGGGCTCAGCTCCTCGACATCGGTCTTCACGGGGCGGTACTCCTAGGTTTGCCGGCTGGTGTCCGCGTCGGCCCGCAGGCGCACCACACACAACGGCGAAATGCACGAGCGCACCCCGGGGCCATGACGACCACGTTCACACGGGGTGCCCTGCGACGGGCTGGGACTTACAGTTTCCTGCTGATCGCACCAAGTCTAGGGCAGATACACAGGGGGCCACGGCGTACGGCCGGAGGCCGATGCCACGGATGGTTTCGTCGGGGTGGCGGGATTCGAACCCGCGGCCTCATGCTCCCAAAGCATGCGCGCTAACCAAGCTGCGCTACACCCCGTACACCGCACCAAGGATCGCACTCCCGGGATGGGGGTGCGACCACGGCTCGGGAGACTGTACTCTTGTCTCCGTCGGCTCCACGAGTCTAGAGGAAACTCGAAGGCTCCGGCGCCACGCGGGCGTAGTTCAATGGTAGAACCCCAGCCTTCCAAGCTGGTCATGCGAGTTCGATTCTCGTCGCCCGCTCCACCGCTCCACCCCGGGCCCCGGCCCCTCCTGCCGGGCCCTCGCGCGGGGGCGCCCCGTCTCCACGGCACGGCACACCCCCGCGCGAACGCCCCGGCCGTCCCACGGACCCGGCGGACCGGGGAGCCCGGCCCTGCTCCCCGGAGGCGGAATACCCGCCCCGAACGGGTACGTTGACCTTTCGGGCGAACCCGTCGGCTCGGATCGGACACGGGGGCCCTCGCTTCGTTGGGACGGGTGGCTGAATGACGGACACGGACGCGACGCACGGCGCCGACACTCCCCTCGGCGCCCACTGGTTCGAGCGGCCCGAGCTCCTGGAGCGGCCCGCCGTCGTCACCGGAGCCTTCGACGTCCTGCACGTCGGACACGTCCGCTTCCTCCGGTCCATCGCCGAACGCGGCCTGCCCCTCGTCGTCGGCATCGAGTCCGACCGCAGGGTGGGCGCCTGGAAGGGGCCCGGACGCCCCGTGAACCCCGCCGAGGAGCGCGCCGAGACGGTGGCCGCGCTCGCCTGCGTCAGCGGCGCCTTCGTCATCGAGGGCCCGCCCGGGGTCGCCGACTGGTCCGCCTACGCCGAACTCCTGCGCCCGCTCGACCCTGCCGCCCTGGCGTACACCGCCGGGGACCGGTACACGCAGGCCAAGATCCGCGGAGCCGACGCCCTCGGCGCCCAGGCGTGGGAGCTGCCGTTCACCCCCGGCCGCTCCACCACGGCCGCGCTGGGCCGGCTCGCCCACTCCCTCTGACCCCCCGAGCCGCCGGAGAGCCCCCTGGCACGGCGGCTTCGGGCGGCCCCGCACCGGCCGCCGGCCGGGCGGCGCGCTCTCCCCGGGAAGCCGTGCACGGGCGCGGGCGTTGACGCATGCGTGGCGAAGCAGCGAGAAGAACGGGGCCGCCCATGTCCATGATGTCGGGAAGACCTTCCTACAGGTCCCTGGTCAACGACGGGAGCGCGAAGGGCAAGCAACTGCCCCCCGGCCTCACCCGCCGGATCGTCTCCTACGCCCGCCCCCACTGGCGGGCGATCCTGTGGTTCCTCCTGGTGACATCGGTCGGCTCCGCCATCGTGGTCGCCAACCCCCTCCTGCTCAGGGCCATCATCGACGAGGGCATCCTCCCGGGGGACACCTCCCTCGTGGTGTGGCTGGCCGTCGCCGCGGCGGGGCTGGCCGTCCTGGAGGGCGGGCTGACGCTGCTCGGCCGGTGGCTGTCCGCGCGGATCGGCGAGGGCGTCATCTACCTGCTGCGCACCCAGGTCTTCACCCACGTGCAGCGGATGCCGCTGTCGTTCTTCACGCGCACCCAGACGGGTTCGCTGATCAGCAGGCTCAACACGGACGTGGTGGGCGCGCAGCGCGCGATCACCTCCGTGCTCCAGTCGGTGCTGTCCAACCTGATCAGCGTGGTGGCGGTGCTCGTCACGATGCTCGCCCTGTCGTGGCAGGTGACACTGCTCGCCCTCGTCCTGGTCCCGCTGTTCGTGGTCCCCGCGAAGCTCATCGGGCGCAGGCTCGCCCACATCTCCCGCGACGCGATGGACAACAACGCGGACATGAGCTCCCTCATGACCGAGCGGTTCAACGTCGGCGGCGCGATGCTGGTCAAGCTGTACGGCCGCCCGGACGAGGAGTCGGCCGGGTTCGCGGACCGGGCGGGCCGGGTCCGCGACCTGGGCGTCCGCCAGGCCGTCCTCGGCTCCCTGCTCTTCAGCATGCTGGGCCTGATCACGGCCCTGGCGATGGCGATGGTGTACGGGGTCGGCGGGGTGCTGGCGATCGGCGGGGCGTTCGAGGTGGGCACCCTGGTCGCGCTCACCACCCTGCTCACACGGCTCTACGGGCCGGTGACGACGCTGTCCAACGTGCACGTGGAGATCATGACCGCGCTGGTCTCCTTCGACCGGGTCTTCGAGGTGCTGGACCTGGAACCGGGCCTCAAGGAGGACCCGGACGCGCGGGACCTCCCCCCGGGGCCCCTGGGCGTCGAGTTCGACCAGGTGTCCTTCCGCTACCCGGGGGCCCGCGAGTCCTCGGTCGCGTCGCTGGAGCTGGCCCCGCACGCCGAGGTCGACGACGACACCCAGGTGCTGAGCGGGGTGTCGTTCCGGGCCGCGCCGGGCACGATGGTGGCCCTCGTGGGGCCGTCCGGCGCCGGCAAGACGACGCTGACCCACCTGGTCTCCCGCCTGTACGACCCCACCGAGGGCGCGGTGCGCGTCGGCGGGCTGGACCTGCGCGGGGTGACCGGGGACTCGCTGCGCGAGGCGGTGGGCGTGGTCACACAGGACGCCCAGCTGTTCCACGACACGGTGGGCGCGAACCTCCGCTACGCGCGCCCCGGGGCGACCGACGCCGAACTGGAGGAGGCGCTGCGCATGGCCCGCCTCGGGACGCTCCTGGACCAGCTGCCGAACGGCCTGGACACGATGGTGGGCGACCGGGGTTACCGGCTCTCCGGCGGTGAGAAGCAGAGGCTGGCGATCGCCCGCCTGTTGTTGAAGGCTCCGTCGGTGGTGGTGCTGGACGAGGCCACCGCGCACCTGGACTCGGAGTCCGAGGCCGCCGTGCAGGAGGCCCTGGCGGTCGCGCTGGAGGGGCGGACGTCCCTGGTGATCGCGCACCGGCTGGCCACCGTCCGCGAGGCCGACCAGATCCTGGTGCTGGAGGACGGGCGCATCCTGGAGCGCGGCACGCACGACGAGCTGCTGGGGCGCGAGGGGCTCTACACGGCCCTCTACCGGACCCAGTTCGCGCCGCAGTCGAGGGCCTGAGGCCGGGGGCGGGGGCGGGGCCGCGTCCCCGGATCCCCTGCGGGTCCCGGCAGGAGCGCGGGTCCGCGCGACGGCCCGCGGGACACGCCCTAACCGCGTCCGGCCCTCTCCGCCTCCTTCCGGGCCTTCCTCGCCTTCTTCTCGGCCTTCTCGGCCTTGTCCGCCTTCTTCTTGGCCTTCTTGGCCTTCTTCTTCGCCTTGTCGGACTTCTCGGACCCCGTCCGGCCCTCGTCCGACCCCTTCTCCGGCCGGGACGCCCCCTCGGGCCCCTTCCCCCCGGAACCCTTCCCGGCCTTCCTGCGCTCCTTCTTGGCGGCCTTGGAGTGCTTGGGCTTCTTGCCCTTCTTCGGCTTCTTGGCGTCCTTGGAGGTGACGTGGTCGGCCAGGACCGCGGGCAGGGGCGCGAGGCCGGGACCGCCGTCGAAGATCCAGTCGTCGATGGCCTCGAGCAGCTCGTCCTCGGTGACCCGCCCCAGCCAGACGGGCCGGCCCCCGGCGGCGCGCCCCTCCCGGGACGGCTGCACGACCACCACGTCGGCCTCGAAGCAGATGCCCAGGCACTTGCTGGTGCGGACGGGGACGGTACGGCCGGAGTGGTCCTCGATGGCGCCGAGGCGGGCCAGCTGGGCCCTGTGGTCCACGCCGGGGACCTTCTTCCGGGTCCCGCAGCAGCACCCCCGGCAGACCGTCAACTGACAGGGCCGCCCCTCCGCAGCGCTCACACCCACCCCTCTCACAGGTTGCGTGAGGTTCGCCTTACCTCACCAGCGTAATCGTCTCCCCCGGCCTCCTGACCAGCGGGTACCTCCTCGGTCCCGGGGCCCTCGACCACGACGGGCCGCCAGGTCTCCGGCAGCCCCGCCCCGTCGTCCCGGCCGTTCCAGCCCGGGGCCCACACGATCGGCAGGCCCGCCGCGAACAGGGGTCGCCTGTGGTCCATGAGCTGCACCCGCACCTGCGGTTCGGTGCACGCCCCCGAGTTGCCGCACCTGGCCACCACCTGCCCCGCCCGCACCCTGTCCCCGCGGCCGACCGTCAGGGAGCCCCGCGCCAGGTGGCCGAGGAGCAGGTGGTCGCCGCCCCCGACGTCGATCACGAGGTGGTTGCCGAGTATCCCCGAGGGGCCGCGCAGCTCCCGCAGGGCGTTCTCCACCACCGCTCCGAAGAGCCACGGCCAGGAGTTGCGACTGCGGTGGTCGCGCCGCCCGTCGTGCGCGGTGACCACCGTGCCGTCGGCTGGGGCGTACACGGCCCTGCCGAACGCCGGGAAGTCCTCCGGCGGGCGGCTGAGCGGACGCCAGGCGATGTCGGGCCGGGCCCCTCCCCCCGGCTCGGCGACCAGGCCGAGCGCGTAGGTCTGCCCGTAGGCGTGGCTGCCCTGGCTCGGGGTCCCGTCAACGGGGCTCGTGAGCGCCATCCACCTGCCGCGCACCGGCGGCAGCACCGCCCTGGGCTCGCGCCGCACCGTGCCGAGCCGCAGGTACACGGCCAGGGCCGCGACGAGCAGCCCGGTGCCCGCCCACCACGGCACGCCGGCGTAGGCCGCGAGCAGGAGGAGGGTGGCGGCCCACATCAGCGGCATGCGGACCCTGGCGGCCAGGACCGGCAGGCGTCCGCCTCCCCGTCCCGCCCCGGATCCGACCGGGCGCCGGGGGCCGCCGGAAGCCCTCGGGCCCCCTCCGCGCACCGGTGTGTTCGAGGCGTCCGAAACCACGGTGGGCACACGGCTGTCGGCGGGGTCCTGTTCGGTCTCCCGGTCCGTCGCGCCGGGTTCGGCGGAGAGGGCCGCCGGGGGCAGCGGCACGGTCGGCGCCCCCTGCGGGGCGGCCGGCCCGTCCGGGCCGGGGAAGGGGAACGGGGCGGGTGAGGGCATCCTCCATTGTGGACGCACCCCGCCCGCCCCGCTCACGCACGGCGGCCGGCGCTACTTCCTGTCCTCCCGTGCACGCTTGCGCAGGTACTCCGTCGCGGCTCCGGCCCCCTTGTCGATCCTGTCGTCGTGGGCACCTCCCGTAGCCCTCTTCGCGGCGTCGGCTGCCTTGCCGACCAGCCCCTGGGCCTTCTCGGCGTTGTCGTCGACGGCCTTCTTCAGCCGCTTGAACGCATCTCCGGTACCGGACATGGAATCCCCCCTAGATCCGTCCTGCTCCTGACGCGATACCCGGTTCACACCCTCTTCATGCGGATTGTGCAGACCGGGCGGTCGGTCCCGGCGGATCAGATGCCCAGGACGAGACGGGCGATGGAGAAGTAGATGATCAGGCCGGTGGCGTCCACGAGGGTCGCCACCATCGGTGAGGACACCACGGCGGGGTCCACGCCGACCTTGCGCGCGAGCAGCGGCATGGCCGATCCGATGACCGCCGCCCACGTGCACACCGCGACCACCGAGCACGCCACCACCGCGGCGACGGCGAACCCGACGAGCAGGGAGCCGATGGCCAGGGCGAGGCCCGCGAGCATGACGCCCAGGAGCAGCCCGACCCGCGCCTCCTTCCAGATGACCCGGGGGAGGTCGCGCACCCGCACCTCGCCCACGGCCAGGGCGCGCACGATGGCGGTGGCCGACTGGGCGCCGACGTTCCCGCCGGTGCCGATGAGCATCGGCACGAACATCGCCAGGGCCGTGACCTCCTCCAGGGTGGCCTCGAACGCCTGCATGACGTTGACCGTCAGCGTGGCCGCGACGATGAGCAGCATCAGCCAGACCGACCTCGCGCCCACGAGCCGCAGCACGCTGACGGAGACGTAGTGGTCGCCGACGGGGCTGGCGCCGGACTGCCGGGCCATGTCCTCGGAGTCGGCGGCCTCGATGACCTCCAGGGCGTCGTCGAAGGTCAGAAGGCCCACGAACCGGTCCTCGGAGTCCACCACGGCCAGGGAGACCAGGTTGGCCTCCTGCATCAGGCGTGCGGCGTCCTCCGCGGACTCCGAGGCGCCGACGCGGGGGGCGAACACGTCGACGATGTCCTTGAGCAGCCGGTCGTCTTCGCTGACGACCAGGTCCCCCAGGGTCACCGTGCCGACCAGGCGGCGGCCGTCGCTCACCACCGGCAGGGTGTAGATGGTCTCGGCGTCGGCCCCCCGGGCGCGCACGACCTCCAGGGCGCGGTGCACCGTCAGGTCGCGGTGCAGGATGACGGTCTCCGGGGTCATGAACCGGCCGACGGCGTCCTCGGGATACCCCAGGAGGGCGGCGGTCATCTTGCGCTCGGCGGGACTGAGGCCGGCCAGGGCCCGGGTGGCGATCTTCGCCGGCGCCTCCCCGATGAGGCGGGCCCGGTCGTCCGGGTCCATCTCCTCCAGGATCTCGTGGAAGGCGCTGTCGCGGAGGCCGAGCAGGATGGCCTGCTGCTGGCTGGGGTCGAGTTCCTCGAAGACCTCCAGCTCGCGGTCCTTGTCCAGGAGCCGGAACGGGATGATCGCCTCGCCTCCGGCCATGCGTGAGAGTTCGTCGGCGATCTCGTAGGGCCTGTGCTCGGCCAACCAGAGCCGGATGCCGGTCAGGTCGTTGTTCTCGACCAGATCGGTCAGTTCTTCAGCGCGCTCGCCTTCTGACATGCGAAGCACCCCCTCGCGTCTCCTACGCCCTGCGGGAGGACCCGCGGGCGGCACCAGTCTTCGGATAGCGGTGGGCCTGTGGAGGGGCCCCGCTCCGGTCCCGTCGTCACTGGTGTGGTGGGCCGTGGGAGTTGGCGCCCGGGGGCTGCGGGGGCGGGCACGGCGATCCGGGGACGTGTACGGACTGACCGCCGTACGCGGGGACGGGGAGCATTCCGACCCTACCCTCAGGCCGGCTCGGACGCCGCACCGCACACCCCTGCGGCGCGGCACGCGGGGCCCGGGCGGCTCAGTCGCGCCAGAGGACGACGAGGGCGCAGTCGTCGTTCTTGTCCTTGGACAGGGTGTCGACGAGCTCCCCGGCCCCGGTGGCGAACCCGTGGGGGACGAGTCGCTCGGCCTCGCCGAGGAGCCGGTCGATCCCCGCGTCGAGGTCTTCACCAGGGGTTTCGATGAGGCCGTCGGTGCAGAGCATGATGGCGTCACCGGGGCGGAGCTTGCCCTGGACGGATGTGTAGGTCATCTCGGGGATGACCCCGAGGACCACGCCCTTGGCCTCGGTGGTGCTCCAGAGCCCGCCGCCGCTGTCGTAGTGCAGCGCGGGCGGGTGACCCGCGGAGGCGATCTGGTACTCGCCTGTGTCGAGGTCCACACTGAGGTGCACGGCGGTCACGAAGCCCTCGCCGCCGCTGTTGCGCATCAGGTAGTCGTTGCAGTGGGAGAGGAAGTCTCCCGTGGGCACCGCGCCGATGAGTCCGCTGAAGGCCCCGGAGAGCATGAGCGCCCGGGTCCCCGCGTCCACGCCCTTGCCGGAGACGTCCACCACGGCCACGTCCAGCCGGTCCTCCCTGCGGATGGAGACGACGAAGTCCCCTCCGAAGGAGGAGCCGCCGGCCTGGCGGAGGACGGCGGTCCGCCCCCACCCCTCGGGGAGCCGGGGCATGCGGCCCTGGTGCCGGATCCGGTCGCGCAGGTCCAGCAGCATCATCTCGCCGCTGAGGCCCTGCACCCCCAGGCGTTCGCGCACGCCCGACAGCAGGTAGGAGAGGACCGCGGTGACGCCGATCGTGACCAGCAGGCCGGGGCCGACCTGGCCGAAGTCGAGCATGTAGGCGACGAAGACCAGGACGGCGGCGACCACGCCGAGCAGGAAGGCCAGGCTCTTGCGCTTGAGGAGGAGACCGCCCGCGAGGACGGTGAGGATCGTGGAACTGGGCGGGAACCACCCGGAGGGGCCCCACACGGCGCCGACGCCGATCCCCACGGCCAGGGTGACGAGGGTGATGAGGACGAGCCTGTAGCGGAACAGCACCTTGCGCCGGAGCACCGCGACGAGCCTCTGCGCGGAGGAGCGCAGGAGCCGGGTGGTCTTGGCGGTCGGTGTGGGCTTCATGGATCCTCATCATCGGCGCACCCGCTTCACCAGCGGGGTCGCCCTCTCGGGCGGCGCGGTCGGACGGCACGGTCGGACGGCCGCGGGGGCCGCGTCGCCACCGGGCACCTGTTCGGCGGGCCGGGGCGGTGTGGGGCACTCCCCGGTCGTGGTGGCTGGAGACGCCGATCGACGGGCACCACCGTGCCGCGGACAACGAGGGCCCGCCACTGTGCACGAACTGTAGCGCGCGGAATGTCGCCCTGGCACGTGCAACCAGCGGTGTTCTCCCCCAAACCGAGGGTTTGGGTTCAGCCGATAACCGAGCGTACGGAGTCGGGCACTTCCCCGGTCCCGGGGAACGGCTCTGTTTTCCGGGGATGTACACCCTTCTCGGACACTGTGCGGTGACCGGACCCGCCCGCGTCCGGGTGGCGGGGCGCGGCGCGCGTCCCGGGGGCGCGGCCGGACCCCAGGGTCTCACAGCGCTCGGCGCCCCACCAGGGCCGTGCGGCCCGCGGGCGGGCGGCCGGGGCCGGTGCGGACGCGGCCCGGACGGCGGAACGCCCCCGCGCGGGACCGTGGCGGCCGGGCGGGGGCGTGGGACGGGGTTACGGGAGGGGCGGCAGTTCGCCGGTCTGCTCGTAGCCGGTCAGCATCGCGATGCGGCGGGTGTGCCGCTCCTCGTCGCTGTACGGGGTGGCGAGGAAGACCTCCACGAAGCGGGTCGCCTCCTCCGGGGAGTGCATCCGTCCGCCGATGCCGAGCACGTTGGCGTCGTTGTGCTCGCGCGCCAGGCGGGCGGTCTGCTCGCTCCAGGCCAGGGCGGCGCGGACGCCCCTGACCTTGTTGGCGGCGATCTGCTCGCCGTTCCCGGAACCGCCGATGACGACGCCCAGCGAGCCGGGGTCCGCGGCGACGCCCTCGGCGGCGCGCAGGACGAAGGGCGGGTAGTCGTCGACCGCGTCGTAGACGCGGGGTCCCGCGTCGACCACGTCGTGGCCCCGCTCCTTCAGCCAGGAGACGAGGTGTTCTTTGAGCTCGAAGCCCGCATGATCTGATCCAAGGTAAACACGCACGTGTCCAGTCTGGCAGGTCACGGGGGTGACGGGCACGGCGCCCCGCCCCGCGTCCGGGGACGCGGGCGGGGCGCCGTCGTGCACGGGTCCGCTCAGACCGCGCCGGAGGCGGCGGCGGCCACGCTCAGGCCCAGGACGGCGAAGAGCGCCATCGAGATGACGGCGACGGCGTTGTAGACGATCATCGACTTGATGTCCTTGCCGATGGGGCCTGCCTTGGAGACCGCGGGCTTGCTGCTCAACTCACACCTCATTGGGTTCGACCAGGGATGACCAGACGGAATTTTTCCACACCCCACAACGCGGCCGTCACCGGGGCCGATTCCTCGGAAGGGCGGCCGGGGGCCGTGAGACCGCGCACACCGGACGCGGCCCCGGCACCCCGGGGGTCACATCTGGACGGCCTTGACCTCGCAGAACTCCTCCAGGCCCGCCAGCCCCCACTCACGGCCGTTCCCCGAGCGCTTGTAGCCGCCGAAGGGCGCCCGGGGGTTGAGCGCGCCGCCGTTGAGCTCGACCTGCCCCGCCCTCAGTCTGCGGGCGACGGCCAGCCCGCTCTCGCGGTCGGCGGACCACACGGCGGCGTTGAGCCCGTACACGGTGTCGTTGGCGACGGCGACGGCCTCCTCCACCGTGTCGTAGGGGATCATGACCAGCACCGGGCCGAAGATCTCCTCCTGGGCGATGCGCATGTCGTTGCGCACGTCCGCGAAGACCGTGGGCTTGGCGTAGTAGCCCCGGTCCCGGCCCTCGACGGGCTCGGGACCCCCCGTGACCAGGCGGGCGCCCTCCTCCACGCCGAGCCGGACGTAGCCGCGGACCTTCTCCAGCTGGGCGGCGGAGACGAGCGGGCCCAGGCGGGTGGCCTCGTCCTCCGGGTCGCCGGGCACGTACTTGGCGGCGGACTCGGCCGCGAGGGAGACCGCCTCCTCGTAGCTGTCGCGGTGGACCAGCATGCGGGTGAGCGCGTTGCAGCTCTGGCCCGTGTTGCGCATGACGTCGGCGACGCCGCGCTTGACCGCCTTGGCGAGGTCGGCGCCGGGCAGGATGACGTTGGGCGACTTGCCGCCCAGTTCGAGCGCGACCCTCTTGACGGTCTCGGCGGCCACCTGGCTGACCCGGGTCCCCGCGCGGGTCGAGCCGGTGAAGGACACCATGTCCACGCGCGGGTGGGCTGCGATGGCCTCCCCCACGACCGGTCCGGTGCCGGACACGAGGTTGAACACCCCGGCGGGCAGCCCGGCGTCGTGGAACACCTCGGCGAGGGCGTAGGCGCCGAGCGGGGCGATCTCGCTGGGCTTGAGGACGACGGTGTTGCCCGCCAGGAGGGCGGGGACGACCTTGAGGACGATCTGGTGGAGCGGGTAGTTCCACGGCGTGATGGCGCCGACGACGCCGACCGGCTCGCGCACGACCAGGGAGTTGCCGACGGTCTCACCGCCGAAGTAGCGCTCCCCGGCCTCCTCGACCAGGTCGATGTAGGTCCGGAACATGAGCTCGGGCAGGCCCGCCTGCACCCTGCGTGAGAACACCGCGGGCGCGCCCATGTCCCGGGTGAGCCCGGCGGCGATGTCGTCGATGCGGGCGCCGAACAGCTCGTGGGCCTTGGCCAGGTGGGTGACGCGCTGCCCCGGGGTCAGCGCGGACCAGGCCGGGAAGGCGGCGGCCGCGGCCTCGACCGCGGCCCCGACGTCCTCGGCCGTTCCGGCCGGAACGGTGTCGATGACCTGCTCTGTCGCCGGGTTCACCACGTCCAGGGCCTCGTCGGAGGCGGAGTCGCGCCAGGCGCCGTCGATGTAGAGGGATCGCATGGCCCCACTGTGGCAGAACGTGATTCGGGTTGGCCAGGGCGGGACGGGGGCGGGGCCGCGCACCCGTGGTTCCACGGACGGCTCCGGCCCCGGGTCAGCCCCAGTGCGGGGGGCGGTCGGCGATGAGCCGCGCGGTGGAGTCCTCCTCGGAGTCCTCGCCCCAGCCCACTCCGCGTTCGTCGCTGGTGGTGTCGGGCAGGATGTCGAGGTCGTCGAGGAACTCGACCCTGCGGTCGTCGTCGGGTCCGGGCATGTGCGGTCCTTCGCTCTGCGGTGGGTCCGGGCCCCGGCGTCCGGGGACCGGCGGCGCGGACGGGCGTCCGGAGCCGGGCCGGCCCCCGCCGGGCCCGCTTCCAGTGTGCCGTGTCGCCCCGGCCCCCGGGACCGCTCCCCGCCGCTCCGGGCGGCGGCCCGGAGCGCCCCCGGCTCACCGGGGCCGGGGCGCTCAGTCGAAGACGGGGTTGCGGGTGCGGGTGCGCTTGAGCTCGAAGAACCCGTCGGTCCCGGCGACCAGGCGGACGCCGTCCCACAGTTTCCCGGCCTCCTCGCCGCGGGGCACGGGCGTGACGACCGGGCCGAAGAAGGCCACGTCCTCCACCCGGACGACGGGGGTGCCGACGTCCTCGCCGACCAGCTTCATGGCCTCCGCGTGCGAGGCGCGCAGGGCCTCGTCGTACCCGGTGCCCTCCGCGGCCTCCACCAGGTCCTCGGGCAGGCCCGCGTCCGCGAGCGCGGCGCGGATCGTGTCGGCGGTCCGCGGTTCGGCGCCGTTGTGGAACCGGGTGCCCAGTGCGGTGTACAGGCCTCCGAGAACCTCCGGGCCGAAGCGCTGCTCGGCCGCGACGCACACGCGCACGGCGGCCCACGCCCCGTCCAAGGACGCCCTGTAGTCCTCCGGCAGGTCCCTGCCCTCGTTGAGGACGCTGAGGCTCATCACGTGCCAGCGGACCCTCACCGGACGGACGCGCTCCACCTCGAGCAGCCAGCGCGACGTGATCCACGCCCACGGGCACGCGGGGTCGAACCACATGTCGGCGTACACGGTCTCGGGCCCGCTGCTCGGGTCGGCGGTCTGCGTCATCGCTGCTCCTCGGATCGGTCGGGGGGACGGAACTTCACGTCGTAGGTAGGCAACCCCGGCCATCGGTTGCGCATTCCGCCCGTGCGCGTGGCAGGATCGATGCCGAGTGAAGACGACCCCCGGCCCGACGACGCTCCACCCACGCGGCGGACTCGCCGTGGTCGGCAACGATCCGGCCGGCGGGGACGGCGGCCGTGGAGGGAGCGTGGCGTGGCAGGGAACCTGACACGGGACGAGGCTCAGGAGCGGGCGCGGATTCTCAGCGTCGACTCCTACGCCGTGGAGCTCGACCTGACCACCGGTGACGAGACCTTCCGGTCCACCACCGTGGTCCGCTTCTCCAGCTCGGAGCCGGGTGCTCGGACGTTCGTCGAGCTGGCCGCCCCGAAGGTGATCACGGCGACGCTGAACGGCGCCGAGCTCGACCCGGCCGAACTGTTCGACGGCGAGCGCCTCGTGCTTCCCGAGGTGGCGGCCGAGAACGAGCTGACCGTCGTCGCCGACGCGGCGTACATGCGCACGGGCGAGGGCCTGCACCGCTTCGTCGACCCCGTGGACGACTCGGTGTACCTGTACACCCAGTTCGAGACGGCGGACGCGCACCGCATGTTCACGTGCTTCGACCAGCCCGACCTGAAGGCCACCTTCGAGCTGACGGTGTTCGCGCCCCCGTCGTGGGAGGTCGTGTCGAACAGCGCCCCCGACGTGGTGCGCGAGGCCGCCGGCGGGGAGCGGGTGCGCTGGCACTTCCCCGCCACGCCGGTGGTGTCCACCTACATCACCGCGCTCATCGCGGGCCCGTACCACGTGGTGCGCGACGAGCACGACGGCATCCCGCTGGGGCTGTACTGCCGCGCCTCGCTCGCCGAGCACCTGGACTCCGAGGCCCTGTTCGAGGTCACCAAGCAGGGGTTCGACTTCTTCCACGGCCTGTTCGACCTGCGGTACCCGTTCGGCAAGTACGACCAGCTGTTCGTCCCGGAGTTCAACGCGGGCGCCATGGAGAACGCGGGCGCGGTCACCTTCCTGGAGGACTACGTCTTCCGGTCCCGGGTCACCGACGCGCGCTACGAGCGCCGCGCGGAGACGATCCTGCACGAGATGGCGCACATGTGGTTCGGCGACCTGGTCACCATGCGCTGGTGGGACGACCTGTGGCTGAACGAGTCGTTCGCGACCTACGCCAGCGTGTACTGCCAGGCCAACGCCACCAAGTGGACCGACGCCTGGACGACGTTCGCGAACGTGGAGAAGTCCTGGGCGCTGCGCCAGGACCAGCTTCCCTCCACGCACCCGATCGCCGCCGACATGGTCGACATCCAGGCGGTCGAGGTCAACTTCGACGGCATCACGTACGCCAAGGGCGCCTCGGTGCTCAAGCAGCTCGCCGCGTACGTGGGCGTGGACGCGTTCTTCGCCGGAGTGCGCGCCTACTTCAAGGAGAACGCGTTCGGCAACACCGAGCTGAAGGACCTCCTCAAGCACCTGGAGGCCGCCTCCGGGCGGGACCTGTCCGGCTGGTCGCGCGAGTGGCTGGAGACCACGGGCGTCAACACGATGCGCCCGGAGTTCGAGGTGGACGCCGACGGGGCCTTCACGTCGTTCGCCGTGCTCCAGGAGGCCGACCCCGGGCACCCGACGCTGCGCTCGCACCGCCTCGCGATCGGGCTGTACGACCGCACCCCCGAGGGCATCGTGCGGCGCGAACGCGTGGAGCTGGACGTCAGCGGCGCGCGCACCGAGGTCCCCGAGCTGATCGGCACGGCCCAGCCGGACCTGGTGCTGATCAACGACGACGACCTCACCTTCACCAAGCTGCGCCTCGACGAGCGCTCCCTGCGCACGGTGGTGGAGGGCGCCGGCGAGATCCGCGAGTCGCTTCCGCGGGCCCTGGCCTTCGGCGCCGCCTGGGACATGACCCGTGACGGCGAGATGGCCGCCCGCGACTACGTGGCCCTGGTGATCTCCGGGATCAGCGGCGTCGACGACGTGATGGTGGCCCAGACCCTGCTGCGCCAGGCGTCCTCCGCCCTGCACATGTACGCCGACCCCGCGTGGCGCCCGTTCGGCTTCGAGCAGCTCTCCGACCGGCTGCGCGAGCTGCTGACCTCGGCCGAGCCCGGAGGGGACCTCCAGCTCGCCTACGCCAACGCGCTGGCGGGCACGGCCGCGAGCAACGCCCACCTGTCCCTGGTCCGGGGCCTGCTGGACGGCGCGATCACCGTGGACGGGCTGGCCGTGGACACGGACCTGCGGTGGACGCTGCTGCGCCGCCTGGTCGCCGCCGGGGAGGCCGGCGAGGCGGAGATCGCCGCCGAGCTGGAGTCCGACCCGACCGCGGCGGGCCAGCGGCACGCAGCCGGGGCCCGCGCCGCGATCCCCACGGCCGCGGCCAAGGCCGACGCGTGGGAGCGGATCGTGGGCGAGGAGCTGGCCAACGCCGAGTTCCGCGCGGTCCTGATGGGCTTCACCGAGCCCGGCCAGGCCGAGCTGTACCGGCCCTACACGGAGAAGTACTTCGCGCAGCTGGCCCCGGCGTGGGAGAAGTGGACGGGCGAGTTCGCCCAGACCTTCGCCGAGGTGATGTACCCGAGCGGGCTGGTGGAGGAGGCGACCCTGGAGCGCACGGACGCCTACATCGCGGAGGCCTCCCCCGCCCCGGCGCTCCGCCGGCTGCTGATCGAGGGCCGCGCGGGCGTGGAGCGCGCGCTGCGCGCCCGCGCCGTCGACATCGCCGCGGGCCGGGCCCGCGCCTAGAAGCGGACACAACGGCGGCCCCGGGGGTTCCCCCGGGGCCGCCGCCGCGTCCGGTCCGCCTACAGCGCGCGGCCGTGCCCTCCCCCGACCGGTCCGAGGGTGCGGCGTATGCGCGCCACCATGCGGGGGTCGGCCAGCAGCTCGTCCACGAGCACCGGCTCCCCCTCGGCACTGGTGAGCGGGATGCGCCAGTTCGGGTACTCGGTGGTGGTGCCGGGCTGGTTCTGCATCCGCCGCTCCCCCACCACGTCGGTCAGCGCCACCCCGATCATGCGGGCCGGGGTCGCCACCAGGTAGGCGTGCATGGCCGCCACCACCGCGGCCGGGTCGGCCACGGGGTCCACGTCCTCGTCGAGCAGGCCCAGGTCCACCAGCAGCCGCCGCCAGCGCTCGACCCGGGCCTCCGCCCCGGCCCGCTCCTCCTCCACCGGCCGTCCGAGGAGGCCGAGCCGGTCGCGCAGCTCCACGTGCTCGGCGGAGAGGAACGACGCCACCGGGGGCAGGTCGTGCGTGGCCACCGTGGCGAGGCAGTCGGCGCGCCAGTCCCCGGGCCGGCGCGGCTCCCCGTCGCCGTCCTGCTCGGACCACAGGACGGACGTGCCCAGCACGCCGCGGTCGGCGAGGTGGTCCCGCACCCACGGTTCGACGGTGCCCAGGTCCTCCCCGACGACGACGGCGTCCGCCAGGTGCGCGGCCAGGACGAGCGTTCCCACCATGCCCTCGTGGTCGAACCTGAGGTAGGTGCCCTGGTCGGCGGAGGCGCCCTCGGGCACGCACCACAGCCGGAACATGCCCATGACGTGGTCCATCCGGACCCCGCCCGCGTGGCGCAGGGCCTGGTCGAGGATCTGCCGGAACGGCCCGTAGCCGCGTTCGGCGAGCCGCACCGGGTTCCAGGGCGGCCCGCCCCGGTCCTGGCCCAGCCGGTTGAACTCGTCCGGCGGCGCACCGACGCGCAGCCCGGGGACCAGGGCGTCGCCGTACATCCACGCGTCCGCTCCACCCGCCTGCACGCCGATGGCCAGGTCGTGCACGATGCCGACGCCCATCCCGCCGGCCCTGGCCGTGGCCTGGGCCTGGGCGAGCTGCTCGTCGAGGACCCACTGGAGCCAGCGGTGGAACTCCACGGCGGGCCAGCGGCGCAGGGCCTCCGCGCCCACGGCGCGGGAGCCCGCGTCGCGCAGGTCCCCGGGCCAGGCCCGGTAGTCGCTCCCGTACTCCTCCGCCAGCGCCGACCAGGTCGCGAACTCGACGAGGGGGCGCCCCTCGCGTTCGAGGTAGGCGCGTAGGGCCGCCTCCCGTCCGGGGGCGCGGGGGACCTCGAAGAGCACCTCCAGTGCGGTGCGCTTGGCCTTCCAGACCTCGTCGCGGTCGAGCAGGTCCGCGGTCCGGCCCCGCTCGCGCAGGGGGCGGGCCAGGCGCTGGACCCCCTCCCTCCGGGCTGGGTCGAGCCGGGCGTACTCGGGGACGTCCTCCACCCGGATGTAGAGGGGGCTGGCGTAGCGGCGGCTGACCGGCAGGTAGGGCGAGGGCTCGACCGGCGGCAGCGGCTCGGTGGCGTGCACCGGGTTGACCAGGGTGAAGTCGGCGCCCAGGTCGCGGGCGCTCCAGTCGGCGAGCTCGGCCAGGTCGCGCAGGTCCCCGGTCCCCCAGGAAGCGCGGGACCTGACGCTGTAGATCTGTGCCATGACCCCCCACAGCCGGGGGTGGTCCCTCAGCGCGCCGGGGTCGAGCCGGTCGGGGACGACGAGCAGGGGCGCGTCGTGCTCGACGCCGCCGTCCGTGACGCGGAGCACGTGGGAGCCGAGCGGCAGGCCGGGGTCGAAGGGCAGCAGGGAGCCGTCGGCGGTCTCGACGACGCCGCGCGCGCTGCCCGGGAGCACCAGGTCGGGCGCCTTCCCCTCGCGGACGACGACCGCCGGGGGCAGCAGCCCGCGAGGCGCGGCGGCGTCGGGCGCCTCCGGGTCCACCCCCAGGGCCCGCAGTACATGGCGGATGGTGTCGGGGCCGACCGGGACCCGCCGTCCCCGCCAGTCCTCGTAGCTCGTCGCGACCCCGTACTGCTCGGCCACGCGGGCCAGCTGAACGTCCCTCACAGAACCCGATCATGCCCTACCCGGCGCTTCGTACACCGGAGGCCGTCCCGGCGTGGGGCCAGAACGTGTCCGCGGCCCGGGTCGGCGGACACGGCGCGACGAGACTCCGCGCAACGTGACGGCACCGGCCCTGAGCAGGACGCTTATCGAATGGCCCAAAGGGCGATACGTCTGCATAATCGTGGTGTGCTCGCTAACTACCGGCGGCTCTTCGCCGTGCCCCACGTCCTGTCCCTCCTCTCCTGGTCCCTGGCCGCCCGCTTCTACACCCCGGGCCTGATGATCGCGGTCACGTTCCTGGTCGAGGGCTGGACGGGCTCCTACACCCTCGCGGGGCTGGTGGCGGGCGCCTTCACGCTCGGCATGGCCCTCGTGGGGCCGCTGCGCGGGCGCATGGCGGACCGGGGAGGGACCGACCGGCTGGTGCTGGTGTGCGGCCTGGTGTTCAGCGTGGGACTCGTGGCGCTGGCCCTGCTCCCGGGGTCGCTGTGGTGGCTGTCGCTCCCGCTGTCCCTGGTGACGGGGTTGTTCGGCACGCCCGCCAACCAGATCGTGCGGGCCCTGTGGCCGCGCCTGACGCGCGGGCCCGAGAGGCAGGCCGTCTACGCGGCCGAGGCGACCACCCAGGAGCTGCTCTTCATCTTCTCCCCCGTGCTCATCGCCGGCGTGGTGGCGGCGGCCGGTCCGCGCTGGGCGCTGTTCCTCCTCGCCGCGCTGGGCTTCCTCGGCTCCGTGGGCTTCGCGTGGTCGCTGCGCAGGGCCGGGGTGACCGGCCCCGCCCCCGCCGAAACGGACGGGGGCGGGGCGGCGGAGGACACGGGCTCCCGCAGGAGCCTGCTGTTCCACCCCGCCCTGTGCGCGGTCTTCGCGATGTGCCTGCTCATGGTCTCCGGCGTCATCGGCATGGACCTGGTCATCGTGGCCTGGGCCAACGAGCTCGACGCCCCCCAGTACGTGATGGTGATGGCCTCGGTCTGGGCTGCGGGGTCGCTCGTGGGCGGCGTGGTCGCGGGGGCCCTGCGCGGGCGTCCCCGACTGGCGCTGCGCAGCTTCGCGGCGGCCTTCGGACTGGCGATCCTGATCCCCTTCGTGCCGCCGGTCACGCACCTGCCCAGCCCGCTGTTCATCACGCCGCTGCTCTTCGTGTCCGGGCTGGCCCTCGCGCCGACCCTGGCGGCGGTGATGGGGCGCGTCGGGGACATGGCGCCGTCCCACCGCAGGGCGGAGGCCTTCGGCTGGACGGCCACGGCGATGGGGACCGGCGGCGCCATCGCCGGCCCGCTCAGCGGTGCGCTGATCGACGGCAACGGCATCGTCGGCGGCGTGATCGGCGCGGCGGGCCTGGTCATGGTCGCCGCGGTGCTCAGCCTGTTCCTGCCCCGGCCCGCCCCCGGGTCGGACGACGGCCCGTCGGCGGCCGAGGTCGCCCCCGTGCTGGACGCGCCCCCGGTCCACGGGGCGGCCCCGGGCGCCGGGGCCGCGGCCGCCCCGCACGACGGGCGCCGCTGACACCGCGTCGCGCGCTCAGCCGTTCCAGCCCGGCGGGACCCGGTGGGCCCAGGGCCTGGCCCGCTCGAGCTGGGCCGACAGCGCCAGCAGAACGCCCTCGCCGCCCATCCGGCCGGTGAGCATGGAACCGATCGGCAGGCCGTCCGCCGTCCGGTGCAGGGGGACATTCACCGAGGGCTGGCCCGAGACGTTGTACACCGATGTGAACGGGGTGAAGGCGGTCATCCTCCCGAACTCCTCCTCCGGCCCGTCCGCGGAGAAGTGGCCCAGCGGGACCGGGGGCAGTGCCAGGGTGGGCGTGAGCACCGCGTCGTAGGGAGCGGTCGCCGCGGCCAGGGAGCGGACCCCGCGCTGGAGCCGGGCGCAGGCCGCGATGTAGACGGGGACCGGCGTGGACCGGGCCCGCTCGCGCAGCCAGCGGTTGAGGGGGCCGAGTTCCCCCTCCCGTTCGGGGGGTACCGGGGACGCCGAGGCCATGGCGGCCCACACCACCTGGAAGTCGTCGGCGAAGGCGCCCCCGAAGTGGGCGTCGCCGGGCTCGGGAACCTCCTCGACGTCGTGGCCGAGGTCCTCCAGCAGGCGGACCGCCTCCCCGTGGGCGGCCAGGACCTCCGGGTGGACGGGGATGCCCGAGGACCCCGTGGAAGAGTAGGCGCCGATGCGCAGGCGGCCCGGATCGCGGTCCACGTGGTCGGTGAACGGCCCGTCCGCCGGCGGAGCGGGGTAGAGGTCCCCCGGCCGGGAGAACGCCATGGCGTCCAGGAGGAGCGCGGCGTCCCGGACGCCGCGGGTGAGGGGGCCCGCGGTGGACAGGCCCAGGAGGTCGGGTTTGAACGGCGCCCCCGAGATCCGGCCCCTGGTGGGCTTGAGCCCGAAGAGCCCGCAGGCCGAGGCCGGGATGCGGATCGAGCCGCCGCCGTCGCTGCCCTGCGCGGCCGGGGCCAGACCCGCGGCGACGGCCGCGGCTGCGCCGCCGCTGGAGCCTCCGGGCGAGAGGTCGGTGTTCCACGGGTTGCGGGCGGGCGGCGCGACGTCGTTCTCCGTGTAGCAGCTGGAGCCGAACTCGGGGGTGTTGGTCTTCCCCACCATGACGGTGCCGGCCGCGCGGAGCCTCGCGACCAGGTCCGAGTCGGCGGGCGCCACGGTGTCGCGGTGGACGGCGGAACCCTGCGTGAAGCGGACCCCGGCGACGGGGTCGAGGTCCTTGACGGGGAGGGGGACGCCGAGGAGCGGCGGGAGGGTGTCCGGCGTGTCGCCCATCTGACGCTTCTCCGCGTACCGGGCTTGTTCTAGCGCCATTTCTGACGCGACCGTAATGTACGCGCCATAGTGCGGTTCGTACCGTTCGATCCGGTGCAGATAGTGCTCAGTTATCTCAGGAGGGGACAGTTCGCGACTGCGGACCATCGCCGCGAGCCGGTGCGCCGGAAGGTCGTGGATCTGGGTCATGCCGACCCAGATTAGTGGGCACTACACCGGGCACCACGAAGGAGGACGACAGTTCTCCAGAGAGATCGACGAACCCCTGACCATTCCCTGGTCCGGTGCATTCGACACCTGTCGACACCGAACCGTAAGGGAACAAAAGTGTGAGAAGTAATGCACTAGGACTCGGATATGGATCCAACTAACCTGTCCGACGTGGAATCGGCAACCAGAGCGAACGACCAGGGCCAAGCCCCCCGGGAAGCGGCGAAGGAGGGGCCCGAAGCCCTCTTCTTCCCCAATCAGCGCAAGAACAAGGAAGCCTCCGGCACCAGAGCCGTGTACGGCGCCCTCAAGGAGAACCAGTCCGCGCGCAAGTGGATCGTCCGCGGGGGCTCCGCGACCGCGGTCACCGTGGTCTTCGGGCTCCTCACCTCCGACTGGCGCCTCGGCGCCACGCTCGGACTCCTGACCCTGGTCGGCACGATGGTGTACTACTCCCGGCGCGAGTCGGAGATTCCCCATTGGCGCAAGCCCTCGGCCGCGCAGCGGCGCACCGAGGTCCAGCTCAAGGTCATGAAGCAGCTCGGCTACCGGGTGCTCCACGCCCGCGCCGTACCGGGCGGCAACGGCCAGATCGACCACTTCATCGTGGGCCGGCGCGGAGCCTTCGCGATCGACTCCGAGTCGTGGGACAAGCGCCTCCCGCTGCGCAACAAGCTGGAGAAGCTCTACCACGGCAGGTTCAGCAAGAACGAGCGCATCGACGAGGCGCTGGAGGAGGCCAAACGGGCGGAGGAGCTGATCAGCACCGAGCTCGGGCGCGAGATCAAGGTGCGTGCCTCGCTGGCCATCTACGGCCCCGGCATGCCCTGGGACAGCCACCGGCTGCGGGGCGTGGACATCATCACCGGAACGAAGGTCCGCAAGTGGCTGCGCAGCGGCCGGGACCGACTGACGGAGACCGAGATCGAGGAGATCTACAGGGCCGCGGAGAAGGCCCTGCCCCCCCGGTACTGAGCGGGGGCGCCTCCCCTCGGCGCCCCGGCACCCCTGACGCCGTACGGGCCCGGGACCGACCACGACGCCGTGGCGCCCGGGCCTCCCGTGTGCCCGGACCCGCGCCCGCGGAGCCGCTCCCCCTGCTCCGGACCCGACCGCTCCGGCCTCCCTCCCGCCCGCGGGACCAGGATCGTCTCACGATCCGGAATACGAGTCTTCCACTCCGAGACCGAAGCCGCTCTCACGAGGGACTACCATCGAGGGGAAACACCCGTAACGATGGGAGCCCACCCCATGCCAGTCCTACGCTCACGCACGGTCACTCACGGCAGGAACATGGCAGGCGCGCGTGCACTCATGCGCGCGACCGGCGTGGAGCGCGAGGACTTCGGCAAGCCCATCGTGGCCGTGGCCAACAGCTTCACCGAGTTCGTGCCCGGCCACGTCCACCTGCGCGAGGTCGCGGACGTGGTCGCCAAGGCGATCCGCGAGGCGGGCGGCGTGCCCCGCGAGTTCAACTCCATCGCCGTGGACGACGGCATCGCCATGGGCCACGGCGGCATGCTGTACTCGCTGCCCAGCCGCGAGCTGATCGCCGACTCCCTCGAGTACATGGTCAACGCCCACTGCGCCGACGCCCTGGTGTGCGTGTCCAACTGCGACAAGATCACCCCCGGCATGCTGCTGGCCGCGCTGCGCCTCAACATCCCGACGGTGTTCGTCTCCGGCGGTCCCATGGAGGCCGGCAAGGTCACGGTCGTCAACGGCACCGCCACGACCGTCCGCAAGCTCGACCTGATCAACCCCATGATCGCCGCCGCCGACGAGAGCGTCTCCCAGGCGGAGCTGGACGAGCTGGAGGAGGCCGCCTGCCCCACCTGCGGCTCCTGCTCCGGCATGTTCACCGCCAACTCGATGAACTGCCTCACCGAGGCGATGGGCCTGGCCCTGCCCGGCAACGGCACCGTGCTCGCCACCCACACCGCGCGCCGCGCCCTGTACGAGGACGCCGGACGCCTGGTCGTGGAGGCCGCCAAGCGCTACTACGAGGACGACGACGAGTCCGTCCTGCCCCTGTCCATCGCCACCCCCGCGGCCTTCGGCAACGCGATGGCCCTGGACGTGGCCATGGGCGGCTCCACCAACACGATCCTGCACCTGCTGGCCGCGGCCACCGAGGCCCGCGTCGGATTCGGCCTGGACGAGATCGACGCCGTCTCACGGCGGGTCCCGTGCCTGTGCAAGGTCGCGCCCAACACCGAGAAGTACCACATCGAGGACGTCCACCGGGCGGGCGGCATCCCCTCCATCCTGGGCGAACTCGCCCGCGGCGGGCTGCTCGACACCTCCCTGCCCACGGTGCACGGCAAGACCGTCGGCGAGTTCATCGCCGAGTGGGACATCACCTCCGACACCGTCCTGCCGGAGGCGGTGGAGCTGTTCCACGCCGCCCCCGGGGGCCGGCGCACCACCAAGGCGTACTCCCAGGACACCCGGTGGGACACCCTGGACACCGACCGGGAGAACGGCTGCATCCGCTCCGTCGAGCACGCCTACACCAAGGACGGCGGCCTGGCCGTGCTGTTCGGCAACCTCGCCCCGGACGGCGCCATCGTCAAGACGGCGGGTGTGGAGGAGGAGCTGTGGACCTTCTCCGGCCCCGCCAAGGTGTTCGAGTCCCAGGAGGACGCCGTCGACGGCATCCTCAACAAGCGGATCGTGCCCGGTGACGTGGTGGTCATCCGCTACGAGGGCCCCAAGGGCGGCCCCGGCATGCAGGAGATGCTGTACCCGACGAGCTTCCTCAAGGGACGCGGCCTGGGCAAGGCCTGCGCCCTGATCACGGACGGCCGCTTCTCCGGCGGCACGTCGGGCCTGTCCATCGGCCACGCCTCCCCCGAGGCGGCCGCGGGCGGGGACATCGCCCTGGTCGAGGACGGCGACACCGTGACGATCGACATCCCCAACCGGGGCATCACCCTGGAGGTCTCCGACGAGGAGCTCGCCACCCGGCGCGAGCGCCTGCTCAAGGAGCTGGGCCGGTTCCGGCCGCGTGACCGTCAGCGGCCGGTGACGGCCGCGCTGCGCGCCTACGCGGCGATGGCCACCTCGGCCTCGACCGGCGCGGCGCGCGACGTGTCCCAGATCGAGGGGTAGGGGCCGGACCCGGTCCGGGAGCAGTGCGCAGGGGCGGTCCCGTCGGGGCCGCCCCTGCTCGCGCGGCCCTGTCCGCGTCGTCGCTGCGGGCGGACCCGGTCGCCGTCGGCCCCGCGGGCGCGGGGCCGGCGCGTGCGGGCTCAGGAGCAGCAACCGCCCCCGCAGCAGCCCCCGCCCCCGGACGGCGCGGGGGCGGAGGCGCGCCCGCCCACCGCCACGGTGGACAGCAGCCGCACGGTGTCGCCGTGCCCCACGGGGCAGGGGGCCGGGTCGCCCGCCTCTGCCATCGGACGGGAGAGCTCGAAGGTGTCACCGCACTCGCGGCAGCGGAAGTCGTATCTCGGCATGCCGCCAGAATACGGCCGCCGCGCCCTCACGTCACCGCCCGCCCCTTCGCCGGGCGGGCGCCTTCGGGCACCGCTGCGGGACGGGCCCCCACCGCGCGGGACCGGCGGGGGCGCGCCCGGAGGCGCCCCGGGGACGCACGGCCGCCCCCCGGGCGCCCGTGGGGGCCGCGCCGGAGGGCGGAAGGGCGGCGGGGGCCGGGTGGGACGCCCGGTTCCGGCCCCGCCGGACCGCTGGAGCCCGTTGGCCGGCCCGTGCGTCCGGCCGGGCGCCTACGCCGCGAGGTGGGCCATGTACGGCTCCCACTGGGGGTCGCCGTGCAGGTCACCGTTGATCAGCCGCCAGTGGGGTCCCTTGGGCACCTTGGGGGTGATGTGCAGCTCCCAGCCGAGCTCGTCCAGGAACTTGTCCGCCTTGCGGTGGTTGCACGGCTTGCAGGCCGCGACCACGTTCTCCCACACGTGCGCGCCGCCGCGGCTGCGCGGGATGACGTGGTCGATGGTCTCGGCCTTCTTCCCGCAGTAGCCGCACACGTGCCGGTCCCGTCTCATCAGCGCCACCCGGGTGAGGGGCACCCTGCGACTGTACGGAACGCTGATGTAGCGCCTGAGCCGGATGACCGACGGCACGTCGTAGGAGCGCGTCGCCGAGTGCAGCACCGTCCCCGTGTCGTCCTGGTGGACGACTTCGGCCTTCTCCCGCAGGACGAGGAGAATCGCCCTGCGCAGGGGCAGTGTCGTCAGTGGTTCGAAGCTGGCGTTGAGCAGCAGCACGTGGCGGCGGGCGGTCCCTGTGCCACCCTCCCGGCTGCTTGGGGCGCTCATCGCGTCGCCCCGGTCGCGGTGAACGACCGTGTCTCTTCCCCGGCCAGCCGTTCGGCCAGCCAGGAGACCTCCCTGTGCACCGATCCGAGGATCGGTGTTTCCGTACGCCTTGCCACACGGACCTCCCGGTGGTCCCGCCGAGTTGCGTCCCGCATTCAGTTTGCGTGTTCGGACCGCCCCGGCGCCACCCCAATTTACGCCGGGCCGCACAGAAACCGCGTGTTGACGCTTTTCGTGGTCCTATTGTGCGCCCGACAAACCACGTTTCATCCTGACGCCGCGCCGAACACCCAGTGGTTGATAGCGGTGGATAGAGTGCGAAGTATGCGTGAACTCCGCTACCCCCCGGCCGAACGGCTCGACGTCACAGAGAACCTGCACGGCCACGAGGTCGGCGACCCCTACAGGTGGTTGGAGGACTGCGGATCCACCGCCACGAAGGCGTGGGCGGCGGCCCAGGACGCCCTGTACACCGAGGCCTCCGAGCGCTACACCGCTCGCGAGCGGTTCGCCGACCGGATCCGGTCCCTCCTCGGCGCGGGAGCCGTCGGGGCCCCCGTCTGGCGCGGCGACCGCAGCTTCTTCGTCCGCCGGACCGCCGAGCAGGAGCACGCGGTGCTCTACGTCCGCGACGGCGACGGCCCCGAGCGCGTCCTGGTCGACCCCGGCGCGCTCGACCCCGGGGGCCTGACCACCCTGGACGCGTGGAAGCCCGGCCCCGACGGGCGCCTGCTCGCCTACCAGCTCTCCGAGGGCGGGGACGAGGAGTCCGTCCTGCGGGTCGTGGACGTCGACAGCGGCGACCTGGTGGACGGCCCTGTGGACCGGGCCCGCTACAGCCCGATCGCGTGGCTGCCGGACTCCTCCGCCTTCTACTACGTGCGGCGGCTGCCCCCGGAGGAGGTCCCCGACGGCGAGGAGGCCTACCACCGGCGCGTCTACCTGCACCGGCTGGGGCGCCCGGCCGAGGAGGACGTCCTCGTCTTCGGCTCCGGCAGGGACAAGACGGAGTACTTCAGCCCCTCCGTGAGCCGGGACGGCCGCTGGCTGATCCTCCAGGCGGTCCGGGGGACCTCCTCGGCCACCGACATGTGGATCGCCGACCTGTCCGACGGGGACCTGGAGCGGCCCCGCCTGGTGCCCGTCCAGGAGGGTGTCGACGCCGACCTGGAGGGGCACGTGGGCCGGGACGGGCGCCTGTACCTGCGGACGGACCGGGACGCCCCGCGCGGGCGCGTGTGCGTGACCGATCCGGCCGACCCCCGCTACGAGAACTGGACCACCCTGGTCCCCGAGGAGCCCGAGGCGGTGCTGGAGGACTACGCCGTCCTGGACGGCCCCGCCCTCGAACGCCCCGAACTCCTGGTCTCCCACAGCCGCCACGCGATCAGCGAGGTCACCCAGCGCGACCTGCTCACCGGGGAGCTCCTCGGCGTCGTGGACATGCCCGGGCTGGGCACGGTCGGCGGCCTCTCGGAACGCCCCGAGGGAGGCCAGGAGGCCTGGTTCGGCTACACCGACAACACCCACCCGTCCTCGGTGTACCGCTACGACGCGCTCGCCGGGCGGGTGTCCGTGTGGGCCGACGCCCCGGGGGACATCGACCTTCCGGACGTGAACGTCGAACAGGTCACCTACACGTCCGGCGACGGCACGCCCGTGCGCATGCTCGTCGTGTCGCCCTCGGCTCCCGCCGAGGGCCCGCGGCCCACCATCCTCTATGGGTACGGGGGCTTCCGGATCTCCCTCACGCCCGCCTACTCCGCGGTGGCCCTGGCCTGGGCCCGCGCGGGCGGCGTGTACGCCGTCGCCAACCTGCGCGGCGGCCTGGAGGAGGGCGAGGAGTGGCACCGCTCGGGGATGCTGGCCCGCAAGCAGAACGTCTTCGACGACTGCGCGGCCGCGGCCGAGCACCTGATCGCCACCGGGGTCACCGCCCCGGACCGGCTGGCCGTGATGGGCGGCAGCAACGGCGGGCTGCTGGTCGGCGCCATGGTCACCCAGCGGCCGGACCTGTTCGCGGCCGCGGTCTGCTCCGCGCCCCTCCTGGACATGGTCCGCTACGAGAGGTTCGGCCTCGGCCAGCTGTGGAACGTCGAGTACGGCACCGCGGACGACCCCGAGCAGCTCGGATGGCTCCTGGGCTACTCGCCCTACCACAACGTCCGCGAAGGCACCCGCTACCCGGCCACCCTGTTCACCGTGTTCGACAACGACACGCGCGTGGACCCCCTTCACGCCCGCAAACTGTGCGCGGCGCTGCAGGACGCCACGTCCGCCCCTGCGGAGGAACGGCCCGTCCTGCTGCGCAGGGAGGCCGAGGTCGGCCACAGCTCGCGGTCGGTGAGCCGCAGTGTGTCACTGAACTCCGAGCAGCTGGCCTTCCTCGCCCACCACCTGGGCCTCTCCGCGGACTGACGTCCTCCTCCCGCGGGTCCGGGAGAGCAACGACACAGGAATCGGACACCCGGGGAGGGGTCCCGCCCCGGGGGGCGTTGAGACAATCGGAGGAGTCGTACGCCCCCCGGGGAGAGCAGCACGAGAGGACCCAGACGTGACACAGATCGACGCCGGAGCCGTCGGCACCGGGTCGGCCCCCGCGCGGCACGTGCACCTCGCACAGGTCCGCTACGCCGACCTCGACCCGCAGCACCACGTGAACAACGTCCGGATGCTCACCTACCTGGAGGACGCCCGGGTCTCGTTCCTGCGCTACGGCGGCGCGGTCGAGGGCGACGAGGTGTTCGGTGCCATGGTCGTGGCCCGCCAGGAGGCGGACTACGTGGCCCCCCTGCTCCCCCGGACCGACCCGGTGCGCGTGGAGCTGTGGGTGACCGAGGTGCGCAACGCCAGTTTCACCCTCGCCTACGAGATCCTGGACGACGACCGCGTGTACCTGCGCGCGAAGACCGTGCTGGTGGGCTTCGACGTGGCCACGCAGAGCGCCCGCCGGCTCGACGCCACCGAGCGCGCCTTCCTCGCCGCCTACGCCTAGGACGTGTTCCGCGGGTCGTTCCGGGCCCGCATCCGCGGGGCCGCCTCCCACCGTGCCGACCGCGCTCGGACAGCCGACCCCGGGCCGACCCTCGCCACTCGTCCTGCGAGAGACGGCCCGGCGACCGCTCGCGGCGATCGGCGCGAGCGCCGAGCCCGCCGAAGGCACCCGCGGACCACGCCCTAGTCCCGGTCCGCGGCGCCGTCCGCGATGCGGTACAGCACGTTCGGGCGCAGGGGCCCCTCGGGCGCCCGCGGATCGTCGAAGTCGCCCTCCGGGTCCCGGGTCATGCCGATCCTGCGCATCACCGCCTGTGAGCGGATGTTCGTGACCGTGGCCACGGCGAGGATCTCGGGGAGGGCGAGGGTGTCGAAGCCGTAGGCCAGTACCGCCAGCGCGGCCTCGGTGGCATAGCCGCGCCCCCAGGCCGGCCGGGCGAGCCTCCAGCCGATCTCCGTCCCGCCGAAGGGCAGGCCGTCCTCCACCCGGTCCAGGCCCGCGGACCCGACGAAGTCGCCCGTGTCCCGCTCCTCGACCGCCCACCAGCCGTAGCCCCGCAGGTCGAACCCGTCCCGGAAGCGGGCGACGGAGGCATCGCTCTGATCGCGGGTCAGCGGCTCACCCAGGTGCTCCCGGACCTCGGGGTCGGCGTTCACGGCCGCCCAGGGTTCGAGGTCGCGCTCCTGCCAGCGCCGGAGGATCAGGCGGTCGGTACGCAGTTCGGTCCGGCTGACCCACGCGGTCCCTGGCCTCAAGGCAGCACCCTCTTCTCCGGTCCGACTCCGCCGAGCGGGGAGTCCTCACGGCCCGAGCACGGGCCGGACGCGCCGGCGCCGGGCCCGTGCGTCCGGGGCTCCGTCCGACGGGCTCCCGGCCGGTGCGTCCGGGCTCCCCCTACTTCAGGGAGATGGTAACGGCATCGCCGTCGTCGCCCTCGTCATCCGAGGCCACCGACACGCGTGTCGGACGGGGGACCTCCGGGGGGACGGCGTCCTCCTGGACGTTGACCATGCTGTGCGCGGCCATGACCATGTACTCCCACAGCTGGCGCTCCAACGCCTCGTGCAGGTCGAGGGAGTCCACGGCGGCGCGCATGTGCTTGAGCCACAGGTCGCGCTCGGCGGCGCCGATGCGGAACGGAACGTGCCGCATCCGCAGGCGGGGGTGGCCGCGCTGCTCGTTGTAGGTGCGCGGGCCGCCCCAGTACTGGATGAGGAACAGGCGCAGGCGCTCCTCGGCCGGGCCGAGGTCCTCCTCCGGATACATGGGGCGGAGCACAGGGTCGTCGGCCACGCCCTCGTAGAAGCGGCGAACCAGGCGGGTGAAGGTCTCCTCACCGCCCACGGCCTCGTAGAACGTCATTCGCACGGGCTGCTCGCCCACGCTCTGCTGGTCATCACGCGCGGAAGTCATCGGGTCCAGGGTACGCGACGTTGCACGGACCCCCCATGGGTCCCGGCGCCGGGGAATATCCGCGCGTGCGCCGCTGCGGGAACGCCCGCGGGGGCACCGGTCGTCCGGTGCCCCCGCGGGCGCGTGCCAGGTCCCGCGAGGCTAGTCGCGGGTGAGCTTGCGGTGGGTCACCGCGTGCGGACGCGCGGCGTCCGGGCCCAGGCGCTCGATCTTGTTCTTCTCGTAGGACTCGAAGTTGCCCTCGAACCAGAACCAGTTGGCGTCGCCCTCCCACGCGAGGATGTGCGTGGCGACGCGGTCGAGGAACCAGCGGTCGTGGGACGTGATCACGGCGCAGCCGGGGAAGTCCAGCAGCGCGTTCTCCAGGGAGCCGAGGGTCTCCACGTCCAGGTCGTTCGTGGGCTCGTCCAGGAGCAGCAGGTTGCCGCCCTGCTTGAGGGTGAGCGCCAGGTTGACCCGGTTGCGCTCGCCGCCCGAGAGCACCCCGGACTGCTTCTGCTGGTCGGAGCCCTTGAAGCCGAAGGCGGCGACGTAGGCGCGGCTCGGGATCTCGACCTTGCCGACCGTGATGAACGTTTCGCCGTCGGAGATGGTCTCCCACACGTTCTTGCTGTCGTCGATGCGGCCCCGGTACTGGTCGACGTAGGAGATCTCCACAGTGTCGCCGACGGTGATCTTGCCCTGGTCGGGGGTCTCCTCGCCGACGATCATCTTGAACAGGGTCGTCTTGCCGACACCGTTGGGGCCGATGACGCCGACGATGCCGTTGGGCGGCAGGGAGAAGCTGAGGTTCTCGATGAGGACGCGGTCGTCGAAGCCCTTGGTGAGGTTCTTGACCTCGACCACGGTGTTGCCCAGGCGCGGACCCGGCGGGATCTGGATCTCCTCGAAGTCCAGCTTGCGGGTCTTGTCGGCCTCCGCCGCCATCTCCTCGTAGCGGGCCAGACGGGACTTGCTCTTGGTCTGGCGGGCCTTGGCGTTGGAGCGGACCCACTCCAGCTCGTCCTTGAGGCGCTTGGCCTTCTTGGCGTCCTTCTGCCCCTCGACCTTCAGGCGGGCCTGCTTGGTCTCCAGGTAGGTGGAGTAGTTGCCTTCGTAGGGGTAGAACTGGCCGCGGTCCAGCTCCAGGATCCACGTGGCGACGTGGTCGAGGAAGTACCTGTCGTGTGTGATCGCGATGATGGTGCCGGGGTACTTGGCCAGGTGCTGCTCCAACCAGTTCACGCTCTCGGCGTCGAGGTGGTTGGTGGGCTCGTCGAGCAGGAGGAGGTCGGGCTGTTCGAGGAGGAGCTTGCACAGGGCGACCCGGCGCTTCTCACCACCCGAGAGCTGGGTGACGGAGGCGTCCCCGGGCGGGCAGCGCAGGGCGTCCATCGCCTGCTCCAGCTGGCTGTCCAGGTCCCAGGCGTTGCGGTGGTCGAGCTGCTCCTGGAGCTTGCCCATCTCCTCGAGCAGGTCGTCGGAGTAGTCCGTCGCCATCTGCTCGGCGATCTCGTTGAAGCGGGTCAGCATCGCCTTGGTCTCGGCGACACCGTCCTCGACGTTCTCCAGGACCGTCTTGTCCGCGTCGAGCCGGGGCTCCTGCGCGAGCAGCCCGACGCTGAACCCGGGCATGAGACGCGCCTCGCCGTTGGACGGCTGTTCGATGCCGGCCATGATCTTCAGAAGCGTCGACTTACCCGAACCGTTGGGGCCCACGACGCCGATCTTGGCTCCGGGCAGGAACGACCCCGAAACGTTGTCAAGGACGACCTTGTCGCCGTGCGCTTTGCGCACGTTGTTCATGGTGAAAATGTACTCCGGCATGCCTCCAAGCCTAGGGCGTCGCAGCCCATGCCCCCGCCATCGGAGCGCACCCGGGGGCCCGGCGGGGACGGAGTCCGGCGCCGGCCCGGGCCCGTCCCCACCGGACCCGCGCGGCGGCCGTGGCGCTGCGCCCCGGGTCACCCCCTCCGGTCGCCGCCGGCCCCTGCGGTCAGTCCTGTGCCGGGTCCCTCCCCCGGCTCAACCAGCGGGGCGTGAACTCCCGCCAGCGCTCCACCGGCAGCCCCCAGGCCAGGGCCCGGCTCATGAGCACCGCCATGGAGTAGCCGGGATCGGTGGTGAGGGCGACGTCCAGCGCCGCCGCCGCGAGCGCCTCGTCACCGCGCTGCCACGCGGCGACGGCGAGCAGGGAGGCGGGGGCGGCCCTGAGCTCCGAGGGCAGGCAGCGGGTGGCCCGGCTCCACAGCGCCTGGTGGACGGGGGCCGCCTCGGCGGTGATCCTCGCCCACACCTCGTCCCGCACGCCGGTCCCGGTCAGGTGCACGCCCAGCCGGGCCAGTCCGTCCGGGTCGGTGACCGCCCGCCCCGCGTGCTCGGCCCGGACCGCAGCCAGGACCTCGGTGAGGCCGCGGTCGGAGGGACCGCCGCCCTCCGCCCGCGCGGCGCGGGTCCGCGCACGGTCCGCGGCGGCCTCCATCGCGGCCCGCTCCTCCCCGCGGACGGGGGCGAGGAGCGCGCGTATCCGGGCGATGTCGGCCATGGTCGCGTGGAACGGCGGCGCGGGGACGATCCCGTGCAGGACCGCGCTCGCCGGGACAGTGGACCCGTCGACGTTGACGACCGTGCCCTCGGCCGGGCAGCACCCGGCCGATCCGCAGGTGTAGGACCAGTACCGGCCGCCGGTGACCCGGATGGCGTCGACGACCGCGAGGCCGTGTGTCCGGGCGGCGGCGAGGAGGGCGTCGACGTAGGGGGTCACCCGCCCGGGCGGCCCGTACGCCACGACGGCCAGGGCCGTGCAGCCCTCGGAGGCCGCCGCGGCGGCGGGGGCCGCGGCCCGCCCCGCCGGGTCGGGGGCGCCGTCCATCCTGTCCAGGTCGCCGCAGTACACGGAGTGCACGCCGCGGTCCCTGATGGCGAGGACCACGATCCCGGGGTCGGGCGGCTCCCCCACCAGGTACGGGAGGGTGGCGATGATGTCGGTCGGGTTGGTCAGCGTGAGGGCGCCGGGGGAGGCGCCCGGTGTGGGGGGTCCGCCGGGCGGTCGCGGCCGGGGCGCCGGGTCCGTCGGGCCCGGCCCCCCGCGGGGGGAGCCGGGTGCGGCCGGGGAGCCGGGGTGCCCCAGCCGGTCCGGCCGCTCCGTCCGGTCCGGCCGCTCCGTCCGGTCGGGCGAACGGGCGGGGTCCTGGGGGTCCTGGGGGTCGCGCGGGTAGTGCGGCTGGTCGGGGTGCATATCTTCACGGTGCGTGATCATCCTGTTCCGGACAAGGGGCTTCCGGAGCCTGTGGACGACCGCGCGTTCTCCGTGGGGCCGCGGTTCAGGAGACCTCTCTGGGATCGGTGGGTTCCGCGGGCCCGCCGCGGTCGGTCAGCTCCGCCTCGCGCGGGCCGGGGATCGTGCCGCCGGCGCCGGGGCGCCCCGCCGGCAGGCACACGCGGTTGCGGCCGGTCTCCTTGGCCCGGTAGAGCGCGAGATCGGCCGCGGTGAGCAGTTCGACCAGGTCGTTGCCGTGGTCGCCGATGACCGCCACCCCGATCGAGATGGTGATGCGCACCGGGACGCCGTCGACCGCGATCTCCATGCCCCCGACCTGCGTGCGCAGGCGTTCGGCCGCGCGCCAGGCCTCGGTGGTGTCGGACCCGGGCAGCAGCACCACGAACTCCTCGCCGCCGAACCTCCCGAGCAGGTCGGACTGGCGCAGCTGCTGGGCGATGGTGGTGGCCACCCCCAGGAGGACCTGGTCCCCGAACAGGTGGCCGTGGCTGTCGTTGACCCGCTTGAAGTGGTCGATGTCGACGATGAGCACGGCGGCGCGCCCCCGGGAGGAGCGGGCCCTGGCGATCTCGATCGACGCCTCCTGCTCCCAGGTGGGCGCGTTGAGGAGCCCCGTCTTGGGGTCGGTCCGCGCGGCCATCTGCAACTGCTGGTAGAGGAGGCTGCGCTGGAGGAGGAGGACCGGCGGGACCGCGATGACCAGGAGGAAGAGGGACAGCTGGGCGAGGATGGCGACCGTGACGCCGACACATAATTCGACGGCGTCCACGATGAGCGCCTCGCGGTCCCACATGGGGCGCAGGCTGTTGCCCGGGCCGCTGCTGATCCTCGCGGCCAGGGCGACGAGGAGGGTGTTGAGGACGGTGAACCCCGCGCAGCACAGTACCGCCACGAGCACGCCGGGCCCCGTGGTGAGGGGCTCGCCGGACTCGACGACGCCGCCCAGGCCGCCGACGAGGTCGTCCCCCCACACGCCGTGCCAGACCACCGACACCAGGAACCCCGAGAGCCCCACCGAGGTCGCGTTGAACACCCGGCGGTGCACCAGGGTGCGCCTCGTGCGCTGCTGGACCATCAGGTACACGGGGATGGGGATGAGCAGGGAGTACACCGGCGGGAGGAGGAGCACGACCGGGAACCACCAGGCTCCCAGCAGGTCGCGGTTGAACCCGGCGGGCGTGGGCGTGCCCAGCCGGCGGCTCCCCTCGACCGAGATCGCCGCGCCGGCGACCAGCGCGGTGAAGGTGACCAGGTCCTTCAGTGAGAACACGGTCAGGGCGAACGCCACCCCGAACAGGAACAGCGCGGCGACCAGGAGCAGGCACATGTAGACGATCAGGCCCTGGGGCTCCTGGAGGACCGGCCACGAGGACCGGCCCCCGGGGGCACGGCCGACCGGCGCCGCCGGTTTCTCCGAGATGCTCACGGCTCCCGCCTCCCTTCTGTGTCACGCTCTGCCATTCATCCCCCACACCCGACTCTGATGGGTCCGCCGCCTCCTGCGGTTCTCCGTTCGACGGGATGGATTCGCCCCGCGTTCCCCTACCATGCCACTCGGTGACGACGGCCGGGTAGCCGAACGCCCGAAGTCCGCTCGCCGGACGGGCCCACTCGACACCCCAACACTTTACATCACTTTGGGTAATAACTTAATCGCTTATTGTATCGAGAGTCGCGAGGCCCCCCGTTCCGGGGTGTGCGGAGACCCAGGGGGGTTGGTCGTGCACCGGTTCTGGGGCATTCTTCTGTGGGGCGCGGCGTCAGCCGCTCCGGCACGGACCGCCGACCTCCCGGGGGCCCGGCCGATTCCGCCTCGGCAGCACTCGACACGAAGGAGCACTCACCATGGCGATCGACGGCGCGAGCTGGGTCTGATACCCACGCCTACGCAACACACCCGGGGGCGGGCGGCATGATGCCGCCCGCCCCCGGGCCCCTGGTCCGGCGGACGGACGCGGTCGCGCGCCGACCGCGCCGTCGCCGGCCGTCCGCTCAGGTCCCGGTCGCCGCCACGGCCACCTCGTAGGCGGAGCGGAACGCCCTGTACCGCGCCAGCTCGGCCTCCATCGGCTCCACCACCCGCAGCGCGGTGATCTCCCGGACCCGGCCCAGGGCCTTGCGCTCCACGTCCTCGCGGCGCTGGACCGCCGCCACCTCGACGAGGTTGCCGCAGCCCACCCCGGTCAGCCAGCCGACCAGCAGCGCCGCGACCGCCAGCGCGCCCGAGTAGGCGGCGAAGACCGGGTCGTCGAACATCGCCAGGCCGGTGATGCCGCCGCCGAGCCGGCTGAGCACGGAGACGACCGTCCAGGCCAGACCGATGCCGACCGCCGTGAGCAGGGCGAACTGCGCGGTGCGGGCGAGCTTCCACCACCCGGGGCTCAGCTCCGGGTCGCCGACGGCCGCCGAGACGGCCTCCCCCAGCTCGGCCGGGAGTTCGGGCACCGCGCTGCGCGCGGCGGTGCGCATACGGCGCCGCCAGGGCGCCGGCATGCCCTCGGAGACGGTGTCGGCCGCCTCCCCGAGGACGGTCTCCAACTCGGCCACGTGCGCGTCGACGGGGCCCCGGACGCCGTTCTCGCTGTCGCGGCGCAGGAAGTCGAGCTGCACGGCGGCCAGGGGGTCCTTGCGGAGCCTGGCCGCGCGGCGCGCCACGGGCCAACCGACCTTGCGCTTGCCGCGCCTGACGTCGTTGGTCTCGGTGACGTCGGCGACGGCGGTCACCCCCGCGGCGCCGGCCAGCCCCTCCTGGATCCGGGTCCGCACGTCGGCGGGGACCGTCTCGGGGACGTCCCCCTCGCCGTGGAAGTCGGCGAAGGGCTCGACGACCTGGTCGAGGTCGGCGACCAGGCGGTCCACCAGCGCGCGGCGCTCGCGCACCGTCTCCGCGAGGAACTCGCGCACGTCGCGGATGCCCTGGCCGGTGAGCGTGGACGTGGTGATGACGCGCGGGTGCACGCCGGACTCCGACTCCAGCAGGCGGCGCAGGTCGGTGAGCAGCTCCTCCAGCTCGTCGGGCTCCACCTTGTCCACCTGGTTGAGGACGGCGACGGTGACCGCCCCGTGGCCGGCCATCCTGGCCAGGTAGCGGTGGTGGACGGCGGCGTCGGCGTACTTCTGCGGGTCCAGGACCCACACCAGCAGGTCGACCGAGCCGATCAGCCGGTCGGCCTCGGCGGTGTGCATGCTGCGCACGGAGTCGTGGTCGGGCAGGTCGAGCAGGACCAGCCCGGTCAGCTCGGAGTTGCCGGCGTCCAGGACGCTGGAGCGCGAGTGCCGGTAGCGGTTGGGGACGCCCAGCCAGCTCAGGAGGGCGTCGGCCCCCTCGTGCCCCCACACGCAGGCGTGCGCCTTGGAGGTGGTGGGCCGGGTGACCCCGGTCTGCGAGAGTTCGAGTCCGCACAGGGCGTTGAACAAGGAGGACTTGCCGCTGCCGGTGCCGCCGGCGAGCGCGACGACGGTGTGCTCGGCGGAAAGCCTCAGCCGGGCTCCGGCGTGGTCGAGCAGCTGGGCGGCCCGGGCGGTGATCTCCTGGGGCAGGTCGCCCTGACCCAGCTCGGTCAGCGTGGACAGGGCGTCCAGGCGCTCGATGAGCTCGGCCCTGCTCGTCGACGGGGTGGTCTCCCACTCGTCGTGGGTGGTGGGGCGGTACTCCTCCTCGTCCTCCTCCCCGGCGCCGCCGTCCGCCGGCTCGGACGCGGTGTCGGGGCCGATCGCGCGGAAGGCGCCGGAGACCGCCGAGGGCCCGGGGACGCGGCGCGGCAGCGGTTCGGGCTCCTCCGGCTCCGGTGCGCCGGACACGTCCGCGGAGGGCGTGCCGCCGTCCGCCGCGGCGCCGTCCTCCCGGTCGGCGGGCGTCCCGGCGCCGGGGGGCTCCTGCGGCTCCGCGCCGCGGCGGGCGCGGGCGGGTTCGCCGGTCCCGCCGCCGGAGCCCGCGCGCTGTCCCACGATCGGGAAGGCGCCGGTGGTGCGCCCGGCGATACGGGTGTCGTCGGCGGCCTCGGCGAGGCTCCCCACCCACCCGGCGAGCCCGTCGGGGTCCTCCGGGGTGATGTCGTCCGGGTCGGCGGCGGGCGCCTCCCCCGCCGGCCGGGCGCTCCTGCCGGACCGGGGGGGACCGTCCCCCCCGGGCGCGGCGGAGTGCCTGGCGTGCCGCCCCGAGCGCCGCGGAGGCGCCTCCTGGGGGCCGGGCCCGGCCTGGGCCCCGCCTCCCTCGTCCGGCGCGCTCCCGGCGCGCTCGGGGGCCTCCCTCGGCGCGGCGGCGCCGGACGGGTCCGGGTAGCCGGTGATGCCGTCGTAGGAGGGTTCCTCCGTGCCGTCCTCCGAGGGGTCGGCGTGCTCGGGGTGCTCGGGAACGGGCATGGTGTACCCGCGCCACGGCCCGCCTCCGGACCGCACCGGTTCGTCCTGCGGGGCGTGCCCGCGGGCGCCGGGGCCGGGGTGCCCGCTCTCGCGGTCCTCGGCCTCGGCGCGGCCGTCGGCCGCGCCGTAGTCCCCTTGCGCCTGCGCGGGGTTCCACTGAGTCGTCATCGTGCTATCTCAAGGTTGTACGTGGCCTGATAGAGCTGGACGGCGCTGTCCTCGGACGGGATCCCGGCCGACGCGAGCGCGCTGTCGAAGGGCACTCGCTCGCGATCGAGCAGCCCGAGGACGCGCCTGCGCAGGTTGTCCCGTGCGGTTTCGCCAATGCTTCGCAGTGACTGGGCGCCGAACAGCCCCTTGAGCAGGCGCTGCGGAGAGGGGCCGGAGGTGTCGGCCGCGTGTGCGCCGCCTCCGGATCGGGACCGCTCGTAGCCGAGCAGGTCGATGATCAGGACCAGGGCGACGATGTCGCGGTCGAAGGTGACGAACCGGGCCACGGAGCGCTTGGTGGCACCGCTGACCGTGGTCATCTCGGCCACGTCGTCCTGCCACTCGGCGATCTCCTGGCGGATCTGCTGTGACAGCAGGCCGGTGCCGGGCTGGTCCAGGGCCTTGCCCGCGAGGTCCCCGCCGCCGGGCACCTCGCGCCACTTCTGTTCGATCTCGTCGGAGGCGTGCTCGCAGGCGGAGACCACCGCGGCCTCCAGCGCGTCGCGGAGCGCGCGCTCCAGGGCGCTCACCCGCTGGCCGCGCTCGGCCTGCTCGGCGCGGCCGCTCCGGCGGGTGCGCCTGCCGCGCATGCGCAGGCTCTTGGCCAGCTCGCCGCTCGCGGCGACCTCCTGCCAGCGGGCGAGCAGCGACCCGCGCAGGAGGGACCCGTCGACCAGGCTCGTGTCCACGCGGCGGTGGGCGCCCGCGTAGGCGTCGTCCACCACCGTGGAGAGCGTGCGCCCGGTCTCGATCTGGGCCTCCACCTGGCGCGCGAGTTCGGGCACGCGCGTGCGGAAGCTGTCGATGACGCCGATGAACGTGCGCCGGGAGACCCGGTCCCGCTGCTCGGCCTCCCCCGCCACCTCCGCGAGGTAGTCGCGGATGTGGTCGGCGACGTTGGCGGTGAAGCGCTCCCCCTTGACCTGGTCGGTCTCGGGGATCGCGAACCTGGCGGCGTTGCCCAGCCCGTTGGCCTCCAGCATCGCCCCGAAGTGGTCGAGGAGCCGGCGGCGGCCTCGGCGCGGCACCCGGGAGAGCACGACGGCCAGCGAGGTGTCGCGGTCGCGTGCCACCTGGAGGAACTCCCACACACGGGCGTCCGCGTAGCGGGTGCTCGTGGTGACGAACACCCACAGGTCCGCGGCGTCCAGGAACTTGGCGGCGAACTCGTGGTGGGCGGCGACGGCGGAGTCGACGTCGGGGGTGTCCAGCAGGGCCACCCCCGGGGGCATGGCCTCGGTGGCGGCGAGCACCAGCATGCCGTCCTTGCCCGGCATCGCCAGGCCCTGCTGGCGCACACGCGGCAGGGACGGGATGAACGAGGCCTCGCTGAACCAGTCGACGTCGGCGGGGTTGCAGGCCAGGACCGGGCTGTTGGTGGTCGGGCGGCGCACGCCGGTGGTGGTGACCTGTTCGCCGACGAGGCTGTTGACCAGGGTCGACTTGCCCGCACCGGTGGATCCCGCGACCGCGATCAGCAGGGGGATGTCGGGGCGGCGGACCCGGGGCAGGACGTAGTCGGACAGCTGGGCGAGGACGTCGGCCTGGAGGGTGCGGCCCTCCTCGGCGTTGGGCAGCCCCTCGGCGAACTCCAGGTCGCGGATCTGCTTGCGCAGCTCTTCCAGGACCTGGTCGAAACGGTTGTCGTCGGGTGCGGGGGCCCGGTGCTTGGCCGGGCCCGCGGCAACGGGGACCGTGGGGCCTCTGCGTGCCTCGGCGATGCCCTGGGGGTCCGCCCCGGGCACGGCCGCGGAACCCTCGGCGGTCTGGTCTGAGGTGGCGGCCGGTCCGGTTCCGAACCGGTCCGAGGCACCGTCACCCGTGGTGTCCGGTGCGGCCGACGGCCGGGTCATGATCGGTATGCCCTCCTCATCGGTAGTGGCGGTCCCCCACCGGGCGGGCGACGAACGCCGTCGGCGAGGGCCTCACTGGGGATCGCGCCCGGTCGCCAGCCGATGGGACTCGAGCTGGGTTCCCGTGTGCAGTATGTCAAGATCCCGCGCTGTTTTGACCACTTCTCCGATGATCACCACCGCGGGCGGCCGCACTTCGGCCGAACGGGCCGCGGCGGCGATGGTGGCCAGCGTACCCGTCACCGTTCGCTGCCCCGGCAGCGTGGCCTCCTGTACGACGGCGACGGGCGTGTCGGCGGGGCGGCCGTGGGCGACGAGGGCCTCGGCGATCGCCCGGATGCGCTCGACCCCCATGAGGACGATGACGGTGCCGCCCGCCGCGGCCAGGCCCTTCCAGTCGACCGTCGACCGGCTGTCGCCCGGGGCGACGTGCGCGGAGACGATGTGCACGTCCTGCGCGACACCGCGGTGGGTGGCGGGGATCCCGGCGCTCGCGGGGGCGGCCAGGGCGCTGGTGACCCCGGGGACGGCGATGACGGGGATCCCGGCCGCCGCGCAGGCGGCGGCCTCCTCGCCTCCCCGTCCGAACAGGAAGGAGTCGCCGCCCTTGAGCCGGACCACGAACTTCCCCTGCGCGGCACGGGTGACCAGGACCTCGTTGATCTCCTCCTGGGTCATGGACCGGCCGTAGGGGATCTTGGCGGCGTCGACGATCTCCACGTCGGCCGGCAGCCGGTCCAGGAGGGAGGTCGGGGCGAGCCGGTCGACGACCACGACGTCGGCCTGGGAGAGCAGCTGCCGGCCCCGGACCGTGATCAGGCCGGGGTCGCCGGGCCCCCCTCCGACCAGCGCGACGCCGCGCAGGGGCTCGCGTCCGCGCCGGGCGTCGAGGGTGCCGTCGGCGAGGCCCTCCGTGATCGCGTCGCGCAGCCCGGCCGACCTGCGGGGGTCCCCCGAGGCGACGACGCCGACGGTGATGCCGTTCACGGTGCCGCTGGCGGGGGTCCAGGCCGAGGACTCGTGGCGGTCGTCGGCGCGCACGCACCACACCCGGGCGTCCTCCGCCTCCTCCGCGACGGCGGCGTTGACCGCCGGGTCGTCCGTGGCGGCGTGGACGAGCCAGTACGCGGGCGCGTCCGGGCCGGCGACGTCGCCCGGGGCGTAGGCCCTGCGGAGCCAGGTGAGGCGCCCGGCGGCGGCCAGGTCCTCCAGCGCCGCGGACACCTCGGGCGCCACCATGGTCACCCGGGCGCCCGCCTCGACCAGCACGGGGATCCGGCGCTGGGCGACCCTGCCGCCGCCGACGACGAGCACGTCACGGCCTCGTATGCGCAAACCAAGGAGATAGGTCACGGATCGCGCCCCTTCGGTCGTCCTTACCGGCCCCCGGCGACGACGGCGGGGTGCTGGCGGGAAGCTGCGCCAGCCGCCGGCGATGTGCGGCGATTGCTCCGGCTCACCTTGTCAAAGCGGTATTACGCATTGGTAAACCCTCGCGCTCCGGGGGTGTGAGCCGCCACGCACCGCGCGGTGCGCCCCGCGCCGTCCGGTGCTCAGGCGAGGGGCGCGCCCATGGCGTGGTAGCCGCCGTCGACGTGCATGACCGTCCCCGTGATGGCCCGCGCGGCCGGGGACATGAGGAACAGGGCGGGACCGGCGACCACGGAGGCGTCCTTGGTGTCCCAGCCCAGCGGGGCGTTGTCGCCCCAGGAGTCGGCGATCTGGGAGAACCCGGGGATGGAGCCCCCGGCCAGGGACTTGATCGGACCCGCCGAGATGGCGTTGACCCGGATGCCGTCGCCGCCGAGGTCGCGGGCCAGGTACTTCGTGCTGTTCTCCAGGACGGCCTTGGCGGAGCCCATCCAGTCGTAGACGGGCCAGGCGACGCTCGCGTCGAAGGTCAGGGAGACCACCCCGGAGCCGTCGGGGGCGGCCGCCATCAGCTCGCGGAACCCGACGGCGAGGGCCTTGAGCGAGAACCCGGAGACGTGGACCGCGGTGGCGACGTCCTCCCAGGCGGTGTTGAGGAAGTTGCCGCCCAGCGCGGACTCGGGGGCGTAGGCGATGGCGTGCAGGACGCCGTCCACGTGGTCCCAGTGCTCGGCCACGGCCTTCGCGGTGGCGCTGATCTGCTCGGGGTCGGTGACGTCCATGGGAAGGATGTCGACGGGCTCGGCGGGCAGCCGCTTGGCGACCCGTTCCAGGATCGACAGGGGCCGCCCCGGCGGGTTGGTGAGGATCACCGAGTGCCCCTGGCGCATGGCCTCCTCCGTGATCGCGTACGCGATGGAGGACTGGGTGGTGATTCCGGTGATGAGCAAGTTCACGACGTCTCCCTGGCTGGATGTACTCGCTGCCAGTGGAAACGTATCGGCGGCGGGGCCCCGCGTCGCCTGTGGACCGGCACAAGAAATCCGCGGAGACTTTGAAGCCGTGCGCCGCCTCGGCCTCCTCCGGGCCGCTCCGGCCTCCCCGGGAGGCACCGCCGGGCGTCGCGGAGCGGCGGCGCGCGCTCCGGGGACGCCCGCGCGGGCGTCCCCGGAGCAGCGGCCGGTCCGCCGAGGGGCGGGCCCCTCGGCGGACCGGCCGCTCGACACCCTAGGCGTGGGCGGTGGAGACGCCCGCGTCGTCGAAGGTGGCGACGTCGCGCAGGACCCGCGCGGCGCCCTGGAGCAGGGGGAGTGCCAGCAGTGCGCCGGAGCCCTCGCCCAGGCGCAGCTCCAGGTCGACCAGGGGGCGCAGCCCCAGGTGGTCCAGGGCCAGCGAGTGGCCGGGCTCGCTCGAGCGGTGCCCGGCGAAGCACGCGCCGAGGGCCTCGGGCGAGATGGCCGCGGCGGCGAGGGCGGCCGACCCGGCGATGACCCCGTCCAACAGGACCGGAACGCGCAGCGCGGCGCCGCCCAGCACGAACCCGGCCAGGGCCGCGTGCTCCAGCCCGCCCAGCGCGGCGAGGGTGCCGATGGGGTCGGCGGGGTCGACCGGGTTGGCGGCCAGGGCCCGGCGCACCACGTCGACCTTGTGCTCGAACGTGGCGTCGTCCACGCCGGTGCCCCGGCCGGTGGCCCGCGCCGGGTCGGCCCCGGTGAAGGCGCAGACCAGGGCCGCCGCCGGGGTCGTGTTGGCGATCCCCATGTCACCGGTGACGAGGCACCTGTTGCCTGCCGACACCAGGTCGCGGGCGACCTCGATGCCGCCCTCCAGGGCCTGGAGGGCCTGCTCGCGTGTCATCGCGGGCCCCCGGGTGAAGTCCGCGGTGCCGCGCGCGACCTTGCGGGGCAGCAGCCCGGCGGCTCCGGGCAGGTCGCCGACGACGCCGACGTCCACCACCGTGACCCCTGCCCCCACCTGCCTGGCGAGGGCGTTGACGACCGCTCCCCCCTCCAGGAAGTTGTGCACCATCTGGGCGGTGACCTCCTGGGGCCAGGGGGTCACCCCCTGGGCGTGCACCCCGTGGTCGCCCGCGAAGACGGCGACCGCGGCGGGCTCGGGGATCGGCGGGGGGCACTCCCCGGCCAGCCCGGCGAGCTGCACCGAGATGTCCTCCAGGACCCCGAGGGAGCCCGGCGGCTTGGTCATCCGGTCCTGCCGGTCCCGGGCCTCCTCCAGCACCCGGGTGTCCAGCGCTCCGATGGCGGTGATGGTCTCCTCCAGCAGGCTCGTCGGCTCCTGGCCGGGCAGACCTCGGCGGCCGTAGCGGTCGTGGTGCACCGCCCAGGACAGGGGGCGTTCGTCCGCCCAGCCGGCGGGGGCGGGCTCGGACTCGGCGGGGGGCTCCTCGACGAGCCCGACGCAGAGGTAGGCGACCACGCCGAGGTACGAGGGGAGTTCGAGGGCGCGGGCGATGTCGGGTGCGTCGACGTGGCCCACCCAGGCGACGCCGAGGCCCTCCGCCCGGGCGGCGATCCGGAGGTTCTCCACCGCGAGCGCCGCGGCGTGGGACGCGCTCTCGGGCCTGGCGTGGCGGCCTCGGACGTGGCGGGCGCCGCGGGCGGGGTCGACGGTGACGGCGATGTTGACCGGCGCCTCGAGGACGGCCTCGACCTCGGCCCCGTCGAGGGCGCGGGTTCCGTGCGGTGCGTCCGCCAGGGCCTCGCGCCCGGCGAGGGCGAGGTCGCGCACGCGTGAGCGCAGGGCGGGGTCCTGGACGACGACGAAGTCCCAGGGCTGCGAGTGGCCCACGCTCGGCGCCTGGTGGGCCGCTTCGAGGACCCGGGTGAGCACGCCGTGGGGGACGGGGTCGGGTCGGAAGCGCGTCCGGGCGTCGTGCCGCCCGCGGAGGGCGCGGTAGACCGCGGCGCGCTCGGCGTCGTCGAAGGCGGGGGCAGGCCGGGGGTCGGCCCCCGCCCCCTCGGGTTCCGGGTGCGCCCGCGGGTCCCGGGGCTCCCCGGTCCCGGCGGACGCCGGTGCGGGGGCCGATCGGGCCCGGGCCGGGTCGGAGGCGGGCCGTGACGGCCCGGTGTGCTGCGGCCCGGGAGGGGGCGCGGCTGCTTCGTGTGCGTACATGCCCTGTTCCGGCTCGGTGGTCGCGGGGTGCTGGTCCGCGTGTCCGTGGTTCGTGGTCGGCCCGTCGGGGTCGTGCGGCCCGGTGGCGGCCGGCTCCGCGGCCCGCTCGCCCCGGAGGGGGATCACGTTGGGCCGGAGCGGGGGTCCCGAGGGCGGGGGCATGTCCGGGGAGGGCTCGCTCGCGGCGGGAGCATCCCGGGGCGCGGTGGTGTGCCGGTCCGCCGCGTCCTCGGTTGGGGCTCCCGGCTGCGGCTCCGCCGGGTCCTCGGCCCCGGGCTCCTCCGGTGGCGGGCCCTGCGGCACCGGCTCCCCCGCCTCCGGTCGCGGCGGGGGCTGCGGGGGCGCGGGCTCCCGGAGCCGGAACGGGTTGGCCGGCCCTCCCGCCGCGTGCGGCGCACGCGCCTGGGTGCCGCGTCCGCTCTCCGGGAGCCCGTCCAGCAGGCCGCCGATGCGGGAACCGAGCCCTGGAGCGGGTTTTCCGCTCCTCCAGCGGGGCGGCTCGTGTTCGCCGTCCCCGCCGCTCCGGGCGTCCCCGCGGTCATCGTTGGTCATGATCGCTCCCCGAGAGAGGTGTGTCGACTGCCCGTTCCGCTTGCTCCGGCGCAGACCGGTAAGCGTAGTCCGCGGTGTTCGTCCCCCGCGAACGGGTTCCCCGGACCCGGACGGTCGGCCCCGGCTCCGTCGCCGGGGTCCCCAAGTCACCACCAACTGTGCCAGAGACCGCGCGGGCACGCGGGGGGTACGGGGTCCCTCTCCCCTTCCGTCCCGGGCCGGGGCGTGTGCGCCCTGGCCGGTCCGGTGGAGCGCCGCCGCGGGCGTCCACGGCGAAGTCGGGGGCCCGTCGCCGACCTCGGCGTCACCGTGGGTGGCGCAGCTCCGCGCGGGGCGGGGCGCCGCCGGTGGTCCGGCGCCCCGGGGCCGCCCGCCCTCTTCACGGCCGCCGCGTTCCGCCACGTCCGAGAACCACGCACATGACGACATGTCAGACATCTTGCCCGCCGAAGACGTCCTCAGCCCCGCCTTCCGTCCTGTCACGCGTGCCGCGGGAAGCCGTCTGTGCCAGGGTGTGCGCACCTCCCCCTGCCCCCGGCGGGCGCGATCCGGAACCGACCGATCCGAACGGAATGGACACACGATGCACAGGCGCACCTTCCTCACCGGGGCCACCGCCGCCGCCGGCCTGGCCGCGCTGGGGACCGCTCTGCCCTCACCCCGCCCCGCCCTCGCCGGGACCGCGTCCGACGGCACGGCCCCGCGGGTCCTGGCCGAGCGCTCCTCCTCCACCGGGCTGGTCAGGCCGGAGAGGCGCTTCGACATGGTGGCGGTCACCGGCGCCCCCGGCGGCAGGGACACGGCGATCCGCTTCGAGACCGCCGACGGCCTCGGGCCGTGGCGCCCCGTCCACCTGCACACCGGGGGGCGTGACGACCGCGAGCCGTCCGCCGTCGCGCTGGTGCGCGCGCCGGAGGGCGCCACCGGCTACGAGGCCGGGCCCCACGGGCGCACCGCCGCCGTGAACCTCACCGACGGCGAGGAGCTGCGCCTCGGCGGGCCCGGGCGGGTGACGCTGTCCCCCGGCTCCTCCGCCGCCCGCACCGGTGTCCCCTTCCGCACCCGGGCCGGCTGGGGCGCCGACGAGTCGTGGCGCTTCGGCGAGGAGGGTGAGGACCTGTGGGCCCCCGAGTTCCACCCGGTGCAGGCGCTGACCGTGCACCACACCGCCATGCCCACGGGCGACGACCCCGCGGCGGACGTGCGGGCGGTCCACTACCTGCACGCGGTCGAGCAGGCGTGGGGCGACATCGGCTACCACGTGCTCATCGACCCGGAGGGGACGGTCTACGAGGGGCGCCACTCGGGCGGGGACGGCGTGCCCGTCTTCTCCGGGGTCCCGTCCCCGGGCCGGGCGCGCGCGGTGACCGCAGGGCACGCGTTCGGCTTCAACCACGGCAACGTGGGGGTGTGCCTGCTCGGCGACTTCACCGAGGAGCTGCCCACGGACGCGGCCCAGGACTCCCTCGTGGCCGTGCTGCGCCTGCTGTGCGCCGTGACCGGCGTCGACCCGTCGGAGAGGATCGGATACGTGAACCCCGTCACGGGCGCCGTCACGCCGGGCGACGCGATCTCGCGGCACCGGGACTGGCTGGACACCGAGTGCCCGGGCAACGCGTTCGCCGAGGCCTTCGACACCGCGATCCGCGACCGCGTCGTCGGCGGCCCCTCCTAGGCCGGGGTCCGCGGCGGCGGGGAACGCCAGCCGGGCGGTGCGGCCCCTCCGGCGCGTTCCGGTGGACCGCGCCGCCCGCCTCACCCCAGGGGCGGGCCGTCCGCGGCGCCGGCCTCGCGCGCCGCGCGTTCCAGGCGGTCCCGGTACCCCTCCCACCAGGCGCGGTCCACGGCGGGCAGGTTGTCCCCTCCGGCGGCCAGCCCGGCGGCGCCGTCGATGAGCTCCCGGAGGATGTCGGCGTGCCCCGCGTGCCGGTCGGTCTCCGCGATCAGGTGGACCAGGACCAGCCGCACCGTCACCTCGGCCCGGTCCTGCGGCCACCAGGGGACGCGGCCGACCGCGTCCGCCCCCAGCTCGGCGACCGTGGCGTCCCCATGGGCCCACACCCGCCTGTACAGGCCCACGATGTACTCGCGCGACTCGTCGGGGGTGGCCCACATGTCCGTGTTGGGCTCCGCGTCGGGGTCGGCCCAGGGCACCGGCTCCCCGAAGGGGCGGCCGAACACCGTCCCCAGGTAGTCCGACTCGACGGCGACCAGGTGCTTGACCAGGCCCAACAGGTTGGTCCCGGTCGGTGTCACCGGTCGGCGGACGTCGTACTCCGAGAGCCCGTCCAGCTTCCACAGGACGGCTTCCCTGGCTCCCCGGAGGTAGCGCAGGAGCTCGGGGCGGGGGTCTGTCGCGGTCATTCGGCAACGCCTTTCATGAGGGGCGCCCCGCCCGGTCGGGCGGGGCCGAGGACTGTTCTGCGCACCACCGGCCCGCGCGGGGGAGCCCGCATCCGGCGCGCGGGCGTGACCGGCACGGACCGGTCCCGGGTGCTCCTCGCGGGCGCGTATCGTGAGCGCACTCCGCACCGATGTCGAGGGGGAACAGCGGCATGTCCACCGTCCAGCAGCACCCGATCCTGCCGTCCGTGATCCTGGAGACCGAACGCCTGCGCCTGCGCGCGTTCGTCGAGGCCGACATCGACGACGTGCACACGAGCTGCACCGACCCCGAGCTCCAGCGGTGGATCCCGATCCCCGGCCCCGGGCGGCCCTACACCCGCGAGGACGCCGAGCAGTGGTGCCGCGAGGTCGCCCCGGGGATGCGCACCGGCGGCGAGGGCCAGCAGTGGGCCGTCGTGGAGAAGGGGTCGGGCCGCCTGGTGGGCGCCATCGGCCTGGTCCGCACCCTGTGGCCCGCCATGAACACCGAGGTCGGATACTGGGTGTCCCCCTGGGGCCGCGGCCGGGGGTACGCGACCGAGGCGGCCGTGGCCGTCTCCCGCTGGGCGGTCGACCAGGGCTTCCTCCGCGTGGAGATCAAGGCGGGCACCGGGAACACCGGCTCCCGCCGGGTCGCGGAGCAGGCCGGATTCACCTTCGAGGGCGTCGAGCGGAGCGCGATGCCGCTGCACGAGGGCCGGACGGACCTGGCCGTGTACAGCCTCCTGCCCTCCGACCTGGTCCGCGCCGACGGCCTGTAGCCCCGGGCACGCGGGCGTCGGGCCGCCTCCCGCCGCGCGGACCGCGCCCGGGCGAACGCCCACGGGCCTGCCTGCACCGGCCGCCCCCGGGCGGACGGCCGCGGGGCCGCCCGTCCGGTTCTGCGCGGGCGCCGGGCCGGCCGGGAGCGTCCGCGCGAGAGGCCCTAGCCCCACACGCGGGAGAGCAGCCAGGTCCCGCTGGCCGTGTCGTGGCGCAGTTCGTACACGCCCTGGGACCGGGACGTTCCCGCCTCCACCCTCCAGTGCCTGCGCTCGGGCACCTGGGACCCGCTCACCGGTGTCCAGTCCATACGCAGCGTGACCCAGTGGTCGAGGATCCTGCGCACGCCGTACACCCTGCCGTTCCACGTGAACCGGGCCGGGCGCCCGTCATCCTCGACGACGGTGACCTCCGCCCCGTAGTAGCGTCCCACGACACTTCCCCTCAGCATCATCCGCCTCCTGAGCCCCAACGCATGTCGCCGGGACACCCACCCGTGGGGAAGTCGCGGACGAGTGTCGAACATGTGTTCTAATCCTAGCGAAATCAGCGGCCCCGTGGAACTGTTTCGGGAAGTTCCGCATCCCCCCATGTGACGACCGGTCCGGCCCCGGGCGGAACCCCGGCGCGAGCACCGGGCCGTCGGCGCACTGTTCGAGGGCCGCCACCCGCACGGGACACACCCCGGTCGACCTCCGGCCCTCCCCACCACCGCGTTCGGCGTCCGGCCCCGCCCCGGATCGGCCGAGCGCCGAACCAGTTCAGAACGCGTCGGCGTGTCGGCATCGGTACGCTGTCAGGCGCGCAACACACGAGCCACTACGAGGGACCCCCTACTGTGACGTCGAACGGACACGAGAGCGGCAAACCCCTGCGTGCGGGGGACCCGCGCGAACTGGACGGCCACCGCATCGTGAGCCGCCTGGGGCGCGGCGGCATGGGCACCGTGTACCTCGCCGAGGACCCCTCCGGCCGGTCCGTGGCCGTCAAGCTCATCCATCCCGACCTGGCCGACGACGAGTCCTTCCGCCTCCGCTTCGCACGCGAGGTCGAGTCCGCCCGCCGCGTCGCCCGCTTCTCCACCGCCGGGGTCCTCGGCGCCCGGCTGGAGGGCGAACCCCTCTACATCGTCACCGAGTACGTGCCGGGGCCGAACCTGGACGAGGCGATCCGCTCGGGCGGGCCCATGGGCGGCGGCACCCTCGAGGGGCTCGCCCTGGGCGTGGCCGCCGCCCTCACCGCCATCCACGGGTCGGGGGTGGTCCACCGCGACCTCAAACCCGCCAACGTCCTGCTCTCCCCCGTGGGCCCCAAGGTCATCGACTTCGGCATCGCCCGCGCCCTGGACGAGGCGGGCGGCGGGGTCACCCGCTCCAGCCAGCTCATGGGCACCCCGTCCTACATGGCCCCCGAACTCCTCCTGGGGGAGCAGGCCACCGCGGCCGCCGACATCTTCGCCTGGGGCTGCCTCGTCGCCTTCTCCGGCACGGGCAGGGCCCCCTTCGACGCGGCCACCGTGCCCGCCGTCCTCCACAACATCTCCTCCGCGCCGCCCCGCCTCGACGGCCTCGACCCGGCCCTGCTGGACCTGGTCCGGGCGACCCTGGACAAGAACCCCGCCAACCGGCCGTCCTCCCAGCAGATCCTGGCGCGCCTGACCGGTCAGGCGGAACCGGAGGAGGCGGAGGTCCGCCGCACCATCACGGACTCCTGGGCCCCGCCCAGCGGTGTACCCGTGGTCGGAGCGCCGCCGCAGGAGACCGGCGCCGGGCTCGCGCACAACGGACCGGCCGGAGGCGGGGCCGTCCCCCGGGGCCCCGCCACACCCCCCGGCGGACAGCCCTCCGAGGCCGGGGATCCCCTGCGGCCGGGGACCGCCGGCGCCCACCCCTTCCAGGACCCCCACGCGCAGCAGCCGCCGGTTCGACCGGTGCCACCCACCCAGCAGGTCCCCCCGGACCGGACCCCGCCGACCCGGCAGATGCCCGACGGGCGCGGGCACCCGCCGTCCGGCCCCCAGCCGGCCCAGGGGCACCGGGCCGTGTACCCGAACCAGCCCCCGGGCCGGGGGCAGAACCTCCCCGGCCACTACCCGCCGCCGGGCCCGGGAGGCCCTTCCCTCCCTCCGCACGACCGGCGCCCCGGCACGCAGCAGGCGAACTTCAGCGGCCCCGGCGGCCCGGGAGGCCCCGTGGGCCCGGTGGCGGCCGGCGCACGCCCGAACCCGGGCAGGCGCCGCAGGACGGTCGCGATCGGCGCCGCTGCGGCCGCGGTCGTCCTCGTCGCCGCCGTCGGCGGGGCCGTCCTGCTGAACGGCTCCGAGGAGGTGCCGCCCACCGTCTCCCTCTACGAGATCGACTTCACCACCGACCCGGACTGGGGCTCGGTCTACGACCCCGGCACGGAGGACGGCTACTGGCAGGAGGAGCGCGGCTACCTCCTCCAGCACGACCCCGGGACCAGCACCTACGTCAGCCGCGGCACGAAAGCGGCGATCACCACCGAGAGCGTGCTCCCCGACAGGGTCGTGGTCAGCTCCACCGCCTACGTCGTCGAGGGCCCCGAGCAGGCCGTGTTCGGGGTGCGGTGCTGGGACAACGACGGCGAGGAGTACCGCACCCACTACGAGGCCCTGCTCCGCTACGACGGCAGGCGCGCGGAGATCCGCCGGATGAACGAGGAGGACGGCGACCGCACCCTCGCCGAGACCACCGAGGTCTCCGGGTTCGAGCCCTACCCCCTCTTCGACGAGGAGGCGCGGGACGGTGACTACGACCCGGACCGCCCCTACGTCTTCGAGGCCGACACGGTGCCGACCAACACGGTGACGCTCTCCTGCCAGTACTACGGCGAGGACGCGGAGGACGGGGAGGGGGAGCGCATGGAGCTGTCGATGTGGGTCAACGACGAACACGTGCTGACCACCGTCGACGACACCCCGCTGCCCGACGACGGGGAGGAGGCGGGGGACCGCCGCCAGGTCGGCGTCGTCACCCGCCCCGGGCCCGGCAACGAGCCCCTCGGCGTGCTCTTCACCGACTTCTACCTCGGCGAGGTCACCGAGGAGGGGTAGGGGCGCGCCGCCGGGCGGCGCGCCCCCGCACCGGGGCCCTCGGCCGGGGACCCGGGTTCAGTCCTCCCCGCGCGGCTCCGGCGGCGATCCCGCCAGGCCCGCGCCGGCCCGGCGCACGTCGTCGCGGGCGTCCGCCACGGCCCGTTCGGCGGCCTCCGCCGCGTCCATGGCGGCCTGGGCGGACGAGGACCGGGCCGGGTCGGGAGCCCCGATCCGGGCGGGCCCGCCCTCCTCGCCGCCGTGGCCCTTCTCCGTGGACGGCTTGCGGTCGGCCGCGTCGCCGGCGAAGGCGTGGCTGACGTTCTTGACCGCCTCGGTGAACTCACCGGGGATGACCCAGAACGTGTTCCCCTCGCCCTGCGCCAGGCTCGGCAGGGTCTCCAGGTACTTGTAGGCGAGCAGCTTGGCGTCGGCGTCGTTGGCGTGCACCGCCTGGAACACGCGCTCGATCGCCTTGGCCTCGCCGTCGGCCCGCAGTATGGCGGCCTGCTGTTCGCCCTGCGCCTCCAGGATGGCCTGCTGCCGCGCCCCCTCCGCCTTGAGGATGCGGGACTGCCGCTCGCCCTCGGCGTGCAGGATGGCCGCCCGCTTGTCGCGGTCGGCGCGCATCTGCTTCTCCATCGCCTCCTTGATGGTGGGAGGCGGGTCGATCGCCTTGATCTCGACCCTGTTGACGCGGATGCCCCACTTGCCGGTGGTGTCGTCCAGGACCCCGCGCAGGCGGGTGTTGATCTCCTCGCGGGAGGTGAGCGTCTGCTCGAGGTCCATGGAGCCGATGACGTTGCGCAGGGTGGTGACCGTGAGCTGGTCGATGGCCTGGATGTAGTTGGCGACCTCGTACGCCGCCGCCTTGGGAGCGGTGATCTGGTAGTAGAGGACGGTGTCGATGTTGACCACCAGGTTGTCCTGCGTGATCACCGGTTGGGGGCGCGAGCTGAACACGTGCTCGCGCAGGTCGAACTTGGAGTTGACGCGGTCGACTCCCGGGATGATGAAGTTCAGGCCGGGGCCGAGAGTACGGATGTAGCGGCCGAAGCGTTCGATGTTGTACGCCCTCGCCTGAGGGACGATGCGGATCGCGGTCAGGGCGATCGCGACGAACAGGACCGCGAGAATGATGAGGGGGATGGCCGGATCGATCATGTCAGCACCTGACCTCGGGGTCGTGGCTGCGGTTCAGGACGTGTGCTCGGGTGCGCCCCCTGGCAGGGCCTCGCGCGGATAGACCACAGCTGTGGCTCCGTCGATCTCCACGACGTCGACGCGTGCGCCGACCGGGATCACCAGGTCCTCGTCGATGCACCGTGCCGACCACTCCTCTCCGGAGAGCTTGATCCTGCCGCTGTCGCCGTCGACCTCCTGGAGGACGACGGCGGAGCGCCCGACGAGGGCCTCCGCGCCCGACCGGGCGTCGGGCCCCCTGTTCAGCTGGCGCCGCATGAGCGGGCGCACGAGGTAGATGCCCGCCGCCGCGGTCGCGGTGAACCCGATGATCTGCGCGGCCACCGGGAGTCCGATGGCGCCGAGCAGGGCCGCGACCAGCGCCGCGACCGCCAGGAGCCCCAGGACGAAGGTCAGTGTGAGGATCTCGACGATTCCCAGGCCGACGGCGAGGACGAGCCAGATCAACCAGGCATCCATTCCTGAGACCCTCCCCCTTCGTTCCGGGTATTCCTTACGCTACCCATACAAGCCCGGCGAAGCACGCGATCCGGCCCGGGTATCCGTGGCGGCGGTCCCGTCACGGACACGCGAACGCGGCCCCCGGTGACACCCGCTCAGGGTCACCGCGGACCGCGTCCGCCCCGCCCGTCCTACCGTCCGCCGGAGAACTGGTAGACGAGCTGGTACGTCGGCCGGTTCTGCCAGGCGATCGGCCACATGCCGATACCGCCCACCGCCTGGTGGATCACCGTGTCGGCGCAGAGCTGGTCGCCCGCCGGGCAGTGGTCGTCGCCCGGGTAGACCTCTCCCGCCGGGGTGGCCGCCGCCTCGGCGAGGGTGTCCAGCAGGACCGTCCGGCAGGCGTCCAGGTCGCCGCCGCCGCAGTAGGCGCCGCCCAGCGACCCCTCGACCTCCTGTCCGAGGACGGACCGCAGGTCCTTGTCGACGTACGACCACCAGCCGTACTGGAACGAGGAGCCCTTGTGCGGCTGCCCCTGGTTGACGCTTCCCGGGGTTCCTCCGCCGGTGGCGCCCGAGGGGGACTCGTCGGTCTGGGCGGCCCTGGTCAGCTGCGTGTACAGGTCCTCGCCCAGCTCCGGCTCGAACTGCGCCCGGACCAGCAGGGGCCACCACGCGTCGAGCGTGCGGATGGAGTCGGCGTACGAGTAGTACCCCGCGTCGCGATGGGGCTCGCGGCGCAGAGAGCCCGCCTCGTTCCACAGCCGCAGCTCCTCCACCGCGGCGGCCAGCTCCGGGTCCTCCACCGGGGCCGAGTCGATGACCTCCAGCATCAGCGGGAGGACCTCCTGCGCGCGCAGGTCGGCCACCCCGGCCTCCATCATGACGCCGGTGAGGGAGGCGGTGGTGAACTCGTGCCCGCTGCCGACCAGCGCCGCCACCCGGCTGTCGAGCAGGTCGCCGCGGTGGACCGATCCGGTCGACCAGCCGGAGGTGTAGCCCTGCGCGGGCTTGTTGTTCCAGTTGACGATGTAGTCCGGGTCGACGGCCTGCGGGTGGTCCTCCTGGGGGTGGTAGTCGGCGCTGTTCGTGGCCGGGTCCCAGCCCGACCAGCCCGCGGCCGAGTAGGCGTCGATGGGCAGGTTGGGGTTGGTGCCCTCGACGCGCACCGGGTTCGCGCCCGAGTTGATGAACGCGATGTCCTCGTCGTCGACGTAGTGCCAGTTGAAGGCGTAGCCGATGTCGCCGGCGGCCTCCGTGAAGGTCTCGGCCGAGGTGACCTCGCCCGGGTCGTTGAACCGCTGGAACCCGATGATGGAGTCGACCTCGCGCATGTACGTGGAGCGCAGGGACGTGAACGCCACCGGGGCCCCGTCCACGGTGGCGAACGACTGCACGAGCCCGTACTCGGAGCGCAGCGACGTCATCGTGTACCCGCCCGCCGGGGTGCCGTCGGCGACGGTGGGCGACCACTCGTTGGTGACGCTCAGCTCCTCGAACGCGGTGCAGTCCCCCGAGGTGTCCACGTAGGCGCGCGAGGCGGTGCTCGGGGCGGAGCCGTCCGTCTCGCAGAGCTCGACCGCGAACGTGTCGGTGATGTCCTGGCCCGCCGAGGTGGCGCTCCAGGCGTAGTCGACGCCGCGGCCCATCTGGACGTAGAAGCTCACGCCCGCGAACGACGCGCCGCGCGCGCTGATGCCCGGCCCCTGGAGCTCCTGGAGCATGAGCAGCTGCGGTGAGAAGTAGCCGGTCTGGGGGCCCATCACGGCCACCGGGTTGCCGCTCTCGGTGTGCTCGCCCGAGACGAGCAGCGCGTTGGACATGCCGCGCGGGTCCATGAAGCCCTCGGGGAGCACCCCCTCGTTGAACACGCCCTCCGCGGCCGACAGGTCGCCGTCCTCGACCATCTGCTCCAGCTCGTCCCGCTGTTCCCGGGGCAGGTCCTCGACGGTGGGGGCGTCGGCCCCGTCCTCGGGCCCTCCGACCGCGTCCGCGAGCGGCGCGGGCGCCTCCGCGGTCTCACCGCTCGCCGCCGATCCGTGCTCGTCGTGGACGATGTCGTAGGGCTCGACGGAGCCCGGGTCCGGCGCGACCTCGCCGACCGGGGACTCGGGGGTGCCGGTGTACGGGAACTCCCCCTCCACGCTGACCACGGCCTCGGGGTCGTTCTCCATCCGCCAGGCCCGCCAGAGCTCGGCGCCCTCCTCCGCCCCGTAGCGGTCCTGGAAGTTGGCGAGGACGACGGCCGCCTGGACCTCGCCGCCGCCACCGCCGCCGAAGATCCCGCCGACCATGGCGGCGATGCCGACCACGTCGGTGGGGGTGAAGGGCTCGATCTCCCCGCGGTTGGTGATCGCGTCCTTGTGCCCGGTCAGGACGTACTCGCCGGGGAAGTAGCGGCCGTTGTCGGCCTCCTCGATGTAGGAGTTCACCCCTTCGAGATAGGCGTCGACGTCGGCGAGCGCCTGCTCTCCCCGCTCTCCCCCGGCGGCGACCCGGTCGATCTGGGCCTGCTTGTCCTCCTCGGTGTAGGGGGCGGTGCGCCACAGGTCCTGCTCGAGTCCGCGGTTGCCCTCCGCCCCGCCAGCGAAGGAGGTCAGCTCCCCCCGGCCGACCCTGCGCAGCACGTCCATGAGGAAGAGCCGGTCCTCCGCCGCGGCGTACCCGGCGCCGTACATGGTGCCCTCGCGGGTGGTGCCCTCGATGTGGGGGATGCCGTGGCTCTTGTCCCGGGTGATGGTGACGTCCTCGCGCGGCTGGTACCGCCGGTCCACGTCGCCGGGGTCGACCCCGAAGGAGGCGTCGACGAAGAAGTCGTCCAGTCCCTCCTCCGTGAGTCCGTCGTAGTGGTGGACGAGGTTGTCGTACATGTCCAGCTGGCTGGAGGAGTGCTCGGGCCGCGTCCCGAAGACCTGGTGGCCGAGGATCTCGACCAGTGTGGCGCTGCCGTTCTGGCCGGGGGGAAGGATGTCTCGGCATCCCTGCGGAGCGCAGTAGTCGGCGAGGGGTTCGGGTTCGGCCAGGGCCGGGGACGCGGGGAGGGCGGCCGCGGTGGCGGCCGTCACCGCCAGCGCGAGGCCCGAGGCGCCGGTGCGTAGCCGTCGGCGGAGTGAGGGGAACAAGAGCTGTCACCACCTGGGGGTGCGGGCGATGGATCAGCGAATGTTACGCACGGGTAAGGAAATCGCGAAAGAGTTTCATGTTTGGCGCTCGGGCCGGCCGGCGGAGCGAGCACATCCGGGGTTTGGAGTGACCGGCGACACACGCAGGGCAAACCCCCCGGGGGGATCCGCCCCGACGGGCGGACCGGGCGCCGCGGCGTGGCCACAACCGGCCACCGGCCGCAGCGGGTCCCCGTGCCCACCCGGTTGTCGGCGCGCGGGACGGGGAACGGGAGCACACCGGATCCGCCGTCCCCGTCCTCGTCCCCCACGGGCTTTGACACAATCGCGGCATGAACCAGTACCCCGACCCCGGCCCGGGCGAGCCCTGGCACCAGCCCGACGGCCACACACCCGGCTGGGGGCTTCCCCCCGAACAGCACCACGGCGGGGTGATCGAGCCGTACGGCGCCCCCACCGGCGGCTACCAGCCCATGGGGCAGCAGCCCCCGCCCGGAGCCGAGGTCCCGCTCGGCACCGTCGGCGAGATCGCGTTCTCCCAGAGCACCGTGATCACCCCGATCGGGCGCTTCCCGATCAGGGGGACGGTGTGGACGGTGAACGACATGAGCCGCACCGAGAGGACCACCCCCACCTGGGCCGTCGTCGTGGCGATCCTCGTGTTCTGGTGGACCTGCCTGCTGGGCCTCCTCTTCCTGCTCGTCAAGGAGCAGAAGACCACCGGCCACGTCCAGGTGAGCGTGCAGGGGCACGACAAGCACTACACGACGTCGATCCTGGTGACCCATCCGGCGGTGGTGGGCCAGATCCACCAACAGGTGAACTACGCCCGCAACCTCGCCTGAGCGCCGCGGCCCCGACCGGCGCGGTCCGTGGCGGCCGCCGTCGCGGCCGCCACGGCGAGCGCGCCCAGGCCGACCGCCTCCGCCAGCCGGACCGCCCGCCGGATGTCCCCGACCCCCGGCGGGGGGCCGTCCCCCATCGTGGGCCGCCGGTCCTCGCGTCCCGCGTAGACGTTGGCCCCGCCCAGCGTCCTCCCCAGCGCCCCGGCGAACGCGGCCTCGCACTGCCCCGCGTTGGGGCTCGGGTGCCGGCCGCCGTCCCGCCGCCATACGCGCCACGCCTCGCGCACGCTGCCCCCGACCACGGGCGCCGCCAGCGCGGCCAGCACCGCGGTCAGCCTGGCGGGTCCCCACCCGGCCACGTCGTCCAGGCGGGCCGAGGCCGCGCCGAACCGCTCGTAGCGCGGGCTCCGGTGGCCGACCATGGCGTCGAGCGTGTTCACGGCGCGGAAGCCGGCCACCCCGGCCACCCCTCCCAGCGCGCCCCACACCAGGGGGCCCACGACGGCGTCGGAGGTGTTCTCCGCGACCGACTCCACGACCGCCCGCGCGACCCCGGCCGCGTCGAGCCCCGAGGGGTCCCGTCCGCACAGGTTCGGGAGCAGTGCACGCGCGCGCTCCAGGTCTCCACTCTCCAGGGCGTCGGCGATCCGCCCGGCCTCGCGCCCCAGCATGCTCCCGCCCAGGGAGGCCCAGGTCGCGGCCGCCGTCGCCGGCGCTCCCTCCAGGAGGAGCCCCGCACCCACGACGGGCGTCACCGCCCCGGCCGCGAACAGAGCGCCGGAGGCGACCGAGTCCCGGTAGACCGCCCTCTCCCACCGCCCCGCCGCACGCCCGTACAGGGCGACCGGATGCCCCCGCCGCGGGTCGGGCACCACCATGTCGAGCAGGAACCCCGCCGTCAGTCCAAGAGATCGCACCCGACCACGTTAGCCGCGTCAGCAGCAACCCCAACGGACACCAAACCGAGGCAAACATGTGTTTGCCACGCAATGTATTCGCCCATACACCCAGGGCACCTTACAGTCGACGGCGAGGGAGACTCCGGTGCTTGTCGGCTGGGTATCGCTGTCGGTCCTGCTGGGACAGTGGTGGATCTTCTGAACCGCCACAGCCGCCGCACGGCGGCACACACCCCGCAGGACTTCGCGAAACGCCAGCAGCGCAGCACCGCACCCGGAGTTAATCACCGGTAACGTGGTGCACGAGGCCCATAGCAACCGATTTGGTGGAACCCGCGTGGTAACGAGAAGCAACTACGAATCACCGTAGTTGGTCAGACTTTGACCAGGTGTGGGCGACATCGCACGTATACCCTAGAATGTCTGCCCAGGACTCCAGCGGCACCACGACACGGGCCCAGCCCGACCGTAGGTCCACCGGCCGTCCCCGCCCCCGCCCCGGCGCGCAGCATCCCACCGGAACCACGGGTCACAACGTGGTCTCGACCTGCCCTGGCGGGCGACAATTGAATCGAGCACCCGTAGCTCAGTGGATAGAGCACCGGACTTCTAATCCGATGGCCGCAGGTTCGAATCCTGCCGGGTGCGCCACAAAACCCCAGGTCATACGGGGTGTTCGAGGACTCCGCGAGGGGTCCTCGTCGTGTTTGGGGGTGCTGTGTGCTCCTGGTGTGCTCCGCAGTACCACCTCAGCCGGAGCACCAACCGTCGCGCCCCATCGGACTGAGCCGCCTCCAGACAGGTGCGCCGCGCGAACTCCGACCCGTACGCACTGACACGACCTCCAGAGGCAGCCCCGCTCCACTTCACTGCGGCTCACGAGCAGGCACTCTGGAGAGTTCCAGGTGACCGTGAGAGCGCCTCACGCCTTCCACCTACCGTTCAACGCCAACGGCTGCGGTCGTGCCCGACACCGAACGGGGGTGGAGCCGTCCCGGGCCTATCGGACCGTGAATCCGATGAAGCGTTTTCCCTGGACGAAGGCAACAATCTCCCTCTTACTCCCCGACCGGGAAGGAGTTCTCACGGTCAACCCTCGCCTTGTTCACACGGCCTTTGATGAGCTCCCCGCTGACACCGAACTCCCGCGCCAGAGCCGCGTAGGTTGCCCCGGACTCGCAACGGGCCAGCAGTTCCCTGTCGGACACCCCCAGATCCCTGGGCGCCCGGTGTCCCCTGCGGGAGACAGTGTCTGCGGCCTTGCGCTTCAGAGCCCGCTGCTTGCGCAACCGCACCAGGTACATCACGTTCTGGTGCCGCGCCCCGGGCCGGTCGTACCCCCACATCCGCGAAGGCGTCTCGCCCTCGTGCCACAGGGCGAAGAACGCCCGCCTGGCCCGGCGCAGCGCCCGGGTGAACGCCTCGGAGTCCATGTTCACCGCCTGTTCGGCCCGGCGCCGGTCCTGGTGCTCGGCCAACGCGGAGAGCACCAGGCGGTGGGCGGGGGTGAGCGCGATCCAGATCTGTGCCAGGGCGAGGCGGTCCACGACGAGGTCCTCGTGGGAGTGGGCCGGGAACGAGGCGCTGGTCCAGTAGCGCACGAACGCCCGCGACACCAACGCCTTGTCCTTGCCGCCCAGGCCGTGGGTCTTGAGGTCCTGGTAGTGCTGGGCCTTCATCGCCTTCCATCCGATGGCGACCAGCTCTGTCTCCTCCGGACGCCGGTCCACCAGGCGCAGATGCTCGGTGATGGCCTCCCACGCGGTCTCGGCCCGGTCGGTCATCGCCATGCCGTTCACCCAGTGGCACTCCCGGGCCGCCCACACCGCCAGCCGCACCACCTGGAATGCCGTGTACCCGTGTCCCACCGGGTCATCGGCCCGCGGTTGGGGCAACACCGCACCGAACTCGCTCGACCCGTACCTGGAACGGATCCTGGAACCGGGGCCGCCGACCGTGCCTTCCTGTGCTTCGAGCTGTTCCGGGGACGAACCGGTGAGGTGCCGGCGCGTGGACCCGGAGTTGCCCGAAGACCCGGTTATGGGTGCGGAGCCCGGTTCCTCCCTGCTTCGTGTCCGCCGGGTGTCGGGAAATTCGAGGTGCGTTGTGGAAGTCATGGGGCCACTGTCCGGAGAAACCGCTGACATCCCCATGACGGTGCGGGCATGGTGGTGATGACAGGCCGGTCATGGTCTGTCAGGCGGTGGCACCCGTAGGCTTCGGACTTCTCCGCCCGCCCCCGAGAAGCCGAGTGGAAGGCACCCTTGTTCTGCGGCAACTGTGGCCGAAACCGAGCGACCGACGACTGCTCGTGCGTTCCCGCACGGTTCTGGCGCCTTCACCCTGTGCAGCGTGCCGTGTCCGAGAAGGACGCCAACGCCCTGGTCCGACTGCTCTTGAGGCACACCACGCTCGCGCAGGACGCGATCGCGCGGATGTGCGACCTGTCCCAGACCATGGTGTCCCGGGTCCTGAGCGGCCAGCGGGAGCTACGCCGGCCCGCGACCGTTCGACGCGTCGTCGAGGGCATCACCCAGGGCTTTCGGATCCCCGCCCCTGAGATGGTGTCGGTTCCGCCCGGACTCGGTCTGGGCCTGAACGAGTCCCCGGAGCGGACGGCCTCTCTTCTCGAACGTCTGGCGCGTGCGGACGCCCTGGACGTACCGGGGATGGACGAGGGGCCGACAGCCTCGGCCATGAGTGCTGCGGTGCTCTCGTGGCTCGTGCGAGATGCCTCCTCACAGGATGGCGACGCGGTTGTCGGGGGCCCTGTGGCGGCGGTCCGGGCCGCGACCGCAGCGTTCGGCGCTCTGGACAACCGGTTCGGTGGCGAGAACGCCAGGACCACGGCGGTGCACTACCTCAACGACACCGTCGTCCCCCTCCTCCGGCAGTCGCACGCGGAAGCGGTACGGCGGTCGTTGTTCACGGTGGCGGCCGAGTTCGTCCTCTCCATCGCCTGGATGTCCTACGACGCCCAGCGCAACGGCGCCGCCCGCCGGTACTTCGTCCAGGCCCTGGACCTGGCCACGCACGCCGAGGACCGGCTGCTGGGGGCGAGCGTGTTGTCCGCGATGAGCCACCAGGCCAACTACCTGGGCGCTCACGCCGAGGCCCGCGACCTGGCGCGCGCTGCCCTCACCGGTGCTGGAACTCGCGCGACGGCGACGATGCGCTCCCAGTTCCTGATGATGGAGGCACGTGCCCACGCCGCCCGCAAGGACAAGAGCGACTGCTTCCGGGCGATGGGCGAGGCCGAGCGGGCGTTCGGAAGCCGCGAACCCGACACGGACCCCGAGTGGATCAGGTACTTCGACCACTCGGAGTACTCCGACGAGGTCGCGCACTGCCACCGGGACCTCGGACACGCACACGTCGCCCGCCGCCTGGCGGAGCAGAGCCTGGCCGCCTCCATCGGCGACGAGTACGCGCGCAGCCGGGTGTTCACCCGCCTGGTGTTGGCCGCGGCCGTCCTCGGCCAGGGTGAGGTGGAGGAGGCCAGCCACATCGGTGAGCAGGCGGTCCCCCTGGTCCAGGCGACCTCGTCGGCGCGGTGCGCCGGGTACCTGGACGACTTCGCGAAGCAGGTACTCCCTCACCGGGACCAGCCCGGGGCGGCGCGGTTCCTGCGACAGGCGCACGCCGTGGTGGCCGCCGGTCAGTAGGGGTGCCAGGACCGGGGGCGCCCGGGATCACCCAGGTCGGCGACGCGCCGGTCGATCTCGGCGTCGATCTCGGGACTCTCGCCGCCCTTCTGCGCGAGCCAGGTGGTCATGCGCAGCTCGCGGACCGCCTTGTGGAGCGGGTAACCGTCCCAGGCGGTGACGTCGAAGCCGTAGGCGTCGCAGAAGTCGGCGTACTCGGCGTCGGTGTGCCAGCCCAGGTCCCGGTACAGGGCGGTCAGAACCAGGTCCCATTCGGGCGGGCCCCAGCAGATGCCGTCCAGGTCGAAGAGCACGACCCCGTGGTCGGTGGCCAGCACGTTGCCGATGTTGGCGTCGCCGTGGATGACGTGTCGTCCCAGGACGGGACGCACCGTGGGAAGTCGCTGGGCCAGGTCGCGGTGGACCCTGTGCAGTTGGTCGCGCTGGGGACCGGTGAGCCGGGGCGCGGTGTCGATGCGCTCGCGAATCCGGTCGAAGGGGTCGAGGTCGGGTAGGTCCAGGCCGGGTGGCGGGACGAGCCGGTGCAGGAAGCCCAGGAGCACGGCCAGTTCCCGAGGGACGGTCCACTCTCCGTCCACCCCTTCCCAGAGGGTGACGACGGTACCCTCGGCCGGGACGGGCTGCTCACCCGGGAGGGGGCGGCTCACCAGCATCCCCTGGTCGGCGAGCCAGCGTGCGGCGCGCACCTCACGGTCGGCCTCCGGGGTCCGGCCGGCGGAGCGCTCGACGCGGGCGATCACCCTGCCGCCGTCGAGGCGGAACACGGCCCGCTCCCCCGCCCGGATCAGCTCGGGTTCCTGGGTTGGGGTGAGGCCCATGGAGTCGGCGGCGGTGTGGACGGCACGGGTCGCGCGCCGCACGAAGTCCTCGGTGTGAACCACGCGCCCCAGCCTACGCCGGGGCGCCGGTTCCGCCTTCGTGAGCGGGGATTGGGTGTCAGCCCGCGGCAAGGAGACTGCTCATGCGTTGGACCCGGTCGGTCTGGGGGAAGGTGAGCCAGTCCCATTCGCCTTCCTCAGCTCCCATCCAGGAGGCCAGGCAGCGGCGGAAGAACTGTGAGGGCGCTCCGGTGGCGGTGCCGATCCAGTCCTGTCCGGGTGTGCCCAGGGCGAGGTAGGAGCGCTGTCGGTCCTCCACCAGGTGGCGGGCGGCACCGATCCAGTCCGGGCAGGGACGCATGGTGACTGGTGCGGGGATCTGGCTGAGAAAGGCCTGGGGGTCGCGGTCGGTGGCCACGACGTGGATGTGGGTGTGGTCGTAGCAGGCGCCTCCCTTGTCGCGGAAGTCGAGGCTGCCGTGTTCAAAGACGAGGCTGTCCAGGCCGCTGCGCCTGCGGACGAAGTCTGTGACCTGCGGGATGAGGGTGCGCAGGTCGGCACGTTCGGCGTCATCGAGCCAGCCCACGGACAGGGTGTGGCGCTTGGAGACGATGAGCAGGTACCAGTCGGTCAGGGCGCCGATGCAGGGCATGACGGCGAAGTGGTCGGTCTCGTGGACCACGTAGTCGGAGCGGGCGCGTGCCAGGCCCAGGTCGTAGAAGAGGTTGGAGTCGTCGCCTCCTTCGACTTCGCAGCAGAAGGTGCAGATCTCGCGCAGGGTGTCGTCCACGGATCTCCTTTTCGCGGGCAGGGCCGGGTTCAGAACAAGGTCGGGGCACTGGTGGGCGCGTCCTCGGGGGTAACGGGGACGAGTCGGCAGCCGATGAGCGCGGTGAGGTCGGCGCAGTATCGGGCGGCGTCGGGTCCTGGTTCGGTGGTGAACAGGGCGACGGGTCCGCTGGCTCCGGTGACGCGCAGGTGGTGGGTGCCCTCGGTGAGGTCTGCGGGGTGGGCCAGGACCGGGGCGGCGTCGAAGACGGTCGTGGCGCACGCGGGGCGGGCCCACGGTTCCGGGTCGGGGAACACCTCGGTGCCCGGCTGGTCCGCGGTGATCGTGGCCAGGTAGGAGGTGACCTCGGCGGCGAGTTCGGTGAGCCGGGTCGTGAGCACGGCGGTGTCCACCCGGTTCTGGAGGCCGAGGACCTTGCGGCGGGTCGGTACCTGTTGGGGCAGGCCGAGGTGTCGGGAGACGGCGGACTCCAGGGTTCGGACGGCGATTCCGTCGCAGGTGCGCGCGATGTAGACGGCGGCGACGGGGCCCTGTTCGGCCAGGCGGCTGCGTCGGCGGGATTCGGCGGCGGTGCCGACCTTGGTCATCCCGTTGGCGAAGACGTCGAGGTAGAGCCAGTGCGGCTGCTGGAGGTAGTCGCGGATGTTGTCCGGCAGAGCGTGCGGGTTGTGGTGGGCCTGGTGGGCTGCGACAAAGCCTTCCTTGTACTGGCAGCGTCGGCACTGTCGTCCCCTGGTGACGGTTTCGCCGGTGCGGCACCGCACGTGCCTGCCCTCGGGGCCGGTGAGGTCGAACCAGCCGACGCAGTAGCGCTCGTCGCCGTCCACGCGGAAGGTGTGCTCGTCCAGGAGGGGGAGGAGCTGGCTGCCGTCGGGGGCGGCGGGGTCGGTGGTGCGCAGACGCGGTGTGTCCGGTGCACTCCAGTCCAGGCCGAGGACGGTGACGGGTGCGGTGATGGTCATGCCAGGCTCCGGTGCAGGATGGTCTCGATGTCGTGCAGGCAGCGGCGGCGCCCGGTGGCCACAGGTGCGGCGCGCTCGCCGTAGAGGCCGTGTTCGTAGGTGCCGCACAGGTTGTCGGTGACGATGTGCAGGTAGTCGAAGGTGACGCCGGCGGTGGTGGCGGCGCGGGCCATGTGGCCGATCTCGGGGTCCACGACGTCGAAGTCCGCCCTGTGGGCCTCGAACCAGGTGCGGGTTTCGTCCAGCACGCTGGGAACGGTGGCATGCCGTACGCCGGAGCGGAGGGTGGCGGGCGCCTGGGCGAGGTCCAAGGCGCTGTTCCAGGTGAGATGGCGGCCCTCGATGCGGGTGGTGGTGCCGGTGACGACGAGGGTGTTGGGGGCCATGTCCGGCTGGAGCCCGCCGAGTTTGCCGACGTAGACCACTCCCCCGGTGTGCCCGTGTGCGACCAGGGCGGTGACCAGGTCTCCGGCGAGGTCGCCCCAGAAGCTGAACTCGCAGCCCAGGAGGAGGGCGGTGGTGTTGCCGACGCGGGCGGTGCGCCAGCCGAACCCGGGCCGGTGGGCCCAGGCGGTGGTGCGGTCGCGGAGGAGGGGTTCGACGTAGCCGAGGATCACCCGGTCGCTGGCGGGCAGGTGTGCGGGGAGCCAGTGGTCCATGAACTCCAGGCCCTGTCCCGGTGTCGGGGGTTCCGTGGTGACGTCGGCGGGGAGCCCGGTGAGTGCGCAGGCCGCGCGAATGAGCTGGGTGTAGTGGTGGGCGTAGTCGCGGCCCGGCGGCACCACGCAGTGCAGGACCCGGTCGGCGACGGTGAAGTAGGGACGGCGCCAGTTGAACCGTTTCCCCTCGCGTTTGTCCCCGCCGAGGAGGAAGGACAGGGAGCGGTTCGGGTAGACCCAGGCCCGGCCGTTGGTGGCGGTGAGCAGGTCGACCGGGACCTTGGGGAGCACGTAGTCGGCCAGCCGCTCCCCCATCGTGTGACCGGTGGGAACGACCGCGGGCGCGGTGGTGGTCATGGCGCGGCCTTCTTGCGGAGAAGGGACATCAGGTGCTCGGCACCGGATCCGCTGTCCACGGTGTGGACGGGAGCCGGGTGGGCGGCGAGGAGGGTGCCCAGGGCGAGATCGGTGCGGGTCTGGTAGTCGGTGAAGCTCCGCGCGGACGTGGTCGCCTCACCGGTGACGAAGACTCCGTGTTCGGAGGGCTTGGAGTTTCCGTGGCGGCGGGCCGCGGCCAGGTATGCAGGGGTGGACAGCTTGGCGATGTGGTCCGGTTGGGGAAGAGCCGAGAACACCCGCGCGGCCAGGTCCTCCAGCCGCTCGTCGCCGGAGAGCGCCATCCGGGCCTGGTGCTTGAAGTACCAACCGTCGACCACCACGGAACGGCCGCAGGAGAGCGCGGGTGCCACGTGGACGTGGTGGAACAGCTCGTACCAGGCGGCGAGGGTGTACAGCCAGTAACGGGCCGGGTAGTGCCACACGGGTTCGACGTGGTCGTAGTCCCAGGTGAGGCGGTGCATCGCTGACAGGCGTTCGTCCGCCCGGGGGTCGCCTGACGTGGGGAGGGTGTCCTTGCGGAGAACAACCGCTTCGCGGGTGCTGTCGGTGAGGCGGGACAGGAGGTGGCTCTTGCCTGCTCCGTCGATGCCTTCGACCACCCAGAACTCACCCATGGGCGCTCCTCACGGTGATTCCGGCCTCGCGGAGGTTGATGGCCAGGTGGGAGAGCAGTCCGGAACGCAGGTAGACCTTGCTGGTCCCCGCCTCCCGCAGGCGGCTGAGAAAGCGGGTGAGCTGGGCGTGCTGTTCACGTGCGAGGGACACGTCGAGCAGTAGCGGACCGCCGGGAATCGGTCCGTTCGTCGAGCTCAGGACCGCGACCGCAGGGCTGGGTGTGTTCTGGTTCCGCGTCCAGGTCTCGCGGTGGGGCACTGTGCTGCGGAGGTTCTGCGGGGAGAGCCCGAAGCGGGTGGAGTAGTGCAGCTTGAGCCCGAAGGAATGACCGAGGCCCCGGAGCAGAGCGGCCAGGTCGCGGCGACGGCCGCGGACCCACTCCACGACCATGGCGACCTGCCAGTCGTCCACCTCGGCGGAGCTCTCGTAGAGGCCACGGAGGAGGTCGTGGAACCTCGCCGCCTGAGCGGTTCCGGTGTCGAGAGCCGTGAGGTCGACGCGATCACCTTGGACACCGAACATGACCGGGGTGAGCTGGTTGTCCAGCTCCCAGATACCGGGGATGATCTCAGCTATCTCCAAGCCGTCGTAGACAGCCAGCTCGACGGAGAACAGCACCTGGTCGTAGGGCTGGACCAACGCGGACAATGACGGTGGCAGCTCGTTGATCCACGCCGCCGCAGTTTCGGCGTCCGCGCCGACCAGACGCGGCAGGTTCCGCTCCTCGGTCTCGGCGCCGGTCCGGACGACAAGGGCCTCGTCGGTGCCCACGTCGCTACGGATCATTCGGGCCGTCACCCGCCCCGGGCTGCGGTAGACCTGGACGGGCATGCGCAGCAGCCCGTGGTTCCGCAGGGTTGTCATGGTGTCGAGTTTGCTCATCGCGTTCATGCGGCGCACTCCAGGAGGCTCCTGGTGATCGGGCGGATCTGGAGCACGACGACCGCAGCGCCGGTCCACGCCCACTCCACGTCGACTCCGAAGCCGAAGTGCTCGTGCAGGAGACGGCAGCTCTGGAGCAGGCGACGGGTCAGCAGCATCCCCGGGATGGGCGACTCCTGGGTCGTGAGGTGGAAGCGGTTCCCCTCCACCCGAGCGCGTGTTTGAGGCGGACGGCCGGCGGTGATGCCTTCGGTGTGCCGGGCCGCCTCCACCGTCAGGTGGCCGTCCTCGTAGAAGGCCACGCCATAGAGGGGCGCCTCAATCTGTTCCTGCACCATGATGCAGGCCCCGCTGCCACCGCCGAGGTTCTCGGTGGTGAGGAGCTCCTGGTCGATGGTGCGCAGCAGAGCCGAGGCATCGGGAGGACAGTTCAGCAGGGAGGCGGTGCGGCCCGCCTGCGCGCTTTCCGCCAGGTCCTCGTGTGCGCTGGTCCGAAGCACCACGCGGCGGGGCCGGTACAGGCGGAGCCAGGTTATGGTCGCGTTCACCGCCTCGGCCGCCGCTCGCGACAGGTCCTCGGCCCGAAGGCACAACGCGGGCGGCACCGGAAGCCCGAGTTGGGTGACTTCGCTCAGCCGGGCGGCTTTGAAGCCCCAGTGGTCGGCATCCAGCCGTTGAGTCAGCAGGTCAGCCACCATCGGCGCACCTGCCCGAGCCGAGCCGCGTCAGAGCGCAGAGATCTTCTTGAAGTACATCCATGCGCCCACTGTGGCCAGGTCACACACAGGGGGCCATGACCGGCCAGTCATAACTTCCATGACGAAGCGGTCATGAGTCGCTGTACTCGCCGCTCACCTGAGTGACGGGAGGCGATCCCGATACACACAATCACCAAAACTCCCGTCTCGAGTCCCACACCTTCGCCGCAATTAGTTTCCTTGCTCAGAAGATTCTGGCGAGCGCTTCCTCCGTAGGCTTCGGGGGTTCCAGAGCCAGACGTTGCCGACACGACGAGACGCGGTCCACCACCCAATCCCGAACAGCTCGCTGGTCATGCACCATGTGCAGCAGTTCTCGCGCTGCCCCTTGAGCCTCGTCTATCCAGGGAACGAGGGGATCCTCCCTCAGGACTGCTGAGAGCCGCTTCTGAGCCACCGCGGTGTCACCGGCCAGTGCCGCCACGATCCCCGCGTTCCACGGCTCCCACACCAATTCACGCCCGATGGGCTGCACCGCCATATACCTCCCTACCGAAGCCAGATCAACAAACTTGCACCGCAGTTCCTCTATCCGCTCTCGCGCCAGAAAGGCAAGCTCCTCCGCGACCGGCGCGAACTGCCCGTCATCACGGTAGTCCGCAGCTCCGCGCAACCGCTCACTGACGTTGAAGGTGAAGTGGTCCACGTCCTGCCACAGCCACATCGCTCCGACGTGCAGCCCACTGCCCTGGCTCCATCGAGGAGAGGGGAACTCCACAAGCCCCAGCCACCAGCCGCGGTCATCCAACCACAATCGGGATCGGCCGTGTTGCCGAAGACCCAGAGGACGAAGTCGAGTACGAGCCGCCGCAGCCACCAGCATCGAGGCAGAGGAAACAGTTGCCATAACGGCATTCTCCTTCCTGTCCGACAACACGGATGACCGAACGGTCCTACCGCAGAATCGGAACCACACCCGATTGGACCTCGCGAGGTGCCATCGGACGCCGCCGTCGGCCTGTGTGTGCTCCGTTCGTGCTCCGCAGTTCCGGACCGGAACGACACCACGCGGCATGACATGGCCCAGGCCGACACAGCGGATCGGATGGGATGGCATGAAACGGTACGTAGCGATACGCCACAGCACGTAACCAGCGAACTTCCAATCCGATGGCCGCAGGTTCGAATCCTGCCGGGCGCGCCACAAAACCCCAGGTCATACGGGGTGTTCGAGGACTCCGCGAGGAGTCCTCGTCGTGTTTGGGGCCCATGTGTGCTCCTGGTGTGCTCCCCAGTACAAGGTGGGTGCAGGTGGGAGTCGTCCTCCCGGAGCACTTTGCCGTCCCGTGACCATGCGGGCCGGAGCCGGGCACGCCCCCGCGTCCGCCCACCAGAGCCCCACAGCCGCCCCCACGCGCGCCATCGGCCCTCACGTGCCGAACGGCCCCACCGGCCACATGCGGCCGTTTTCACCGAAACTCCTTACCCCGTAGGGGATCGAGCGCCATAATCAGCTCCACGGACAAGACCGAGTAGGTCTTAGCGGTAACGAGCATGGCCCCGGTAGTCCTGGACAGCGCACCGCGCCTCTGTGAAGGGTCCACCGGCAGAGGCCGGGCGCGCCCTTCGAGGCGGCGATGATCACCGGCACCATCGCAGCTCCGGTCTTCGTCGCCATGGCCGGCAGTGCCGCTGTCGTTGTGACAGCACCGTCCCTATTCCACTCCCGATCGCCGTCGGGACGTCCCCCAGTCTTTGGGCGTGACCAACATGGAGGAACAGTAGATGCCCGATCCGGAAAAGCGGGCATCCTCTCGCCCGACTGTGCGCAACGAGGCAACAGGGGCCACCTCAGGCACGGTAATACAGGTCGGGAGCATTCACGGTGACATCCACCTTCATTCCCCCCAACGCCCCAGCCTCTTCTGGCCTGTCACTGGCGCCCTGATTGCCTTTGCCGCCACCCTCGCCCTGGCAGTAGTCGTGTGGAGCATCGGCTCCGGGAATCCCCTGGCGGTCGCCGCGGGGGGAGCGATCCTGGCTGGCGGCTTACTCGTTATCGGGTGGCTCCTGTGGAAGAGAACACGCGGTTCGGCCTCCCTTCACCCGGCGCTGAACCGCTTGCGCACCCAGGTCCAAGCGCAGTGGCAGAACGAGACATCCCGCCAGGGTTTGCGTCGGCCGAACCCCCTACGGTTGCGGTGGCGACCGACTTCGGTCCCCGTCGAGCGGGCCTATGCGGAAACCGAACAGCTAGATACCGAGCTCTTGCACGGGGGACTGGTCCAAACAGCCGGGGACCTGAGCTCGGCGCACGCTCTGGCTACAGCGTTCCACGACATGTCACGACGACAACTGGTCGTACTCGGTCCCCCGGGAGCGGGCAAGAGCACTCTGGCGGCCTTGTTCACCTTGGCCCTCATCGAACAGGACACGGACCCGGGACCGGTGCCGGTGCTGTTGTCGGTGGCCGGGTGGGATCCGGCCGAGCGGATCGAGGCCTGGTGTGCCCGACGCATAGCCCAGGACTACCCCGATTTCCTCGTGAAGGGCAGCTTCAGCCCGCAGCAGGTGACCACTCTGCTCCTGAACCGTCACATCGTCCCGGTGTTGGACGGGTTGGACGAGATGCCCCGCCCCGTGTTGAGCACAGCGCTCGCCGATCTGGATCGCGCGGCGGAAATCGGTCTACGGATGGTGCTCACCTGCCGCAGCGCAGAATACGAACAGGCTGTCCAGGACCGTGGTGCCCTGGCCCACGCGGCCGTGGTAGACATCGAACCCATCCAGGTCGAGGACACCATCGCTTACCTGACCGAGGCGGAGGTGGCGAACACCCACCGTTGGAGCGCGGTCATCGAACAGATGCGCAAGGAACCCTCCGGGCCACTCGCCCAGGCCTTGTCCACCCCACTGATGATCAGCTTGGCCCGTTCGGTCTACCGACCATCAATCAGGGACCCTGAAAAGCTCACCGAGTTCACCACGACACCGCAGATAACGAACCATCTCCTCGAAGAGTACCTTCCGACGGTATTCACAGATGATGATCACAAAAAAGCCAAAGACTGGCTTTCGTTCTTGTCACGCCACCTACAGGAGAAAGGCGGACCCAACTTCGAATGGTGGCACCTGGCTCGAGCTGTTCCACGCTGGATGCTCATCTCGACCATAACCCTTGTGTCAATGATGTGCGGATCGATCCTACTCATCCTCTATTTTGATGCTATTACAGGGGCTATAGTAGGCGCCACCGTGGGAATTTTAGGTGGGTTACGTACTGCACGTTCCATCGAATTATCCGATCAACCTGGGGTCCAGAGCGGTCGACTCAGCGCACTCAGAGATACGTTTTCTGATATTCGATCCTTGGCCACCATATTGTGCCTTCTCAGCTCCCTCATCCTTCTCTGCGGGTGGATATCTGACCAAAGGTTTTCGAGCAACATATCCCACACCATCGCAATGGCACTCTTTGAACTAAGGACCTTCGACAGCCAGGCATGGCTGGCTGCTATTATTGCCGCCATTTTGGCGCTTCAGGTGACACTGATTATTAACTTTACGGGATTTCGTGCGGGTGCCCCAAAAAGCAGCACCCCAATTATGCGCCACCTCCCGCCCAGCCTAATGGTAGGGATGATCCTGGGCCTGACGTTTGCAGCAGTATGGTTCGCACCTACGCTAATAAATGGAAATTCTGAAGGCCAGACCTGGAGTATAATAGATTATTTCTCCCTAGCCACCATAATCGGTATACCCACGGGCATCGGCCGATGGCTAGCGGTGCCCGTCGAGGAACACAAGGCGAACTCGCCACTGTCTCTGCTCCGCGGTGATCGCACATCGCTCCTGACAGCAGCGCTGGCGAGCGGAGTGCTAACTGCATTAGCGGGCACCCTTCTCGAGCGCAACTGGGCATTCGGTCTTGGGATCGGTCTCTTGATCATGATGGTGGTCGTAGTAGGGTCCGGATCGACATGGCTGTCATACACGATCGCCCGGCTATGGCTCGCTTGCCAGGGAAAGCTTCCCTGGCGCTTGATGCGATTCCTGTGTACAGCGCACGAAAAAGGAGTTCTTCGCCAGGTAGGCCCCGCTTACCAACTCCGCCATGAACTGCTGCGCACGCACCTCGCCGAGCAAAGGGCCTCAGTTCTAGACTCATCTCAGCCCCGAGTCTTCACCCCTCACGGGCACAGCGCCATTCGTCGATCCCGCTCCCGGGTTCGTCCATGGCTGCATGACACGGGCGCCCTCGCAGCAGCAGTGCTTTTCATGGGAACCATCTCGGTGCTCTATTTCGATGATGACGTAATACCGATCGGCAGGGTGGTGAACGCTGTGGAGTTCAGTCCAAACAATCATACGCTAGCCATCGCTGCCGGTCAGCAAATACACCTGCGGAACCTGGAAAACAAGAGCAGCAACCGCACCATTGATACCCATGCCATAGACCTCGAAGACGTGACCTTCGGCCCCGACGGCACTACCCTCGCCACCGCTAGCCACGACAGCACAACCGTCACCCGAGACGTCACCGAAAACTCCGTCACTGAATTCTTCACGCACATCAGTGCCGCACGACTATGGGACATCACCACCGATGAGCCCGCCACTGAACCCTTCTCCGATAACAACGTTGAGCATGTGGAATTCAGTCCCGACGGCACCACCCTCGCTAGCGGGGGCGATGACAGCACTGCGCAGCTGTGGGACATCACCACAGACCCGCCCACCCTCGCTGAAACCCTCCCCCACAACGGCTATGGGGTGAATGCCGTAGCCTTCAGCCCCGACGGCACCACCCTCGCCACCGGCAGCAACGACGGCACCGCACGGCTATGGAACATCACCACCGGAGAAGCCGCCATCCTTGAAGGACACAGAGAAGACGTGACTTCGGTGGCCTTCAACCACGACGGCACCACCCTCGCCACCGGCAGCAACGACGGCACCGCACGGCTATGGAACATCACCACCGGAGAAGCCGCCATCCTTGAAGGACACAGAGAAG